>NC_009937.1:0-340000 GCF_000010525.1 Azorhizobium caulinodans ORS 571 | reverse complement strand
GAGCCCCACATAGGGCTGGGCTGCGACCTCGGCGAAGGTCAGCCCCGCGCGGCCGGCCAGCGGGTGGGCAAGGGGCAGCACGGCCATCAGCACATCCTCGCAATAGGGCCGTGTCTCGAAGCCGGTGACATCGGCCGCATCGGCGAGGAGCCCGATGTGGATGAGCCCGGCCCGCAAGGCCGGCGCCGTCTCCCGGCTCGGACGCTCCTCAAGATCGATGTCCACGTCGGGATGCCGCGCAAGGAAGCGGGCGAGATCGACGGGAAGCTGGGCCGAGAGGGCCGCCGTGCTGGTCCAGAGCCGCACATGCCCCTTCAGCCCGCGCCCGTAGCGGGACAGCTCGCCGCGCATCCGCTCGGATTGCTGGAGGATGAGGCGGGCGTGATGGGCCAGTGCCTCCCCCGCCGGCGTCGGCGTCGCGCCACTGCGCCCGCGCACGAGGAGCGGCGTGCCCGCCACCTCCTCCATGCCGCGCACCCGCGCGCTCGCCGAGGGCAGGGCGAGGTTCGCCCGCTCGGCTCCGGCCGTGATGCTGCCGGTTTCCAATATGGCGAGGAAAAGCTTGAGATCGACGCTGTCAAAGCGCACGGCATCTGATCCTTCGGATTATGCGAAGGATATGGCCGGATAATCCACATTGCCGCAAGATGGGGCGTAGGCCAGCCTGCGGCGCATGACCGCACTGACCCTCACCCTCATCGCTCTCATCCTCATCCTCGCCGGCCTCGTGAAGGGCGTCACCGCCATGGGCCTGCCGACGCTGGGCATGGCCCTGCTGAGCCTGCTCATGCCGCCGGCGGACGCCGCCGCGATTCTGCTGGCGCCGACCTTGCTCACCAATGTGCTGCAATTCGCCACCGGGCCGCGCCTCCTGCCGGTGCTCATCCGCTTCTGGCCCATGGGGCTCGCCACCTTCGGCGCCACGCTGGTGAGCGGATTTTGGCTTGAGGGGCTGGATTCCCATCTCGCCCCGGCGGTGCTCGGCGGCACGCTGCTGGTCTACGGCCTCATGGGGCTCGGGCGCTTCCATTTCACCACGCCGGCCTGGATCGAGCCCTGGCTGTCACCGCTCATGGGCTTTGCCTCCGGCCTGCTCACCGGCACCACGGGTGTCACGGTGATGCCGGCTGCTCCCTATCTGCAATCGCTGTCTCTCCATCGGGAGGACCTGGTACAGGCCATGGGGCTCGCCTTCACCAGCGGCTCCATCGGCCTTGCCATCGCTCTGTCCGCCAAGGGGGCGCCGCTCGCCTCGCCGCACGCGCTGCTCGTGACGTGCGCCGCGCTCATTCCGGCCTTCGCGGGCATGGAGATCGGCCGGCGCATCCGCCTCGCCATCTCGCAGCAGGCCTTCCGCGCCTGCTTCTTCTCCGGCCTCGCCTTGCTGGGCGCCAACACCATGTTCCGCGCCCTGCCGCTGTGAGGGGAAGGTCTCTGGCTTCACCCGAAGGCGCACGGGATGGAAGGCGTTTCCCCCCCCTCCCAACCCTCCCCCACGCGGGGGGAGGGCTAATGGCCCTCGCCATTTGGGGCGGGAGAAGCGGTGACGCGGCCTATTCCGCCAGACGGTGCACGTCGTGAATGACGATACCATCGCTCTTATCGGGCTTCTCCAGCCACTGACGATGGCGCAGGGTCTTCATCGTGTCTTCGATGCCCGACTGCCAGTGATCGCGCATGGACGAGCCGGAGAACTCGTAGTCCTTGAAGTCCCGCTCGTAGCTCTTCTCCTGATAGATCAGGTGGCAGATGTTGACCGGACCGGACTTCTCGTAGTCGGAGAGCACCTGGAGGTCGTCTTCCGTCCGCAATTGCTCGGGAATGCGCATGACCGCCTCCGCATGGGCGGTGCGCATGAGCTGGACGCGCCGGAAGAGGTCCGTCGTGTAGCGGGTGCGGCTCGAATAGCCGATGTCCTTCTGGCGCTCGATCACGCCGAACATGTCACGGGGAAGCTCGCCGCGGGCGGAGAACAGGTCCACCTGGAAGACGAGGGCGGATGGGTGGTCGGGCTGGTCCAGCAGCCATTGCAGCGGCGTATTCGAGACGACGCCGCCGTCCCAGTAATATTCGCCGTCGATGCGGATGGCCGGGAAGGCCGGCGGCAATGCGCCGGAGGCCATGATGTGCTCGGGCGCGATGTGATGCGTCGTATTGTCGAAATAGATGAAGTTGCCGGTGCGCACATTGGCGGCCCCGACCGAGAAGCGGATGCTGCCGCTGTTGATGAGATCGAAGTCCACGAGCCGCAGAAGCGTCTCCCGCAGCGGCGAGGTGTCGTAAAGGCTGGTGGCGTTGGACGCGCCGGTGGGCAGCAGCCAGGGATTGGGGAAGCGCGGCTTGAAGAAGCCCGGCTGCCCCATGTTCATGGTCGTCCAGGCACTCAATTGGTTGCGCATGGTGCGGTAGACGTCGCCTTCGGGCGTGAAGGCCCAGATCTTGCGGCCCGACACCGTGTTCCAGAACTCGTGCAGGCGGGCGACCCGGTTTTCCGGCAGGTTGCCGGCGATGATGGCCGAGTTGATCGCACCGATGGAGACGCCTGACACCCAGTTGGGCTCGAGGCCCGCCTTGTCCAGCGCCTCATAGACGCCCGCCTGATAGGCGCCAAGCGCCCCGCCGCCCTGGAAGACGAGGGCCACGCGATCGTACTCGGACACGACATCCTTGATGTCGCAGGGCACTTCACTTCGCAGCGTGCTCATGTCTCACCCATGCACGGGAACCGCGCCGCGCGCGGAACCGAAGAACGACGGCCCGGTCATGAACGCCCGCCACGCCCGGACATGAAGCCGGGGCGGCACGGCGCCGCCCCGGATGGTTCAGCATGACCGCAGCACGGCACGCGGGCAATCGGCCCGCGCACCCGTTGACCGCGTATCAGCGGATCACTTCTGGTCCTTGAGATAGTCGAACACCACCTCGCCCATGCCGAGGGTGAGGTCGGCGCGCAGGTGGAGCGCCGAAACCACTTCCAGCACCGGAAGCTTGGCCACATCGGCGATGGCGTGGGGGAAGAGGCCGAGGGCGGCCGGGCCCGTCCAGCATTCCTTGAGGACGATGTCCTCCAGATAGTAGCGCACCAGTTCGCAGATGCGCGGCGTGGCGTCCACATGGGGAATGATCTTGATGAGGAAGCTCGGCGTCTTCAGCGCCGCGAGCACCGCATCCTTGTCCGCCGCCTTGTGCTTGTAGCCCATGGAGGCGTCGACGCAGAGGGTCTTGCCATAGTGGAGACGCCCGGTGAGGACGTCCTTCTCCACTTCCATCTTCGGGTGCGCGTACTTCTTGGGGAAGCCCCAGAGCTCGCGGCCGCCGGCGATGGGCGCCTCGTCATCGAGATACATGGAGTGGACATAGCCACCCTCCACGCCCTCATACTTCACCGGGATGACCTGTCCGGTCTCGGTATAGTCGCCGAAGCCGGTGGAATCGGGCATGCGGATGAATTCGTACTTCACCAGCGGCTCGTACACCTCGAGCGGCTCGGGCACGACACGGCGGAGCGCCTCGATGTCGGTCCGGTAGGTGATGATCATGAACTCGCGATCGAAGAAACGATACGGCCCCGGCGGATAGGCCGGGTTGGTCAGCGGCATCGAGTAGGCGGTACGGCGAACGTCTTCGATCTTCATGAGGCAGCTCCGACCGGACGACAGTGCTTCGCATTTGCGAAGCAACCGGAGGTTATCGGATAACCCGCCGCCGTGACAGGCCCGCGACGCGACCCGCGGGCCCCAAATGCAAGCCTCGCTTCAGCAATCGGGCTTGGCGGCCACGCTTCAAAGGCCAAGCTTCAGAAGGTGACGATGCCGGCGCTGCCGTTTGCGGTGCCGAAGGCCACGGCCCCGCCATCCGCCCTCCAGCCGGTGGCGGTGACGGGCGAGCCGTCCGGCGCGCGCAGCAGAATCTCTGCGCCATCCGAGATGCGCGCCATCAGCACCATGCCGTCCTCATAGCCCACCGCCACCACCGGATCCTTGGGGTGGCAGGCGACCGAAGAGACGCGCGCGGTGGAGGAGGGCGCGATCATGGAGGGCTGCTTGCCCATGGGCCCCTCCTTGGACGCGAAGGGCCACAGGATGACTTCCGAGGAGCCGGAGGTGGCGAGCCACTTGCCATCGGCCGAGAAGTTGAACGATTTCACCCGCGCCGGATAGCCGGTCATGCGCATGTGGCCGCCGTCCGAGACGCGCCAGCCGTGCAGCGCCGCCTCCTGCATGGTGGTGACGAGGAAGCGCCCGTCCGGGCTGAAGGCGACGCCGAGATGCGATCCTTTCCAGCCGAAAAGATCGGGTTTGGCGTCCACGAGGTTGGGATACCAGAGCGTCACGCCGCCATAGTGCGCCACCGCGAGCCGCAGGCCCTTCGGTGCAAAGGAAAGTCCGCCTACCGTGGAGGCCACCTCAAGGCTGCGCGCCTCACCTTTCGCCGGCAAAACATAAGCCGTCTTGCCAGCGGAATAGGCGACCGCGCCATCCGGCCCGAGCGCAACGCGGTCGATCCAGCGCCCCTTGTGCTCGGCCCGCACCTGGACCTCGCCCTCGGCTGAGAGTTCCACCACCCGGCCATCGTCGCCGCCGGAGACGAGACGCTTGCCGTCACCCCGCACGTCAAGCACGCCGCCGTCATGAAGCGTGAACCGCGTCTCGGCCTCACCCTCGATGCGCAGCGCCTCGCCCATGCCGCCGATCAGGATGGCGGCCTTCTTCTGGAAGGCGACGGCGACAACGGCGCCCTCGACGCTGAAGGACTGGGCCTTGTCGGTGAGGCTGGACGGAACGCTGGACATGGAGACACGGCTCCTGAAACGGGAATCTGAACGTGCCGCTTACATAAGCCACGCCGGTCGGAATGTCCTCCCATGCCGCAAGCGGGGACGCCGGGATGGATTTCCGGCCCCCCGATGGCCTATGTGCAGGCAAGCATGACAGCCCAAGGTTCCATGTTCGACACCCGCCTGCCCATTGACGACGCCCTGCCGGCCCTGACCGCCACGCTGCGCGATCACGTCGCGGCCGTGCTCGTCGCCCCGCCCGGCGCCGGCAAGACCACGCGCGTGCCGCTGGCGCTGCTGGACGAGCCGTGGGTGAAGGGCGGCAAGATCCTCGTGCTGGAGCCCCGCCGCCTCGCCGCCCGCGCCGCCGCGCACCGTATGGCGCAGACGCTGAAGGAGAAGGTGGGCGAGACGGTGGGCTATCGGGTGCGCCTGCGCTCGGAGGTCTCCCGCCGCACCCGCATCGAGGTCATCACCGAGGGCGTCTTCACCCGCATGGTGCTGGACGATCCGGAGCTCAGCGGCATCGCCGCCGTGCTGTTCGACGAATATCACGAGCGCTCGCTGGACGCCGATCTCGGCCTCGCGCTGGCGCTGGAAACCCAGCGCGGCCTGCGGGACGACCTGCGCCTGCTCGCCATGTCCGCGACCCTCGACGGTGCCCGCGTGGCGGCGCTGCTGGGCGACGGCGCGCCCGCCCCGGTCGTGGAAAGCGAAGGCCGCGCCTATCCGGTGGACACGCGCTATCTCGGCCGCGATCCACGTGCGCCCATCGAGCGGCAGGTGGTGGATGCGGTGCTCAAGGCGCTTTCCGCCGAGCGCGGCTCGGTGCTCGCCTTTTTGCCCGGCGCCGCCGAAATCCGCCGCACGCAGACCCATCTCCTGGCCGATGTGCGCGACCGGGACACGGACATCGTGGCCCTTTTCGGCGCGCTTGATGCCGCCGAGCAGGACCGCGCCGTCCTCCCCGCCCCGCCCGGCAAGCGCAAGGTGGTGCTTGCCACCTCCATCGCGGAAACATCGCTCACCATCGAGGGCGTGCGGGTGGTCGTGGATTGTGGCCTCGCCCGCGTGCCCCGCTTCGAGCCGGACGTGGGACTGACGCGGCTTGAGACCGTGCGCGTCTCCCGCGCCGCCGCCGACCAGCGGCGGGGACGCGCCGGCCGCACCGAGCCGGGCGTGTGCTATCGCCTGTGGGGCGAGGGCGAGACGCAGAGCCTGCCCGCCTTCGCGACCCCGGAAATCCTCGCCGCCGACCTTTCCGGCCTCGTGCTCGATCTCGCCAGCGCCGGCGTGCGTGATCCCCGCGCCCTGCCCTTCCTCGATCCCCCGCCCCTGCCCGCCGTCACCGAGGCGAAGAACCTGCTGCGGGTGCTGGACGCCATCGACGCGGACGGCGCGGTGACGCCGCTCGGCGCCCGCATGGCCCGCCTGCCGCTGCCGCCGCGCCTCGCCCACATGGTGGTGCGGGGATCGGACCTCGGCGCGGGCGAGAGCGCGGCGGACATCGCGGCTTTGCTTACCGAGCGGGGGCTCGGCGGCGACAGTCCGGACCTTGCTCATCGGCTGGAAGACTTCCGCCGCGAGCGCTCCCGCCGGGCGGAGGATGCCCGCCGCCTTGCCGGCCGCTGGGCGGAACTGGCGCGCGAAAGCCATCCGCCCAAGGCCGGCGAGACTCCCTCTCCGGCCGCCTTGCTGGCGCTCGCCTATCCCGATCGCGTCGCCAAGGCGCGGGGGGATGGCACGCGCATCCTGCTCGCGAATGGTCGCGGCGCGGTGGTGGACCCGGCCTCCTCGCTCGCCCGCGCACCCTATCTGGCGGTGGCGGAGATCAGCGGACGAGCCGATGCCGCGCGCGTGCAGCTCGCCGCTGCGATCTCGGGCGAGGAGATCGAGCGCCTGTTCGCCGACGCCATCACCGCCGGCCTTGAAGTCGCCTTCGATCCGGCGACCGCCTCGGTGCGAGCGCGCGAGACGCGGCGTCTGGGCGCCCTGACCCTCGCCGACCGGCCGCAGCCGGTGCCCAACACGCCGGAGACCGCCGCCGCGCTGGCGGAAGGCCTCGCGGACCTCGGCATCGAGCGCCTGCCGTGGACACCCGCCCTCACCCAGTGGCGCGACCGGGTGCGCTTTCTCCATCAGGCGGAAGGCGCGCCATGGCCGGACCTCTCGGACGCCCAACTCGCCGCCACGGCGGCTGAATGGCTCGCCCCTTTCCTCACCGGGCGCACCTCGCTCGGTCAGGTGAGCGCGGGGGATCTGGGCAATGCGCTCCACGCCCTCCTGCCCTATGAGCTGACCCATCGGCTGGAAACCGAGGCCCCCAGCCACTTCACCGCACCGACGGGCTCCAACCTGCCCATCGACTATGCGGCCGAGGGCGGGCCACTGCTGCCGGTGCGGGTGCAGGAGCTGTTCGGCCTCACCCGCCATCCAGCCATCGCGGGGGGCAAGGTGCCGCTGACGCTGGCCCTGCTCTCCCCCGCCCATCGGCCCATTCAGGTGACGAAGGATCTGCCACAATTCTGGCAGGGCTCATGGCGGGATGTGCGGGCCGAGATGCGCGGGCGCTACCCCAAGCACCCCTGGCCGGAAGACCCGGCGAACGCCCCGCCCACCAATCGGGCGAAGCCGCGCGGCACGTGAGGGGCCGTGCAAGCCAAGCCACCTCAAGGCTTCCGCGTGGGGACTCGGCTTCTGCACGGGGAACCACGGGCTTTGCCGCGACGTTGATCCGTCCGGCGGCGCGCAGGCGTATCCCGGCCAGATTTGGCCAGCGCCATACAGCTGCGCTTCAGATTAGACAGGTCACAATTTCGTGCTATCGGGCGTTCCTGCCCGGAATGCACTCCGCGCCGAGAGAGGCTTTTCATGTTCCCGACGCCGAAGCCCGCACTGACGCCGAACACCTACGCCTATGAATCCGAGCCCATGGTGAAGCCCACCGGGTTCCGCGAGTATGACGCCCGCTGGTTGTTCCAGAAGGAAATCAACCTCATGGGCGTGCAGGCGCTGGGCATGGGCCTCGGCACGCTGATGCACGAAATGGGCATCAAGCCGGAGATCGTCACCGGCCACGACTTCCGCGGTTATTCCTCCTCCATCAAGTACGCCATGGTCTCCGGCCTCATGGCCGCCGGCGTGAAGGTGCACGACATCGGCCTTGCCATGTCGCCCATGGCCTATTTCGCCCAGTTCGCCCTCGACGTGCCGGCGGTGGCGATGGTCACGGCCTCGCACAATGACAATGGCTGGACCGGCGTGAAGATGGGCGTGAACCGCCCCCTCACCTTCGGCCCGGATGAGATGACCCGCCTGAAGGAGATCGTGCTCTGTGCGAAGTTCGACCTGAAGGGCGGCGGCGCCTATCAGTTCGTCGAGAACTTCCCCGAGATCTACATCAAGGATCTCACCGACCGGCCGAAGCTGAAGCACCCCATCAAGGCGGTGGTGGCCTGCGGCAATGGCACGGCCGGCGCCTTCGCCCCGCGCATCCTTGAGGCGCTCGGCGTGGAAGTGGTGCCGCTCGATACCGAGCTCGACCACTCCTTCCCGAAGTACAATCCGAACCCCGAAGACCTCGAGATGCTCCACGCCATGCGCGATGCCGTGCTGGCCTCGGGCGCCGACGTGGCGCTGGGCTTCGACGGCGACGGCGACCGCTGCGGCGTGGTGGACAATGAGGGCGAGGAAATCTTCGCCGACAAGATGGGCGTGATGCTCGCCCGCGACCTCGCCAAGCTCTATCCCAACTCCACCTTCGTGGTGGATGTGAAGTCCACGGGCCTGTTCGCCACTGATCCCGAGCTGATCAAGCTCGGCGTGAAGGCGGATTACTGGAAGACCGGCCATTCCTACATGAAGCGCCGGGTGAACGAGAGCGGCGCCCTCGTCGGCTTCGAGAAGTCGGGCCACTATTTCTTCAACAAGCCCATCGGCCGCGGCTATGACGACGGCCTCGTCTCGGCCATCGCCGTACTGGACATGCTCGATCGCAATCCGGGCAAGAAGCTCTCCGAACTGCGCCTCGCGCTGCCCAAGACCTGGTCGTCGCCCACCATGTCACCCCACTGCGCGGACGAGGCCAAGTACGGCATCGTGGAGCAGGTGGTGAAGCACTATCAGAAGCTTCAGGCCGAGGGCGCGAAGGTGACGGGTCAGGCGATCCGCGACCTCGTGACGGTGAACGGCGTGCGCGTCACCACCGAAGACGGTTCCTGGGGCCTGGTGCGCGCCTCCTCCAACAAGCCCGAACTGGTGGTGGTGGTGGAAAGCCCCGTCTCCGAGGCCCGCATGCGCGAGATGTTCGCCGAGGTGGACAGCGTGCTGCGCACCCATCCGGAAGTCGGCGAGTACAACCAGAAGATCTGACGCGCGGACAATCCGCCACATAAAGGAAAGCCCGCGCTCGGTGTCCCGTGCGCGGGCTTTCTGTTTTTGCGCTCCGTGCTATTCGGCGGCGGCGGGGGTGAGCGCGCGACCGGCCTCCAACCGCCCGGCCCACCAGGCCACGGGCACAGCGGCGAGAGGCACGAGGGCGGCCACCCACGGCACGGCGCCGAGGCCGAGCCCGTGATCGATCACCACCCCGCCCAGCCACGCGCCGATGGCATTGCCGAGATTGAAGGCGGCGATGTTGAAGGAGGACGCGAGGCTCTGGCCGGCGCCCTGCGCCTTCTCCAGCACCCACATCTGCAATGGTGCCACGGTCGCGAAGGCCACCGCGCCGAGCAGGCCGACGAAGATCACCGCCGCAACGGCGTTATGGAGAGCGAAGGTGAGCGCGCCCAGCACCGCGGCGAGCACCACCAGCGAACCGTAAACGGTCGGCACGAGCCAGCGGTCGGCGAGGCGCCCGCCGGCAAGATTGCCCACCACGAGACCGGCGCCGAACACCAGGAGGATGGGCGACACCGCGCTCTCCGCAAAGCCGGTGATCTTGGTCAGCATGGGCGCGATGTAGGTGAAGGCCGCGAACACGCCGACCCAGCTCAGCACCGTGGTGAGAAGGCCGAGCAGCAGCGGCGCGCGGGTGAGCACCGCGAGATCCTTCTTCAGATTGCTCGCCTCGGGCTTGGCGGCGTTTGCCGGCACCAGCAGCGCGATGACCGCGAAGGCCAGCACGCCCACCAGCGTCACCGCCCAGAAGGTGGAGCGCCAGCCATAATGCTGGCCGAGCCAGGTGCCGAACGGCACGCCGAGGATGTTCGCGACCGTGAGACCCGTGAACATGATGGCGATGGCCGAAGCCTTCTTGTTGGCCGGCACGAGCCCCGTCGCGACCACCGAGCCGACGCCGAAGAAGGTGGCGTGGGCGAAGGCGGTGAGCACGCGGGCGGCCATCAGCAGTTCGTAGTCCGGCGCCAGCGCGCAGGCGAGGTTGCCGAGGGTGAAGACGGCCATCAGGCCGAGCAGCACCGCCTTGCGCGGCCAGCGGGCGGTGAGGATCGTGAGCACCGGCGCGCCGACCACGACGCCCAGCGCATAGCCGGAAATGAGCAGACCCGCCGCCGAGAGCGAGACGCCGAGATCGGCACCCACATCGAGCAGCAGGCCCATGATGACGAATTCGGTGACGCCGATGCCGAAGGCACCGGCGGCAAGGGCATAGAGAGCAACAGGCATGGCGGACATCCTGAGGGGCCGGCCGAAGGCCGGAGAACGGGTGAAACCCGCATCAACGCGACAGCGCATGCGGCGTTGCAGCAAAATGGACGCACGGGCGTGGATGAACTAGAAGCAGTAAATTCAATTCATCTGTGATGTGATTTCCAAATGGCCCGGCTCGACGTCAACCGCACGGCGGAGATGGAGGTGTTCGTGCGCGTGGTGGATGCTGGTGGCTTCTCGGCCGCCGCCCGCGCCCTGCATCTCACGCCCTCCGCGGTCAGCAAGCTCATCACCCGGCTCGAACTGCGCCTCGGTGCGCGCCTCATCAACCGCAACACCCGGCGCCTCCAGCTCACGGCCGAGGGTGCCGCCTTCTATGAGCGCGCCGTCACGCTGCTGGCCGATCTCGAGGAGGCCGAGCGCAGTGTCGCCCGCAGCGAGGTGCCGAGCGGACGCCTGCGGGTGAATGCCAACGTGCCCTTCGGGACCCTCTATCTCCTGCCCGCACTGCCGGAATTCCTCGCGCGCTATCCCGCGGTGACGCTGGATGTGGTGCTCACCGACAAGGTGGTGGACCTGATGGAGGAGCGCATGGATGTGGCCGTGCGCGCCGGGCCGCTGAAGAGTTCCCAGCTCGTCGCCCGCAAGCTGGGCGATACCCGCATGGTGATCGTCGCCTCGCCCGAGTATCTCGCGCGCCATGGCACGCCGCGCGGGCCCGCCGATCTCGATGCCCATCGCTGCATCGGCTTCTGCTATCTGCGGCAGGTGGAAGGCTGGCCGCTCAAGGCGGAGGAGGGTCGCGAGGCCACGGTGTTCCGCCCACAGGGCCATGTCCTCGCCAGCGACGGCGAGACGCTTCGCCATATGGTGCTGGCGGGCACGGGCATCGCCCGCCTCGGCACCTTCCATGTGGCGGCGGACCTCCTGGCCGGGCGCCTCGTGCCGCTGCTGGAGGACTTCAACCCCGGCGATACCGACCCCATGCATGCGGTCTATCTCGGCCAGGGCGGCCATATGCCGGCGCGCGTGCGCGCCTATCTCGACTTCCTTGTGGAGGTGGTGGCGCCCCGCTTCCGCCGGGCTGCCGCGCTGGAGCCCGCCCGGCTGCTGCAGAACGCCTGAGCCGCTCCGCGGCCTGACAGAAAGGCGAAACAGGGTTAACGAAACCTTGCAGTCGATGAGAGCTTGTTAACCCTTTTGGCAAGCCAGACGGCTCAGCGGTATCTCGTTCTGCCGCCTTTACCAGCCCGCAAGGGGTCGGGCCTAGCGTCCGGCAAGACGGCGGCCGGGGGGCCTGCCGCGCGAAGCTGCCGGGTGCGCGCATGAAGGTTCTGCTGCAGAGGTTCGTCAAGGAAGAGCACGGCTCGACGGCCCTTGAATACGGGCTGATCGCCGCCGGTCTCTCCATTGCCATTGTCACCGTGCTGACGCAGGTGGGCCTGACCCTGAGCCGCCTGAAGGCGGCCTCCGCCTCGGCCGGGAACTGACCGGCGCCGCCATGTCACCGGTCCTGCTCGCGGAAGCCTTCGCCTCCATTCTCGTGCCCGTGGCACTGGTGGCCGCGCTTGCCAGCGATCTCTCCCGCCGCACCATTCCCAACATCGTCGTGCTGGCCCTCCTGCTCGGTTTCGCCGCGCTCGCTTTCCTCGGCTATGTGGACGACCTGCCCCTGCGCCTCGTGCTGGCGGGGGCCGTGCTCTGTGTCGGCTTTGCACTGTTCAGCGAGGACGTGATCGGTGCCGGGGACGCCAAGCTCGCCGCCGCTACCGCCTTGTGGCTCGATCCGACGCAATTCCCCCTCTACGTGCTGCTCTGCGGCGCGATGGGCGCGCTTCTGGTAGCGGCGGCAACGGTCGCCCGCCAGCAGGGCTGGGGCGGCCGCCTCGCCCGCGGCCTGCCCTATGGCGTAGCGCTCGCCACGGCCGGTCTCGCCCTCTTCCCCTATTCCAGTCTCGCCCTCGCCTGAGGCGCACACGGAACCCGAACCGTGCTACGGCAAGGCTGACGGTCGCTGGCCGCGGCCATGAATCAACCCGCTTTTGCGCGCTTTTCGGGGCGCACCGCCGGGCGCGATTCGTCGTGGCTGGCGCCAGTTCGTTCGGAGTGAAGCAATGTCGTCCTGTTTCGCCGCGGCCGATGCGCCGAACCTGCCCATCTGGTGCGTGACCCCCGACAGCTTCGCGGCCGCCGCCATTCCGGAGAGCGCGCGCCGTTTCGCCACCGGCACCGGCTTCACCGGCGAGGCGGGCAAGCTCGTGGCCGTGCCCGGCGCCGAAGGGGCGCTCGCGGGCTATCTCTTCGGCTTCGGGCCGGACAGCGATCCCTTCGCCGCCGGCAGCCTGCCGGGCCAGCTCGCCGCCGGCACCTATCGCTTCGAGGGCGCCGTACCGGCCCTCGCGCCCCTCGCCTTCGGCCTCGGCACCTATCGCTTCGAGCGCTACCGCAGCCGCGCCGCCCGCGCCGTCTCCCTCGTGCCCCCTGCCGGCGCCGACGTCGCCGCGCTGACCCGCACGCTGGAGGCGGTGACGCTGGTGCGCGACCTTGTGAACACCCCGGCCAATGATCTTGGCCCGGCCGAAATCGAGGACGCCGCGCGTGCGCTGGCCGCCCGTTTCGACGCCGCGCTCAACGTGGTGGTGGGCGAGACGCTGCTGGAAGAGAATTTCCCGATGATCCACGCGGTGGGCCGCGCCGCCACCCGTGCGCCGCGCCTCATCGACCTCACCTGGGGGCCGGAGGACGCGCCGAAGGTGACGCTGGTGGGCAAGGGCGTCGCCTTCGACACCGGCGGCCTCGACATCAAGACATCCGCCGGCATGCTCCTCATGAAGAAGGACATGGGCGGCGCCGCCTCGGCGCTGGGCCTTGCCCAGATGATCATGGGGCGCGGCCTCAAGGTGCGCCTGCGCGTGCTCATCCCGGCGGTGGAGAATGCCATTGCCGGCAACGCCTTCCGCCCCGGTGACGTGCTGAAGAGCCGCAAGGGCCTCTCGGTGGAGATCGGCAACACCGACGCCGAGGGCCGCCTGGTGCTCGCCGACGCGCTGACACTGGCCGATGCCGAAGCGCCTGACCTCCTCATCGATTTCGCCACCCTCACCGGTGCGGCCCGCGTCGCCCTCGGCCCGCAACTGCCGCCGGCCTATACGGACGACGAGGGGCTCGCTGCCGACCTCGCCCGCCATGCGCAGGCCGAGCACGATCCGCTGTGGCGCATGCCGCTCTGGGCGCCTTACGCCGCCATGCTCGACAGCAAGATCGCGGACATCAACAACGCCGGCTCCGGCGGCTTTGCCGGCTCGATCACCGCGGCCCTGTTCCTGAAGCGCTTCGTGGGCGTGGCGAAATCCTGGCTGCACCTCGACATCTATGCCTGGAACCCCTCCACCCGCCCCGGCCGGCCGGAAGGCGGCGAGGCGCAGACCATCCGCGCCCTCGATGCGCTGCTGACCGAACGCTATGGCTGAGCTGGACCGCCGCCTCACCCCCGCGCGGCCGGACCTTGCCGCATCGAGTCTCAAGGGCGTGGTGGATGCCTCGCGCTTTGTGGAGGGCGAGGTGCGCCGTGTGTTTGCCGACGTGGCGCCCCTGCGCCGCGCCCCGCGCCCGGACGCCATGCTCGATACCGAGGCGCTCTATGGCGAGACCGTTACGGCGTTCGAGGACGACATGGAGGGCTGGTCCTGGGTCCAGCTCGGCCGCGACGGCTACGTGGGCTATATGCCCACCATCGCCATCGGCCCGCTCGGCCCCGCGCCCACGCATCGGGTGAGCGCGCCGCGCACCTTCCTGTTCCCCGGCCTCGACATCAAGCTGCCGCCGGTGGCGACGCTCGTCACCGGCGCACTGCTCCATGTGCGGGACGTGCGCGGAAAATTTGCCGTGACCGACCGCGGTGCCGTGCCCGCGCGCCATATCCTGCCCCTTGATGCTGCCGAGCCGGATTTCGTCACCGTGGCCGCCGGCCTCCTCGGCACGCCCTATCTGTGGGGCGGCTGCTCCAGCCTCGGCATCGACTGCTCCGGGCTCGTGCAGACGTCGCTCGGCATCGCCGGGATCTCGGCCCCCCGCGACAGCGACATGCAGGAGGCCGCCCTCGGCGCCAGCATCGACCTGTCCGGCCCGTTCCGGCGCGGCGACCTGCTGTTCTGGCCGGGGCATGTGGGCATCGTGGAGGACGCGGTGACCCTGCTCCACGCCAATGCCTTCCACATGGCGGTGGCCCGCGAGCCGCTTGGCCCGGCGCTTCTCCGCATCGCAGAAGCGGCCGGACCGCTGCGGACGGTGCGGCGGCTCGAGAACGGCGTCGGCTGAACGCCCTATAGGGCGCTTCCCGCCTCAGCGCTTGCGGGCGCCCTCCGAGACGGCGCTCGCCGCCATCACCACCCGGTTGCGGCCGGCGGCCTTGGCCTCATAGAGCGCCTGATCCGCCGCCGCCAGAAGGGCGTCCGGCGAATCCCCCTCCAGCGGCATGGCTACCGCCACACCCACGCTGACGGTGAGGCGGCGATAGGCGGCGGAAGGATGGACGATCTCCAGCGTCTCCACGAGGCGGCGGACATCCTGCGCGATGGCCTCGGCGGCATCCCGGCCGGCGCCGGGCATCAGCACCACGAATTCCTCGCCGCCATAGCGGGCGACCAGATAGGGCGTGCCGGCCACCGCCGCGATGAGCATGCGCGCCACCGCCCGCAGGGCTTCGTCGCCGGCAAGATGGCCGAGCGTGTCGTTATAGGGCTTGAAGTGGTCCACATCGATCATCAGCACGCCGAGCGGCTGGCCGGTCTCGCGGGTGCGGACCCAGTCCTCTGAGAGCTGCACGTCGAAGGTGCGGCGGTTGGCGAGCCCGGTGAGGCCATCCGTGCGGGCGAGCGCCGTGAGGCGCCCGTTGAGCATGCGCAGGGCTTCCGTGCGCTCGTTGAGGCGCCGGCCGAGATCGCCGAAGGCGCGCACCAGCGGCGCGAACTCCTGCACGCCCACATCGTGCAGCGCCTCCGGCTGGAGCGAGGCCTCCGGCCCGTCGCCGGCGCCGAGCGACGAGACCTGCTGCGCGAGACGGCGGATCGGCAGCACCACGAGCCGGTCGGCGGCGAACCACGAAATGACCAGCACCGCCAGCACCACGGAGAAGTGCAGGAGCACCGAGGAGAGGATCTCCCGGTCGATGGGCGCGAGGATCGCCGCCTCGTCCATGCCGAGCACGATGCGCACGTCGGTGCCGCCGAAGCGCGCGAAGGCCACATAGCGCCGCACGCCGTCGAGGCCTTCCACGCGCGCATGCCCTTCGTCGCGCCCCACCGTCGCCCGCACCAGCGGGGCATCGGCGAAATTCCGGCCCACGATGTCGGGGCTCGGCGGATAGCGCACCAGGGAGGTGCCGGCCGAATCGATGACATCCACCGTCACGCCCGCCGACGCGCCCGTCTCGGCGGCGATGCGGGAGAGCCATTGCAGGTCGAGCCCCGCCGCCACCACGGCGATGACGCGCTGGTTGTCGTCGCGCTCGGCCTTGGACAGCACCAGTGAGGCGAGGAGGGAGCTGCCCCGGAAGAGGTCGCTCAGCACCGGCTGGCGGCTGGCGAGCGCCCGCTGGAAGTAAGGCCGCTCGGAGACGTTGCGGCCGACGGTGGCGCGGGAGCTGGCGCAGACAACCCGCCCGTCCGGCGCGGCCAGATAGAGCCCCTGCACGCCGCTCACCTCGCTGTTGAGGCGCTCCATGAGGCGCTGGCAGGCGGCCGGATCGGCCAGAAGCCAATCCGCCTGACGGCTCAGCACCTCCAGCATGGCGCTGGCCGAGACCAGAACTTCCTGCTGCGCCAGCGCCGCGCGCACGGCCATGTCGTGCAACATGGTTTGCGTATCCATGATACGCTCGGCCCGATCAGCCATGAGGCTCAGCACCCGTTCCACCGAAACGGGCACGGTGATGAGCAGAATCAGCAAGACGATGCGCAGCCGGATGCTGCCGCCCCGCGCCGGTTTTGCGGGCGGATCAACAGTGTTGTCCGCGAGGCCCGAGGGCCGATCGTTGCCACGCCAACGCAAAAGCTGCGGTTCTCCTTCCGTCCCGCCCGATCTCAGTGCAAAAGGGGGATCGATTGCAACGTATAAGGAGGCGGTGATGAACAGAAGCGGTGCGAATGCACAATCAGCTTCGATCACGCACAGCGAGGCGCCCGCCCGGCTCGCCGGCATACAGTCCGCCATCGAACAGGCCTGCCGCGACGCGAACCGCGCACGCGAGGCCGTCACTCTCATAGCGGTCTCCAAAACGTTTGGCGCCGCAGAAATCTGGCCCGTTATCGCCGCCGGCCAGCGGGTGTTCGGCGAGAACCGGGTGCAGGAGAGCCAGGCCAAGTGGCCGGAGCTGCGCGCCCGGCAGGCCGGCCTCGAGCTCCATCTCATCGGGCCGCTGCAATCCAACAAAGCGGCGGACGCGGTGGCCCTGTTCGACGTTATCCACACCGTGGACCGGCCCAAGATCGCCTATGCCCTGGCCGAGGAAATGTCCCGCCAGGGCCGGCGCCTGCCGGTCTTCATCCAGGTGAACACGGGTGCCGAGCCGCAGAAGGCGGGCATCCTGCCGGAAGCGGCCGACGCCTTCATCGCCGAATGCCGCGACAAGGCGGGGCTCGATGTCCGCGGCCTCATGTGCATTCCGCCAGCGGAAGACGTGCCCGCGCCGCATTTCGCCCTGCTGGCGGAAATCGCCCGCCACAACGACCTGCCCGGCCTTTCCATGGGCATGAGCGCGGATTTCGAGGTGGCCATCCACCAGGGCGCCACCCATGTGCGGGTGGGCAGCGCGCTGTTCGGCAGCCGCCCGCGCCCGGCCTGACGCCCGCCCCTGTGGCTGGCCCCGGACAGGGCGTCATCCACAGGCCGTGCAAGATGTCACCCGACAGGGCTTGATGCGCCGCCGGGTTGCGGATATGTAGAGCGCCTTCCGCGCACGCTCCCATCGTCTAGCGGTCTAGGACGTCGCCCTCTCACGGCGAAAACAGGGGTTCGAGTCCCCTTGGGAGCGCCACTTTCCCTTATATTTCAATGCGCTATGGCCCGGTGATGCACAGGGGTCGTACACATTGGCGGGTTGGCCGCGGCGCTTCCCCCATATTGAAACCGCGAAGCACGGTGTTTTTCGCTATCGCAGACGCGGGCCCGGCCCCCTGATCGGCGCCACCAGCAAGCGCGCGCCGCTGACGATGGATGCCCGCCCAATATCTTCGCTGCCCCCCAGCGATCGCGCTTGAGCCAGCTGCCGCGACGGGGCGGATGTCTCGCTCCACATTGGCGCCGCACCTGACCCGGCGGGTGAGACCCAAGGCGTTGCCTCCGGGGACGGCGCCCCCCGTCCCAGAAGGCGGCGCGCCCGAGGCCCCGCCTGATATTCCCGCACAGGGAAACGCCGAGCAGTTATTGCGCTCCCACCCGACCCGGCCAGAAACGATCTGACTCAGGCGCGCCGGGCCGGAAAGAAAAGACGGCCCGACACGAGCATCCGGGGGTGCGCGCCTTGGAAACCGGGCCTTGTTTTGTTAAGGTTCCCCTTAAGTCAGGGCTCATTTCTGACTATTTAAATATTCATTCATGGACCGACATGATGTCGGCCTTTTCTGAACCCGCGCGCATATGACGTGATTGCGCGGCTTCTCTCCGTGGGGAGGGAAAGATGGTTTCGAGCATTGGCGCATCCTATAACGTGCTGTCCCTGTTTCGGAGCAGCACGGGCCCGCAGTCCTCCGCCAGCAGCGAGGCCGTTGAGTCAATCTTAGAAAAAGCGCGGCAGATGCGCGCCGACGTGAAGCCCTCCTACATGCAGGGCGTGAGCCTCGGCACGGCGGCCTGGATGTCTCAGGCGGAGACGGCCGGGAACTATATCTACGTCAAGGATCTGGATCTCACGAAGCTTCGACCCCAGTTCGGCAGCGACGACGAATTCAGTCGGTTTACGCAGAGATTGGCGGAGAACACGACGGGGTATTGGCCGACATACAAGGATTTCAACGAGGCTGTCGCCGTTTTCCGTGCCGATTACAAGGTCTTGCAGGAGTATCAGCAAAAAGAATCTTCCTACACCTCCCGCGTGGAGGCGACCGGGTCAGAAACGCTTAAAAAGATGCTCGAGCTTCGGAGCAGTGAACCGCTCACCATGGCTTCTGCGATCCGCAGCTACAATGCGCAGCATCTGATCGCCCAGGACGGATATAAGTTTGTCGAGGAGCAGCAGAAAAGGCTTGAGACGGCGACGCAGCCCGATGAGATCGCAAAGATCAAAGACGGCATTATGCTGGCAAATGATTATATAGAAAGATATGAGAAGGTATCTGAAATATTTGATACCTATCTCGCATATTTCGACATGGAGTGGAATTCGCGCGCTTATGAAGTCGTCGGCGAACTCTATCACAAGAATGATGACGGGACCTATGCCATCGGGGCGTTCCAGATCCAGACAAAAGACGAAAATCTCGTCTACTGGTCGTCCGACGGCAGCGGCATAGCCAAGATGTATTATGCCATGGGCGGCTACGACGAGGTCGATCTCGCGTTCAGCTATATGCCGCCGAACCCCATTGATACGATGGCAAAGCGCATCGACCATCTCCAGAGCCTACCCTACAGGGCGGTCACGGCGGATGGACAGATGGTGTTCTCCGCCAGGCCCCTTCCCTTCTGAACAAGGGAAAGCTCCGACACCACAAGCCGGAGGGTAGAGCCGGTTCCCATGACATAGACCGCCGCACACGGCAGCGCCGCCCGGGCGACTGCGGCTTGACCGCCGCGTCCTGTGTGTGGAACGGCGCGCCGCTCAATCTGATCCCGTGCAGGCTAGCGGCAGCGGATATCGCCACCGCTGCCGTCCGCACATCGGGTTTTGAAACATCAGGGCAGGAAAACGCCGCCTGATGGCGGCGGTGCAGACGCGAAGCGGTGCGTTTCTCCCAAACGATGGATGCGGCGGACCACGCCCGGGAAGGGGTTTTCCCGACGCACGAAATGGCACCCCGACAGGGAAGGGCCCCGCCACCGTGCGGGGCTTTCGTCTGTCTGCCGCCCCTTCAAAAACCGACGCTTGGCACGCCGGACGCGCGGCCGACACGTTCAAAACACCCGGCGTGCTCCCCGACATGCCGCAACGCAAAAAGAGAGGAAACAAGGTATCCGCGGGACCGGATATAAGGTTTCACGATATAGCGTATCGGGCGCGCGATGATCTTCTATATCTTCACATGCTTGTAAAGACGATCACACGGCCGCCACAAACAAGTACACGGAACGCCAAATACAGACCCTACCACTCTACCCGGTTCGAAACCGAGAAAGTCTAGGGGATCATCATGGCTATCTATGTGAACTACGACGGCATCCAGGGCGAGGCCACGCAGCAGGACCACAAGAAGTGGATCGACGTTCTCTCGCTCTCCTGGGGCGTGGGGCGCGGCATCTCGACGGTCGCCGGCTCGGGCAACAACCGCGAGGCCTCCGAGCCGTCCGTGAGTGAAGTCTCGATCGTGAAGGCCTTCGACGCCGCCTCTCCCAAGCTCTTCACCGAATCCTGCACCGGCAATGTCGGCAAGACGGTGAAGATCGACCTCGTGAGCACAGGCAACCCCGGCGTCACCTACTGCACCTATACGCTGACCAACGCGCTGATCTCGTCCTATTCGGTCTCCACCGGCGGCGATCGCCCGACGGAGTCCGTCTCCATCAGCTTCACGAAGCTCGAATTCAAGTTCACGCCCTATGACGACAAAAACAAGGCCGGTACCCCGGTGACGGTGTCCTACGACCTCGCGACCACCAAGAGCTCGTGATACGCATAAAGCCGAGCTTATGATCTTACCGTGCGCCGCCCGGCGCGCGGTCGTCATCTGACACGTTAAGCGGCAGCCGCCCACGCCGGAGGTTTGGGAATGGGACGATTGAATTCTATGCCCAATCAAAGACAGCTCGGACGGACTGGCCGCGCCGAAGCGATGTCATTCCGGCTCCCAGATCGATGGTTCCTGCGCCCTTCATTTCCGAATGACGATGGGCACGCTCACGTTTAGGGGCCTGCACTTACACCCGAGTTGGGCCACGATACCTTTTGAAAGCAGAGATCTTCCCCCTCTGATGTAAGCCGCCATCGGTCATCACGACATACAAAGGAAATGAAAATGACGAGCACCGAGGAATTCACCAAGCTTGTCGAAAAAGCGATGAATAAAAAGATTTTCAAACAGGTCTACGCCTCGAAGCCATCGATGCAACTCATCGACCAATACGGCCCCCTTTGCGACAAGATCACAAAGAAGAGATCAATTGAATCTGCAATATATTTATGGAACAAATATCGAAAAGATCCATCATTTATCGAATCACTTAATCTTATTACAACCAGAATTGACGTACTGCCCGTATCCGTGACAACAAGCACCATCATATCCCAATCTTCTCTAGCTTCACTCATCCAACGTTTCGATTCCATCATGAATTCTGTTTTAGGCACCGTAAACGGAGATCGGGACAGGCTCGCGCCCATTATTGCGGCCACAATGGACTTACAGGTCGCGAACGCGCTTTCCAGCGTGCCAAAGATCGGTCCCGTCGCAGGCATGATGGTTCAAGGGATTACAATCGCACTCACCCGCTTTTTGTCTTCTGATCAGGACATAAGGGACGCCTCAGTGAAGGGGCTCCCGTCATTGTTTTTGGCACTCGCAGATCGAAACAGGAAGATTAAGGAAGAAGACATCGTTGCGCACGCCCAGGTAAATTCGTTTGGTAGACTTTTTCAATCTTCACTCCAATCGATAAATCAAGAAATATCCAGCATGCCACAGGATACGAGATATATAAGAATAAAATCTCAGGAATGCCTGCGCATTGTCAATGAATATGTGAATTATTCCATAGACGAGAAGCAGACTATAAATTCTTTTAAAAATAAAACATCGCGAATGTATAAAATGTGTACAGTTTTATTTGAAGATATAATAGGATCAGGCATAGAGTATGCATTTTCAGACGCGACCGAAAAACTTTTCGATCTTGAAAAAGATAATATGCTTGATGTAACACGAAGCCAGCGAATTGGCCTTATATTGATGGGATATTATTACAGCAAGGACTGGGAACGAGTCAAATTACCAAAAATTGAACGAGCTATGGCAATAGATAGTAAAAATGTTGAACTAAGAAAATCAATTCTAAACAATCAAGCAGAAAATCCTGAAGAAACTCAGAAAGAGATCGAAGAAAACGAAAATATCAGTAGAGCACTTATTTATGGTCACCCCTACCAAAAATTTTGGGGTCATGAAAATATCGAAAAGTTCCCCACCGCTTACAAGCACTACCAAGTTGCAAAAATACTTTCAACCAAAAAGGGATTCTCCAATGATGAAAAAACCGCGCCGCCATTCTCTGCAATAGCCACGCGCGGCTTGGAATACCTGAGTATCCTTAAGGGCACGCTCGTGTCAGATATTACTAGCAGTATGGTTGATTTCGCCAAAAATGTTGATGATAAAGAACTAATACGGATGTGGAAACTTTACGTTGGTTCAAACCTAATTGTAAATGAGGCTATTCGCAATTCAATTCTCGGAAAAAATTCAAGGAAAGGCATGGAGGTGAATAATGAATATGTGAAAATGATTGAAGATGCTGGTTTTATACATACACACAACAAGCTCACAATAAACAACGAAGAAAAAATCAAAATGGCAGAAGTGGGCAAAATGCGATGGAGAAAGTCGGCATTCGGCTCACCTAGCGCGAGCGAGAGAGCAATGCTGATCGCATTTTGCGCGGCTATAACATTCTCGCTCGATATCGGAAGGCTGTCCTTGGGCTTGGCAGATTGGAAAGACACTGAGGCATCGATCCATAAGCTGTGTCGCGACATTTCCCTCCTATTTGCCGATGATCAATTGGCGCTGAATTAACGCAAATGGAGGAGATATGGCAGTTCGCCATCGGTCTTAACGTCCTTCCGAAACCGATTTTAGGCGCAGGTAGGCCGCCAGATCCGAGCGAGCTTCGCGGATACATGGATCGGCGGTCTTTCAAACCAGAAAAACGCGCCACCCGAAGCGCCCCAACGTCGCCCGCCCTCCCGCGGGCGACGCCCTTCCGCTCAGAGCGCGGAGATCACCGTCCACCAGCCCCAGGCGGTGAGCATGGAGAGCGGCACGCCGATGCCGATGAGCGAGGCAATGAGGTCCGGCTCCAGATCATTGTCCATGGCGATGACGCTCGCCCCCAGCATGGGCGGCATGGCCATTTCCAGCATGGCGACCTTGGCCACCATGTCGCCGGTCTGGCCGAGCAGCGTGTAGAGCCCGATCAGCAGCAGCGGCGCGACGCCGAGCCGGTAGACGAGGCCGACGCCCAGCGGCGCGAGGCGTCTCGCCACCTGGTCGAGCCGCAAAGCATAGCCCACCGCGGCCAGCGCCAGCGGGGTCAGCGTGCCAGCAAGCGCGGTGATGAGCTGGTCCAGCCACTCCGGCCGCGCCATGTGGTTGGTGGCAAACGCGATCAGGATGGCGATGAAGGGCGGGAAGGTGACGATGCGCTTGCCCACCGCCTTCAGGTCCAGCCGCCCTTCGCTCGCCACCGCCGCAATGGCAAGGCCGAGGGTGGAGAGGGCGAGATAGGAGCCGAACAGATCGATGACGATGCCGAGCCCCAGCCACTGGCTGCCGGCGAAGGCGGCGATCATGGGCAGGCCCACGAAGGAGGTGTTGCCCCAGCCGGCGACAAGGATGAGCGCCCCGGCCCGTCCGCGCGACCAGCCGAGCGCCCGGCACAGCGGCACCATCACCAGCACGGAGACGACGACGCCGATCCAGGGCGTGGCGGCGGCGAACCACCAGTCCGGCCGCGTCTCAAGGCCATGCATGCTCTCCAGCGCCGCCGCCGGCAGCGCGACATTGATGACCCAGCCGGACAGCACCTTGGCCGCATTGTCCGGCAGCTTCCCGCTCCAGCGCAGCACGACGCCAATGACGAGGCAAAGAACGATCATCACGATTTGCTGCACGCATACACTCCCCAGCCCGCCCGCACGACGGCATCAGGGTAGGATGGCGGGACGAGCTATGGCTAGGCCGTTTCGATCATTTCTGTCGGCCCGTCAGCGGGCTGCGCCCATGGATTGCAGCACACCCTCGCTCGGCCAGCAGTCCACCTTCAGCCCGGCGGACTTCTGATAGGCCCCCACCGCCGCGCGCGTGAGCATGCCCGCCTTGCCGTCGATCTTGTCGCCATAGAGGCCGAGCCGGGCGAGATGCTTCTGCATCGCCTCCACGGAAGAGGTGCGCAGTTGGGTCGAGGCGGCCCAGGGCGTGGCGAAGGGCTGCGGATTGGTCATCCGGTCGGAGAGATGGCCGACGAACAGCACGTAGAGATCGGAGAAATTGTATTCCTTGATCACGAAGTAGTTCTTCGTGGTGAGGAAGGACGGGCCGTAGATGCCCTCGGGCTGGAGCAGCGAGGCCGGCTGCGCCAGTTCCGCCGCCGACAGCCGGACGCCGATGGGCTGGAAGCCGGCGCGGACCCAGTCCCCGATGGGCCGCTGCACCTCGGGCACGCCCAGCGTGCAGTCCGCATTGGCTGGCGCGCGCACCTCATAGGCCCAGCGCAGGCCGGGCTGCCAGCCCTTGTCCGCCAGTTGCTTGGCGGCGGAGGCGAGCGCATCCGGCACGGAGCGCCAGATGTCGGGATGGGCGTTGCCCTCCAGCGAAACGCCGTGGGCGAAGTAATCGGAGGGCAGGAACTGCGTCAGCCCCGTCGCCCCGGCCCAGGACGCGCGAAACGCCTTGCGGGGCACGACACCCTCGTCGAGGATCTTGAGGGCCAGGATGAACTCGGTGCGATACTGGGCCTTGCGCCGGCCCGCATAGGCCTGCGTCGCCATCACCCGCAGCGCATCGTGCGGCTCGGTATAGCGGCCGAAGTCCGTCTCCCGCCCCCATATGGCCAGCACCACCGGCCCGGGCACGCCGAACTGCCGCTCGATCTGGGCAAGCACGGGCTGATACTTCTGCATCAGCCGCCGGCCCTCGGCGGCGAGGCGCTCGATGGTCGCCTCGCGCACATAATCGGCGGGCACCTGCACGAATTCCGCCTGCTTTCCCGCGCCCGTCGCGGGCCGGCCCGGAAGAGCCAGGTCCGGCAGCTTGTAGTCGGGCTCAAGGCCCCGCGTCTCACGCTCGAACGTCTCCCGCGAGACGCCGGCCGCCTGCGCCTCCGGCCAGAGGGAGGCGATGAACTGGGTGAAAGCGGCATCGGCGCGGGCGGGCGCGGGCGCGGCAAGCACGAGGAGCGCGAGCGTGCCCAGAAGGCCGCGCAGGAAGAGATGCAGCTTGCCGTTCACCGATCGAATCTCCCTGTCACGACGGCCCGACGCTAGCACGCCGGACGCCGATAGAAGGGCGCTCCCTTAAACGGCGGCCGGTACCGGCTGGCGCGGCGGCCATTCGCCCCGCGCCTCGATCTCGTCGGCATATTCGGCAACCATGCGCCGGATCAGAGCCTCCAGCCACTCATAGCCGCCGTCGGGGACGCCCGCGCGGCGCACGCTCACGATGGGAAAACCGGGCACCGCGATGGGCATGGGCAGGCGGGCGAGGCCAAAGGTCTCGGCATGCCGTTCGCAGAGTGAATAGGGCACGGCCGCCACCGCATCACTCTGCGCCACGGCATCGAACACGGAGAGGAACAGAGGGAAGGAGGCAACGACCCGGCGGGCAAGGCCAAGCGGCTGCAGCACCCGGTCCACCACGCCGGTGAAGCGACCGGAGAAGGAGACGAGCACGTGGTCGGCGGCGAGATAGCCGGCAAGGTCCAGCGGCGGGAAGCGCGGATGTCCCTTGCGGGCGATGGCGACGAATTCCTCCTCCCAGAGGGTGGAAGCGGCAAATCCGCGCGGTACGCTGGGGAAATGGCCGATGGCCATGTCGATCTCGCCTCGCCGCAGCGCCTCAAGAGCCGCAGCCCCCACGATGAAGCCGAAGGAGAGGCGGGCGTTCGGCGCGTGCTGGGCAAAGCGGTGCGCCAGCGGCCCGGCCAGCACGGTGGAGACGATGTCCGGACCTGCGATGCGGAAGTGCCGCGTGGAGGCGGCAGGATCGAATTCGCCCGGCTCTCCCTTCAGCGCCTGAGAGAGCCGCAGCATCTCCACCACGATGGGCAGCAGCTCGTGGGCGCGGGGCGTCGGGGTCAGGCCGTCCGGCCGGCGCTGGAACAGCGGATCGCCGGTGAGGTCGCGCAGGCGGCGCAGCGCATGGCTGACCGTGGATTGCGTGAGGCCAAGGCGGCGCGCGGCGGCGGTGGTCTGGCCCGTCGCCATCAGCTCCCGGAAGACCAGCAGCAGCGCCCCGTCAAAGCGGCGGATATGGTTGAGATCGATATCCATTCAACGAGTAATTTCATTAGCCCACATATCGGGGCTTGGCCATAGTCCGCCGCGACGGATCGCAACGGGCGCGGTGGGGCATCATGGACATCGCCATTCTGGGAGCAGGTCATCTGGCGCGGCTGGCCGGCGCGCGCTGGCTGCGCGCGGGGCACACCGTGCGCTTCGGCCTCGCGAACCCGGCCTCTGCCGACGTCCCGGCCGGCGAAACACCCGCCCTTCCCTTCGCGGCCGCGGCGGCCGGGGCGCGCGTGCTGCTTCTGGCCCTGCCCTGGTGGGACGTGGAGGGAGCGCTTTCCGCCTGTGCGCCCCACGGCGGCCGGATCATCATCGATGCCACGCACCCGTTGCGCATCGGCGCGGCGGGGCCTGAACTGGCCCTCGATGCCGCCACATCCGGGGCCGAGGTCGTTCAGGCGCTGGCGCCCGACGCGGTGGTCTTCAAGTCGCTCAACGCGCTCAGCGGGCCGGCGCTCGGCCGCATCTCCCACCTGCGGCCCGTGGTGCCGGTGGCCGGCCCGGAGACGCCGGAGCTCGAAACTGTGCGTACGCTCATCATGGATCTCGGCGGCGACCCGCGCCATGCCGGCGATCTCTCGGTCGCCGCCCTGCTGGAAGCGCCCATGCTGGTGCGCCTGCGCCTCGTGCTGGCGGGCCAGCCGCCGGAGGAGGCGGCACGGACGCTGGCAACCGCCGCCTGATTATCGACGTTTACGGGATAATCATTGCCGAAAAAGCTGCATTATCCCGCGAGCGCTGCGGCGCTATCTCTCCTGCATCAAACGGGGCGCCACCAAGGACGCTCCGCCACAGATCAAGGAGACATCCCATGCGTACGATTTCTGCTACCGCCCTCGCCCTTGTTGCCGGCCTTGCCTTCGCTGGTGCCGCCTCGGCCGATGAATATCTGACCAACGCCAATCGCGAGAATTATGCGGCGAGCGCCCAGGGCTTCATCCCGAGCCTGACCGCCCAGCGCGCCGCCAACGAGGCCCTTCTGCCGGCCTCCGCCCAGGGCACGGTCCGCGTGCAGGCTCAGGCCGCCTCCGTCAGCCAGAGCCAGGATCCCCACTGGGGCCCGGCCCTCGAAGGCACGCCCTCCCAGCTCTGAGCGCTGTCCGCTGACCGCCGACTTCTGAGCTGACGGTTATCCATCAATGACGCGGTGCCGCCCGTTGGCGCGGCACCGCCCGGCCTCCCGCCTCGCCGCGCCGGGAGCACCGGCCGCCCCGCGGAGCGACGACAGCTCCGCTCATCTCTTCAGCGCGGCTTTCCTTTCGAACATCCGTTCCGGCCGCCGGCACCGCCGCCCGGACCCGACCATCAGGAGATCATCATGCGTTACGTCAACACGGCTGCCCTCGCCCTTCTCGCCAGCCTCACCTTCGCCGGCGCCGCCTCGGCCGATGAATATCTGACCCGCTCCGTCCGCGAGAATTATGCGGTGAGCGCGCAGGGCTTCATCCCCGGCGTGACCGCCCCGGCCGCCAACACCACCCGCTCCGCGGAAGCCCTGCTGCCCGCCGCAGCCCAGGCGACCTCCGCTCCCAAGGCCGGCTTCCAGATCCTGAACATCCAGGGCCAGTTCAACAGCCCCTCAGTTGACCAGGATCCCCACTGGGGCCCGGCGCAGGCTTGAGGCGAGGCCAGAATTTCGCTCCCGCCTGTGAGGGCAGCGGGAACCCCGGCCTCACCCTGCGGTGAGGCCGGAACGCCCACGGCGGCGGAGCGGTCCTCTCCCCGCTCCGCCGCCGATGTCCGGCAGGCAGAACGACAAAGGGCGCACGGCATCTGCCGTGCGCCCTTTCCGTTTGGGATCGCGGACACTGTCCCCCCGGACGATGCCGTCGTGCCGCCGGTCCGGCCGGAGCCGGAACCGGGCGGGAAGCACGAGCGCCAGCCCCGCAATCCCGAATGCCGGAAGAGACTTCCGGTCGAGG
This sequence comes from Azorhizobium caulinodans ORS 571, assembly GCF_000010525.1. Taxonomy (GTDB): domain Bacteria; phylum Pseudomonadota; class Alphaproteobacteria; order Rhizobiales; family Xanthobacteraceae; genus Azorhizobium; species Azorhizobium caulinodans. The sequence goes on along the minus strand of NC_009937.1, from coordinate 312,261 downwards.
ACGTCAGCCGTTGCGGAAGGCGTAGGCGTAGCCGTTGAGGGCCGGGGCGCCGCCGAGGTGGGCGTAGAGCACCTTGGAGCCCTCCGGGAAGTAGCCCTTCTTCACGAGATCGATCATGCCCTGCATGGACTTGCCCTCGTAAACGGGGTCCGTGATCATGCCTTCGAGCTTGGCCGCGAGGCGGATCGCCTCCTTGGTCTCCTCGGAGGGGACGCCATAGGCCGGATAGGCATAGTCCTCGACCAGCACCACATCGTCGGCGGTCAGATCCTGGCCGAGTTCCACCAGATCGGCGGTGCGGCGGGCGATCTCCAGCACCTGCGCCTTGGTCTGGGCGGGGGTGAAGGAGCCGTCGATGCCGATCACGTTGCGGGCGCGGCCGTCAGCGGCAAAGCCGACGAGCATACCCGCATGGGTGGAGCCGGTGACGGTGCACACCACGATATAGTCGAACTTGAAGCCGAGCTCGGCCTCCTGGGCACGCACTTCCTCGGCGAAGCCCACGTAGCCGAGGCCGCCGAACTTGTGCACCGAAGCGCCCGCCGGGATCGGATAGGGCTTGCCGCCCTTGGCCTTCACGTCGGCGATGGCGTCTTCCCAGCTCTTGCGGATGCCGATGTCGAAGCCGTCGTCGCACATCTGCACGTCCGCGCCCATGATGCGCGAGAGCATGATGTTGCCCACCCGGTCATAGACCGCGTCCTCGTGCGGCACCCAGGCTTCCTGCACCAGACGGCACTTGAAGCCGATCTTGGCCGCCACTGCCGCGATCATGCGGGTGTGGTTGGACTGCACGCCGCCGATGGACACCAGCGTATCGGCATTGGAGGCGATCGCATCGGGAATGATGTATTCGAGCTTGCGCAGCTTGTTGCCGCCATAAGCGAGGCCGGAGTTGCAGTCCTCGCGCTTGGCATAGAGCTCCACCTTGCCACCGAGGTGGTCGGTCAGGCGCGAGAGCTTCTCGATGTGGGTCGGGCCGAAGGTGAGGGGATAGCGCTCGAATTTCTTGAGGTTCATGGCAGGTCGTCCGGAAGGAAATTTATGCCAGGAACTCTAGCCGAGACAGGCTGAGAGGTGCTTTCAAAGTTGACGGCGGAACTGCCGCATCTATCTTGCCAGATCGGCCATTTCGTGGAATTTCTTCAGCTCTGACGCAATTTTTCGGAAGATTCTTCCATGGACGAAACGCTCGACCGGATCGACCTCAAGATCCTGCGCCTCCTGCAGGCGAACGGGCGCATGTCCAATGCGGATCTCGCCGAGGCCGTGGCGGTGAGCCCCGCCACCTGCCACCGCCGCACCCAGCGCCTGTTCGAGCAGGGCTATCTCTCCGGCGTGCGGGCGCAGGTGAACCCGCACAAGGTGGAGCGCGGCACACTGGTGATGGTGGGCGTGGTGCTGGACCGATCGACGCCCGAAAGCTTCGGCGAGTTCGAGCGCGCGGTGGCGAAGCTGAAATTCGTGCTCGACTGCCATCTGGTGGCGGGCGACTTCGACTATTTCCTCAAGATCCGGGTGGGCGACATGGCGGACTTCAACCGCATCCACGCCCAGCAGCTCATCGCTCTGCCCAGCGTGCGCCAGACCCGCACCTTCTTCGTGATGAAAGAAGTGGTCGACAACGCGCCGCTGGAGTTTTGAGCCGGCCCGCCCTCTTCGCCGCACAGGCCCAGAACACCGAATGAAGCGGGAGGCCCCGCTCACCCCTCGGCCAGTGACAACACGATGTCCCATTCCTCGTCCGTCACCGGCTGGACGGAGAGGCGGGAGAACTTGATCAGTGCCATGTTCTCGAGGCGCGGCTCGGCCTTGATGGTGGCGAGCGTCACGGGCTTCTTCAGCGCCCGCACGGCTTTGAGGTCCACCATGCCGAACTTGCCGGTGGCATCGGAGGGGTCGGGGTAGAATTCACGGATCACCTCCACGATGCCGACGATCTCCTTGCCCTCGTTCGAGTGGTAGAAGAAGCCCTGGTCGCCCAGCTTCATGGCCTGCAACTGCTGCTTGGCGAGGTGGTTGCGCACGCCGTCCCAGTGGGTGCCCTTGGCGCCCGCCTTCACCTGCTGGTCCCAGGACCATTTGAAGGGTTCGGACTTGTAGAGCCAGTGGGCCATGGGACATCTCCGGGGCGAACGCTTCCGCTCTAGCCGCGCCGGGGCGGCCTTGGCAAGCGGGGGACACGATCGCGCACCGGCAGCTTTCGCGCCGCCACCGGCGCCTCTATGGTCACGCCCATCCGCAGGGAGGGCGTATGGCCTGCCATCGCCGGCCGCCGCCGGCAAGGCCCGCCTTCCGCATGAAGGAGACGTTCCGATGGTTTATGAGTTGGCGGTCCTGCGCATCCACGAGGGCAAGCAGGCTGAGTTCGAGGCCGCCGCGCGGCAGGCGATCCCGCTGTTCCAGCGCGCCAAGGGCTGCTCCGGCATGGAAATCCGCCACTCGGTGGAAACGCCCACCGAATACCACCTCATCGTGAAGTGGGCGACGCTGGAGAACCACACGGTGGATTTCCGCGGCTCCGAGGACTTCCAATCCTGGCGCGCGCTGGTCGGCCCCTTCTTCGCGCAGCCGCCGGAAGTGCAGCATCTGGAAAGCACCTTCGTCGGCTTCTGAGGGGCGCCGCCTTACGCTTTCAAGATCACGGCCCTCCCCGCCGGGGAGGGCTCCCGCCTCAGGCTTCTGCGCGCTGGGGCCTTGCCATCAGGGCTTCGATGGCGCCGTCCACCGAGAGGCGCCCCGAGAGCACCGCATCCACCGCCGCGCAGATTGGCATCTCGACGCCCCGCCCCGCCGCCATGGCCACCAGCGCGCTCGCCGTAAAGGCGCCTTCCGCCAGCTTGCCGCCCTGCGGCACCTCGCCCGTCTGGCCCAGCGCAAGGCCGAAGGCGAAATTGCGGGACTGCGGTCCACCCGCCGTGAGAATCAGATCTCCGAGACCGGAGAGCCCGGTGAGCGTATCGGGCTGCGCGCCGAAGGCCCGGCCGAAGCGTTGAAGCTCCGCGAAGCCCCGCGCCGTGAGCGCCGCACCCGCGCTGGCACCGAGCCGGCGGCCGGCGACGATGCCGGCAGCGATGGCCAGCACATTTTTCGCCGCGCCGCCGATCTCCACCCCACGCACGTCACTGGAATGATAGAGCCGGAAGGTGGAGGAGCCGAGCGCCGCCGCCAGCGTTTCCGCCAGCGCGCCATCTTCTCCCGCCAGCGTCACGGCCGTGGGCAGGCCGCGGGCCACGTCGTCCGCGAAGCTTGGGCCGGAGAGCACCATGGGCCGGGCGGCGGGAGCGGCGGCGCGGATCACGTCGGTCATGAAGGCGGCGGTGCCGCGCTCGATGCCCTTGGCGCAGGAGACGAGCGGCGTGCCCGCCGCAAGCAGCGGCGCCAGTTCGCCGGACACCGCCCGGCACACCTGCGCCGGCACCACCAGCAGCACGGCTTCACAGGCGGCCGCCTCGCGCAGATCGGCGGTGGGCGTGACGCCCGCCTCCAGCGCAATGCCCGGCAGGCCGCGCGCATTCTCGCGCCGGGCCGCCATCTCGGCCACCTGCGCGGGATCGCGGCTCCACAGCTTCACGGCGCGGCCGGCGCGGGCCGCCACATTGGCGAGCGCGGTGCCCCAGGCGCCCGCGCCCACGACACCGATGCGGTCGAACGCACTCATGCTTCACTCGGGAGGTTCATCATCAGGCGCGGGGCGTGATGGGCGCGGGATCGAGCGGCCAGCGGGCGCGCGGACTCAGGTCCAGCGGATCGGTGAGGCCACGCGACAGGCGCTCGGCCCCGGCCCAGGCGATCATCGCCCCGTTGTCCGTGCACAGGACGGGTGGCGGCACGGCAAGCCGGGTGCCGATGTCGGACGCGGTCTTATTGAGGGCGTTGCGGATGGCGCCATTGGCCGCGACGCCGCCCGCCACCACAAGCGCGGTGGGCCCGGAGCCGAGCCGCTCGCGGAAGAAGCGGGCGCCGGCCTTCACCCGGTCCATGATCACATCCACCACCGCCGCCTGGAAGCTGGCGCAGAGGTCGGCCACGTCCTGATCGGAGAGCGGGGCGAGGCGATCCGCCTCCAGCCGCACGGCGGTCTTGAGGCCGGAGAGCGAGAAATCCGGCTCGCGCCGGCCGGCCATGGGGCGGGGAAAAGCGAAGCGCTGGGGATCGCCGAGGGCCGCCTGCCGCTCCACCTCCGGCCCGCCGGGGTACGGCAGGCTCAGCATCTTCGCCACCTTGTCGAAGGCCTCGCCAATGGCGTCGTCCAGCGTGGTGCCGATGCGGCGATACTTGCCCACATCCTCGACGGCCAGAAGCTGGGTGTGGCCGCCGGAGACCAGCAGCAGCAGATAGGGAAAGGCCACGCCATCGGTAAGGCGGGCGGTGAGTGCATGGGCTTCCAGATGGTTCACCGCCACCAGAGGTCGGCGGGCGGCGAGCGAGATGGACTTGGCGGTGGTCAGGCCCACGATGACCCCACCGATGAGGCCGGGGCCGGCGGCGGCGGCGATGCCGGAAAGGTCGGAGAAGGCGACACCCGCGTCCGCCATGGCCTGGGCGATCACATGGTCCAGCACCTCCACATGGGCGCGCGCGGCAATCTCGGGCACCACGCCGCCATAAGGCGAGTGGTCCTCGATCTGCGAGCGCACCACGTTGGAGAGGATGTCGCCCGCGCCGGACGGCGAGCGCGACACCACCGATGCTGCGGTCTCGTCGCACGTGGTCTCAATGCCGAGCACCAGAAGATCAGCCACGCTCTCTCGCCTCCTCAAGGTCCGGATGGGCATTCCGCCCCGGCCCCGCTCTGCACTGGCCTAGCCGGACTGCCAGACCTGATAAATCCGTGAGCGTCCGGCATGAAACCGCGCCTCACGCCCAGCGACGCCGTTCTGCCCCCTCCCTGCCCTCCCCCGCAAGCGGGAGAGGGTTCCCCGTTCCGCAAGCGACGACCGTTCGGCCACGGCCTGAATGCCTTGAGCCGATACCCCGCCAAAGCGCCACAGGCCCCCTCTCCCGCTTGCGGGGGAGGGTTGGGGAGAGGGCGAACGCGCGATCCGCTGGCGCTATCCCGCCTCCGGCAGAACCCGGACTGGACCCGCTGCGCACCCGCCATTACATGGACCCTGAACCTGCGCGTGCAAGCAAGGCGCCGGAACGCCGCGCTATCTTGTTGCGATTCCGGCTATCATTGTACGCGCCCCCGACACAAGACGCGATGCCGCAAGCCTGATGCCCGATCCGAACGCTCCCTTCGCCCCGCGCCTCGCCATCGGCACCCGCGGCAGCCCGCTCGCGCTCTGGCAGGCCCATGCGGTGCGCGACGCCCTCGCCGCCGCGCTGGCGCGTCCCGTGGAGAGCATCTCCATCACGGTCATCCGCACCTCGGGCGACAGCATTCAGGACCGCGCCCTGTCAGAAGCCGGCGGCAAGGGCCTGTTCACCAAGGAGATCGAGGAGCAGCTCCTCGACGGGCGCATCGACCTCGCGGTCCATTCCGCCAAGGACATGGCCACCGCTTTGCCCGACGGCCTGTTCCTCTCCGGCTTCCTGCCGCGCGCCGATGTGCGCGACGCTTTGATCCTGCGCGAGGGCAAGAGCCTCGCGGACCTGCCCGCCGGCGCGCGCATCGGCACCGCCTCGCTCCGGCGCGAAGCCCAGTTGCGGCGGCTGCGGCCGGACCTCGACGTGTCGCTGCTACGGGGCAATGTCCACACGCGCCTCGCCAAGGTGCGCGAAGGCACGTTCGATGGCACGCTGCTGGCGCTCGCCGGCCTCACCCGCCTCGGCCTCGCCCATGAGGCGAGCGCGGTTCTGGACACGGACGCTTTCCTGCCCGCCGTGGGCCAAGGGGCGGTGGCCATCGAGAGCCGTGTCGGGGATGAGGCCACCAACGGCGCCATTGCCGCCATCGCCTGCCGGGCCACCGGCATCGCGCTCGCGGCCGAGCGGGCGCTGCTGACCGCGCTGGATGGCTCCTGCCGCACGCCCATCGGCGGGCTCGCCACCGTGGAAGGCGACATGGTGCGCCTGCGCGGCCTCATTCTCTCGCCCGATGGGCGGGATGCCGCCGAGGCGGACGAGACGGCCCCGGTCTCTGACGCCGCCCGGCTGGGCGCGGACATGGGCGCGCGGTTGCGCGCGACGGCTCCCGCCCGCGCGCTGGGGCTCTAGGGCGTGCGCCTGCTCGTGACCCGCCCGCAACCGGGCGCCGGCGACACCGCCCGGCGTCTTGCGGCGCTGGGTCACGATGCGATCGTGGACCCCATGCTGCGGGTGGCGCAAACCCACGCGCCTTTACCCACCGGCGATTTCACTGCCATCGCCTTCACCAGCGTGAATGGCGTGAAGGCGCTTGCCGCCCACGCGGAGAAGACCCGTGTACGGCATCTGCCCGCCTTCGCCGTGGGCAGCCGCACCGCCCAGGCCGCCCGCGCGGCCGGCTTCGCGGACGTGACCGACTGCGCCGGCGATGTGATCGCGCTCGGCACGGCACTCAAGGCCCTGCCACCGGGCAGCCGCGTGCTCCATGCGGCAGGCGCGGAGCGGGCGGGCGATCTGGAAGGCGACCTCGCGCCGGCCGGCATCAGCCTCGCCCTTGCGGTTCTCTACCGCACCCTCCCCGCCGATCAGCTCGCGCCGGAGACGCTCGCCGCCCTCAAGAGCGGCGCGGTCGCGGCCGCGCTCCATTATTCCGCCCGCACGGTGGAGAGCCTGCTGGAGGCCACCGCACGCGGGGACGTGACCGGACCCTTTCTTGCGCTGCGGCAGTTATGCCTGTCCCATGCGGTGGCGGCCCCGCTGCGGGCGCTGGGGGCGACAACAGAGGTCTCACAAACTCCCGATGAGGACGCGCTGCTGACTTTGCTATAAGGCTTCTAGGAAACGTGCCGTTCGCTCAGCGAAGGCGGATGAAACAAGGTGGTGAGCGGGCGCCGGCCGCCCCGAAGCCGCCTGAATCAGAGCGACGGATCAGCTTTCCGGCGGTCCGGACCCAACTGGCGGCGAGGAGGCCCATGGCGAGCAAGAACCCCACCTCCAAGGCAGCGGCGGAGGCTTCCTCCAAGGCGGACGATGCGCCGAAGGCGCCGCAGCCGGAGACCTCGGCGCCCGAAACCGCAGCCGCCCCCGTTTCCGCGCCGGAGCCCGTGACGCTGGAAGAAACCGCCGCGCCCGACACGCCCCCCAAAGTGGAAGCCGCGGCGTCCGCCGAAGCCGCTTCCTCCGCGAGCGCACCCGTCAGCCCCGCCGAGGCCGCGGCGCGCGACATGGTGGTCGAGCCCGACGCCTATGAGGAGGCCGACGCCGCCGAACCGCCGATCCCGGTTGTGCGCGCGCCCCGCCCCTCGCCCTTCGTACCCATTCTCTCGGGCGCGCTCGCCGGCGCCGTGGTTGCGGTGGCGGCCGCGTGGGTCTTTACCCATTATGTGCCTCCGCCTGCGCAGGGCGTCTCCGGCGGCCGGCTGGATGCGCTGGAAATCGACGTGGCGCGCGACCGCGCCGCGGCGACACAGCGGATCGAGAAGATCGAAGCCGCGCTGCGTGCCCAGTCCCCCGCGCAGGATCTCCAGCCGATCGCCTCCGGCCTTGCAAAGGCCACCAGCGATATCGCCGCGCTCCGGGCCGAACAGCAGAAGCTCGCGGCCGCCCTGCAATCGGGCGTCGATGCGGCGAAGGCGCAGGCGGGCGATCTGCGCTCGGCCGTGGATGCCGCGCAGAAGAAGCTCGAGACGCTCGCCACCACAACGCAGGCGCTCGACCGCGCGTCTGCCTCGGTGGCCGTGCTCGCCGTGCTGCGCGACGCCATCGTCTCCGGACGTCCCTTCGCTACGGAGCTGGAGGCCGCCCGTGCGGTCGCCGGACCGAAGGCCGCCACGCTCGATCCCTTCGCCAGTGCTGCCGGCCGGGGCTATGGCTCCACCGCCGCCCTCGCCAAGCGTCTCTCTGATGAGGGCGCGACCGCACTCGCGGGCGAAGCCTCCACCGGCCCCACGGGCAGCGGCGTCGTGAACCGCCTGCTCTCGGGCGCGGAAAGCCTCGTGCGGGTCACGCCGCCCGGCGGCACCAGCGCTGCCCCTTCCGAGGAGACGCTCCAGAAGGCGGTGGCTACCCTTCAGGCCGGCGATGCTGATGGCGCGCTCGCCGCGCTGGCGACGCTGCCGGAGGGCGCGCGCCAGAAGCTCCAGCCGGTGGTGAGCGCCATTCAAGGCCGGCGGGATGCCGCCAATGCCGCCTCCGCCCTGTTCCAGCAGGCGCTCGCCGCCATTTCCGGGAAGACGCCGTGATTCGCCTCGTTCTCTTCCTCATCGTCCTTGCCGCCATCGCCTTCGGCGCCTCCTGGCTCGCGGACCGGCCCGGCGAGATGCTCGTGGTCTGGCAGGGCTGGCGCATCGAGACCACGGTGCCCGTGGCGCTGGCCGCGCTCGCCGCTTTCAGCGTGGCGCTGCTCATCGTCTGGCACCTCGGCGCCCTCCTGCTGCGTTCGCCGCGCATGATCGCGACATTCTCCCGCCGCCGCCGGCGCGAGAAGGGCTGGGCGGCCGTCTCGCGCGGGCTCGTCGCCATCGGCTCGGGGGATCTGGACGCCGCCCGCCGCGCCCGCGCCGAGGCGCTGCGCTATCTGCCGAAGGAGCCCCTGACCCAGTTGCTCGCCGCCCAGTCGGCGCAGGCCACGGGCCATCAGGACGATGCGCTGCGCACCTTCCGCACCATGCTGGATACGCCGGACACCCGCCTGCTCGGCCTGCGGGGCCTGCACATGGAAGCCCGCCGCTCCGGCGACATCGCTGCCGCGCGAATGCTGGCGGAGGAAGCCGCCAACCAGTCTCCGGCGCTCACCTGGGCGGCGGATGCGGTGATCGAGGCCCGCTGCGGCGAGGGCGATTATGCCGGCGCCCGCGAGGTGCTGGAAAAGCAGATGGCCCATCGCGGTATCGACAAGCTCCAGTATCGCCGCCGCCGCGCCGTGCTGTTGGCCGCAGAGGCGCTGGCGCTGGAACAGACCGACCCGCCGGTGGCCCGTGAGCGCGCGGTGGAGGCGGTGCGCCTCGCCCCGACGTTGGTGCCGGCCGCCGCCGTCGCGGGCCGCCTGCTTGGCGCCAATGGCGAGCTGCGCAAGGCCACCAAGATCGTCGAGACCGCTTATGCGTCAACGCCCCATCCCGAGCTGGCGCAGGTCGCGGCGCACCTGCGCCCCGGCGATGCCGCCCTCGACCGGCTGAAGCGCATCCGCACCTTGGCGGCCAAGGCGCCCGATCATGCGGAAAGCCTGATCGCGCTTGCCCACGCCACCATCGATGCCAACGAGTTCGCCGAGGCTCGCGCCCTGCTCCAGCGCCTTTCCGCCGAGCCCACCCAGCGGGTGTGCCTGCTGATGGCGGAGCTGGAAGCCTCCGAGCATGAGGACGTGGGCAAGGCCCGCGAATGGGCCGCCCGCGCCCTGCGCGCCCCGCGCGATCCGGCCTGGATTGCGGACGGGCGGGTGTTCGATGCCTGGGCGCCGGTCTCCCCCGTCACCGGCAAGCTCGACGCCTTCGTCTGGGCGGTGCCGCCGGGCGTCTCCGCAACGCCGGTTCTGGAGCACGAGGCCGAGCGCGTGCGCCTCGCCATCGCGGCCATCCGCGAGAAGGAGGAGGCCCGCCGGGAACTCGCCCGCGCCGCAGAGCTGGAGAAGCTCGCCGCCAGCGAGGCCGTGGCGGAGGCGGACGCCAAGCGGCGCATGGCGGAGACCGAAGCCGCCGCTGCCGAGCTCAAGACGCCGGAGAAGCCCGACGCCCCGCCGGTGATCGCACTGCCCCCGCTCCCCGACGACCCCGGCCCCACCGGCGAGCCGGACCCGGTGGCCGCTGCCCCGGTGCGCAAGCGCATGTTCGGGCTCTGACGGTTCCGGCGCGGCGGGCTCCGCCGCGCCACGCCCTGCGCCGGAATGGCACAGGTTTGACCGGCCGCGGGGCTGCAGCGCCGGTTGCAGCCTTGTGGCGCCTGACGCCCGATGCTATGCGGCGCCCATGACCGCGACCGCTCAGAAGAACATCCGCAACTTTTCCATCGTCGCCCATATCGACCATGGGAAATCGACCCTCGCCGACCGCCTGATCCAGCTTACGGGCGGGCTCTCCGAGCGCGAGATGTCGGACCAGGTGCTCGACAATATGGACATCGAGCGCGAGCGCGGCATCACCATCAAGGCCCAGACCGTTCGCCTCTCCTACAAGGCGCAGGACGGCGAGACCTATACGCTGAACCTCATCGACACCCCCGGGCACGTGGACTTCGCCTATGAGGTGAGCCGTTCGCTCGCCGCCGTGGAAGGCTCGCTGCTGGTGGTGGACGCCTCGCAGGGGGTCGAGGCGCAGACGCTCGCCAACGTCTATCAGGCCATCGACAACAATCACGACATCGTCCCGGTCCTCAACAAGATCGACCTGCCGGCGGCCGAGCCGGAGAAGGTGAAGAGCCAGATCGAGGACGTGATCGGCCTCGATGCCTCCAACGCCATCGGCATCTCGGCCAAGACCGGCCTCAACATCGACCAGGTGCTGGAAGCCATCGTCACCCGCCTGCCCGCCCCCGTGGGTGACCGCGAGGCGCCGCTGAAGGCGCTGCTGGTGGACAGCTGGTACGACACCTATCTCGGCGTCGTCGTGCTGGTGCGCATCATCGACGGCGTGCTGAAGAAGGGCATGCGCATCAAGATGATGGGCGCGGATGCCGTCTATGACGTGGACCGCGTGGGCGTGTTCACGCCCAAGATGGTGGCCATGGAGAGCCTCGGCCCCGGCGAGATCGGCTTCCTCAACGGCTCCATCAAGGAAGTGGCGGACACCCGCGTCGGCGACACGATCACCGACGACAAGCGCCCAACGAGCGAGGCGCTGCCGGGCTTCAAGCCGGCCCAGCCGGTGGTGTTCTGCGGCCTCTTCCCCGTGGACGCGGCGGACTTCGAGGACCTGCGCGCCGCCATGGGCAAGCTGCGCCTCAACGACGCCAGCTTCTCCTTCGAGATGGAAACCTCGGCGGCGCTGGGCTTCGGCTTTCGCTGCGGCTTCCTCGGACTGCTGCATCTGGAGATCATCCAGGAGCGCCTGTCGCGCGAGTTCAACCTCGACCTTATCGCCACCGCGCCGTCGGTCATCTACCAGATGGAGCTGACGGACGGCTCGACCATCGATCTGCACAACCCGGCCGACATGCCGGACGTGGTGAAGATCGAGGAAATCCGCGAGCCCTGGATCCGCGCCACCATCATGACGCCGGACGATTATCTCGGCGCGGTGCTGAAGCTCTGCCAGGACCGGCGCGGCAACCAGATCGAGCTGACCTATGTGGGCGCGCGCGCCATGGTCACCTACGACCTGCCGCTGAACGAAGTGGTGTTCGACTTCTACGACAAGCTGAAGTCGATCTCGAAGGGCTACGCCTCCTTCGACTACAACATCACCGACTATCGCCCCGGCGAACTGGTGAAGATGTCCATCCTCGTCAATGGCGAGCCGGTGGACGCGCTGTCCATGCTGGTCCACCGCACGCGGGCGGAGTTCCGTGGCCGGGCCATGTGCGAGAAGCTGAAGGACCTCATCCCGCAGCACCTGTTCAACATCCCGATCCAGGCCGCCATCGGCGCCAAGGTGATCGCGCGCGAGACCATCAAGGCCCTGCGCAAGGACGTGACGGCGAAGTGCTACGGCGGCGACGTCTCGCGCAAGCGCAAGCTTCTGGACAAGCAGAAGGAAGGCAAGAAGAAGATGCGCCAGTTCGGCAAGGTGGAGATTCCGCAGGAAGCCTTCATCGCCGCGCTGAAGATGGACGACTGAGGCCTGGTCTCGGTCAGCGGATCTCGCCCTTCGCGGTTCCGTCATCTGAGCGCGTTACCGTCGTGCGCTTGGTGCTGGGCCGGTTCGCGGCTTAAGCTCGGGCCTGCGGGCGGCGGGGGCGGCGGCCGACGCCGCGATGCGCCTTGCCGCCGGCCCGAGGCTCCATGCCCAGAACCCTGTCCCTGCGCGAGCTGCATGCGGAAACCCATCTCGTCTCGCGCATCGGCTGGCTGCGCGCCGCCGTGCTCGGCGCCAATGACGGCATCGTCTCCACCGCCAGCCTGATCGTCGGTGTCGCCGCCGCTTCCGCCGGGCGCAACGAGATCCTGCTGGCTGGCCTCGCGGGCCTCGTGGCGGGCGCCATGTCCATGGCGGCGGGCGAATATGTCTCCGTCTCCTCCCAGTCCGACACCGAGGCGGCCGAACTCGCCCGCGAGCGGCGGGAGCTCGCCGCCGATTTCCAGGGAGAGGTCGGGGAGCTGGCCAGCATCTATGAGGAGCGCGGCGTCGAACCCGCGCTGGCCCGGCAGGTGGCCGAGCAGCTCATGAAGAAGGACGCGCTCGTCGCCCATGCCCGCGACGAGCTGGGCATCTCGGAACTCACCACCGCCCGGCCCATCCAGGCGGCAGTCGCCTCGGCGGCCTGCTTCAGCATCGGCGCCGTGCTGCCGCTGCTGCTCGCCATGCTCGCCCCGGCTTCCGTGCGGGTGGCGCTGGTCTCGGGCGGCTCGCTGGTGTTCCTCGCCGTGCTCGGCGTGATCGCCGCGAAGGCCGGCGGCGCGCCGGTGCTCAAGGCCACCCTGCGCGTCACCGTCTGGGGGGCGCTGGCCATGGCGGCGACCGCCGGCATCGGCGTGCTGTTCGGCGTCGCCGCCTGAAGTCGGTGCGATTGAAAGATCACGGCGCAGCCGCGGCGGGCGGCTGTGCCGCGCTTCTCACCAGAGGCCCAGCACCTTCCACCAGAGATTGCCGACCACCGCATAGATCAGCAGCTCGATCACGCACATGACGAAGCCGACCCGCCACCACAGGCCGAGGCCCACATAGCCCGAGCCGAAGATGATGGGCGAGGTGCCGGTGGCATAATGGGTGAGCGTCATCATGATGGCCGAGCCCGACGCCATCATCAGCAGGAAGGGGATGTGGAAGTCCGGCGGCACGATCTGCAGGCCCACCGTGAGGAAGGCCAGCATCATGGCGCTGATGTGGGCGGTCGTGCTGGCAAAGAAGTAGTGCGAGAAGACGAAGCACAGCACCAGCAGCGCCGCCGCCGGCTGCCAGCCCATGCCGGACGCCAGGATGCCGCTCTTCAGCAGGTTGGAGAACCAGGCGATGACGCCGGTCTTGTTGAGCTGCTCGGCCATCATCACCAGCGCGCCGAACCAGATCAGCGTGTCCCATGCGCTCTTCTCGGAGAGCACGTCGTCCCAGTCGATGGTGCCGGTGATGATGAGGGCGAACAGGCCGAGGAAGGCGACGGCGGTCGGGTCGAGCTCGAAGGCCTTGCCGAAGATCATGGCGGGCACGTTCGCCCACAGCACCAGCAGCAGCAGGAAGGTGCCGATCATCACCCACTCGCCGCCGGAGAGCGCGCCCATGCGCTTCAGCTCGCCGCGAGCATAATCCACCGCGTCGGGGGTCGCCTTCACCTCCGGCGGGGACAGGAGGGCGATGGCGAGCGGCATCAGCAGCAGGCAGACGAGACCCGGCAGCAGCATGTAGAGCGCCCAGGACGTCCAGGTGAGGTGGAAGCTCTGGTTGGTGACCTTCGCCACATAGTCCACCACCAGCGGATTGGGCGCGGTGGCGGTGATGAACATGCCCGAGGTGATGGGATTGGCATGCATGTTCACCAGCGCCAGATAGGTGCCCATCTTGCGCTCGGTGCCCTTGGCCGGGTCGGAGCCGAAGGCGCCGGCGATGGACTTCATGATGGGGTGGACGATGCCGCCACCGCGCGCCGTGTTGCTGGGCGTGAAGGGCGCAAGCACCAGCTCGCAGACCGCAAGGCCATAGCCGATGCCGATGGTCCGCCGCCCCAGCAGCGCGATGAAGAGGAGGCCGATGCGGCTGCCCAGCCCCGTCTTCTTGAGCCCCCGCGAAATGAAGATGGCCACCACGATCAGCCAGATGAGCGGATTGGACAGGCTGGCAAGGGCGTCAGCGATGGCGGCCTTGGACGAGGTGGCGGTGACCTGCGAGAGCGCCACGATGGTCATCGCCATCATGGCCATCACGCCGATGGGCATCACCTTGAGGATGATGGCGACGATGGTGGTGAGGAAGATGGCCACCAGCGCCCACGCCTTCGGCGTCAGGCCGGCCGGAACGGGCAGCAGCAGCAGGGTGAAGAGCACCAGCGTGGTGATGATGGCCGGCTTGATGCGGAAGGGCACCACCCTGGCAAAATAGGCAAACAGACCACGCACGCGTTCGATCATCTCAAAACCCCGGCACATCGCGCGCCGATGATCGGCAACGCTCGTTGCAGTCTCAGGTTTTCATCTCTCACGGCGGGGCGCCAAGGCCTGCGTCAATTTTCACAGCGCAAACCATGCAATTCGCGCACGGCAGCCGCGCGCGGAGCCCGGAGGCCCTGCGCGCGGCGGTTGGAAGGCGTCCGTCCAATCAGGCGGCGCGGACCGTGCCGAGGAATTCGGCCATCACCCGGCGCAGGGTCTGCGTCTGGGTGGCGAGGCTCGCGGCCGCATCCTGCACCTGAGCGGCGGCGGAGGAGGTGTCGGCGGCCGCGCCGTTGATGCCCGAGATGTTCACGGACACCTGCTGCGTGCCCTGCGAGGCGCGGGCCACATTGTGGGCGATCTCGCGGGTCGCGACGCCCTGCTGGTCCACGGCGGCTGCGATGGAGCCGGCAATGCGGTTGATCTCCTCGATGACGCCGGTGATGCCGACGATGGCCTGCGAGGAGGCGCGGGTGGAGCCCTGGATCTCCTCGATCTGCGCCTCGATCTCGGCGGTGGCCTTGGAGGTCTGGTCGGCCAGTTGCTTCACCTCGGCCGCCACCACAGCGAAGCCCTTGCCCGCGTCACCCGCCCGGGCCGCCTCGATGGTGGCGTTGAGGGCGAGCAGGTTGGTCTGCCCCGCAATGTTGCGGATGAGGTCCACCACCTTGCCGATCTTCTCGGCGGAGTTGGACAGTTCCTGCACCTGCGCCGCGGTGTTGCCGGCCTCGGCCACAGCGGCATTGGCGATGCGCGCGCTCTCGTCCACCTGCCGCTTGATCTCGATGATGGAGGACGCCAGTTCCTCCGCCGCCGAGGCGACCGTCTGCACATTGTTGGAGGCTTCTTCCGAGGCCCCGGCGGCGGTGTGGGATTCCTCCGCCACCTTGCGGGTGGCGGAGGTCATGGTGGACGCGGCGCCTCCCAGCTTGTCGGAAGCGACGCCCACATTCTCCACCACCTGGCCCATGGCCTGCTCGAAGCCGTTGGCGAGGTTCTGCATGGTGGCGCGGCGCTCCTCCTCCTGGCGGACCCGATTGGCCTCGGCTTCCTTGGCCTTGCGCGCCGCCTCTTCCTCGACGCCGATGCGGATCTGGTCCACGGCGCGGGAGATGTCGCCGATCTCGTCCTTGCGGTTGGCGCCCGCGATCTCCGCCACCTGCTCGCCCGCCGCGAGGCGCCGCAGGGCAAGGGTGAGGCGGGTGATGGGGTTGGAGATGCCGCGGGCGACCAGCGCCATGGCCACCAGGGCCGCCGCCGTCACCACCGCCGCAGCGACCATCTGCCAGAAGGTATCGGCGCGGCTCCGCTCGGCCAGGGAGGCGCCGAGCTTGTCGGCATCGGCCATGACGACCGCGCGCGGCACGGTGATGATGACCGACCATGCTCCGCCGGTCCGGCCGAGGGCCACGGGAGCGAAGACCTTGATGGCGTCCTTGGCGGTGTCCAGCTTCACCGCTTCCTCGCCCTTGCGCAGGGTGTCCATGTCCTGCTCGGCCTGCGGCTCGATGGCCTTGTAGGGCCCGCCGATGCTGCGCGGATCGGCGCTGGAGGCGACGACGAGGCCGGCATTGGTGACGATGGAGACCGTGCCCTGCCCCTTGTAGATGGAGCGGTCCACCTTCTCCGCGAGGCTCTGCACGAAGGAGAGGTCGAAGTCGGCGCCCGCGACGCCGGCGAACCTGCCGCCGACCATGATCGGAACCGACATGGTGGCGAGATAGACCGACTTGCCCTGCACCACATACGGCAGCGGGGCGAGGATGCTCTCCTTGCCGGTCGTCTGCGGGCCGATGAACCAGCCGCCCTTCATGACGCCGTTCGGATGCAGGTCGCGGCTGTCGTACTCGACCAGTGGCTGAAGGGCGATGTTCCCCGCCGCGTCCCGCGTCCAGTAGGGCAGCGCGCGACCCGTGGCGTCCGAGCCGATGTCCTTGCGCCCGATGTTCAGCGGATCGGCGCCGTCGAGGGCGTCGGGCATCCAGGCGCTGTACGTGCCGTTGAAGCGGGTATTGTTCTTCAGCACGCTGAGCAGAAGCGCATTGAGCTGGCCCCGCCGCTGGTCGCGGGCGCTGCCAACGCCGTCATTCTCGGCCACCACCTCCAGCGCGCGCGCCATGACGCGGGCGGCATCGAAGGCGGAATCGATCTCGGTGCGGATGGCCGCGGCCTGCACGGAGGCCAGGCGCTGGAGAGAGTCGCGGCTCGTGCTGTCGAGCAGATCGCCGACGCTCTCCGTCACGTAGCGCGACGTCTGGGACGCCGCATAGAGCCCGTATCCGAGCAGCGCACCGGCCACCGTGACGACGCACAGTGCCGAGAGCGCGATGATCCTGATCTTGATCGAATGAATGTTCATGTCCGCCGCCACCACAACCTAAGGTGAATACCGGGCTAGGTGCCGGAGCTTGCGCGGGGCTGGCGGATTTCACGCGTATTTTTTGATTTAGATCAAATGGCAGTTTCCCGAATACATCCGAAAACGGAGCAGTTTTCTAGGCCGGTGAGCAGCGGGAGGAAGTGCCAAGTCTAAGTCACTGAAATCCAATGCAAGCGATCTAAGCCCTTTGGCGGGGGCGACGGATCATTCGTCCAGCAACGGTCGTTACTACTTTGGCGCGCATAAAGTAGGGGTGCGGGGGTTGGCCGCAGGCGGCAGATGGCTGCAACAAGCGATGTCGCTCCGCCACCGCACCACGTGGGCGCGCTCATCCGGCGGATGGGCTAACGCACCACCTTCCCCGGATTGAGGATGTTCTTCGGGTCCACCGCTGTCTTGATGGCCCGCATGAGGGCGATCTTGGCAGGATTGCCGTAGCGGTCCAGCAGATCGAGTTTCACCCGGCCGATCCCGTATTCGGCACCAAACGATCCGCCCATGGCCACGGCCAGATCATAGATGCGGGGCGAGACCTCGCGCTCGAACCATGCCTTGTAGGTGGCCGGCACGGCACCCACGGGCGCAACCACGTTGAAGTGCACATTGCCATCGCCCACGTGACCATAGATGGACAGGCGGCCGCCCTCCGAATGGTCCTCCACCAGCGCGGAGGCCTCTTTCACGAAGGCCGGCAGGCGGGAGGTGGTGACGGAGACATCGTGCTTTACCGAGCCGCCGTTCGCCACTTCCGCCTCGGGAATGTGCTCGCGCAGCACCCAGAGCGCATCGCGCTGCGCGCCGCCGGAGGCGAGCGTGCCGTCGGTGACGAGCCCCTCTTCCATCAGTTGCTCCAGCAACTGGCTCACCGCGTCCTCCAGCGGGAAGACGGGCGAGGCGGTCTGGGCTTCCAGCAGCACATAATGGGGGTTGGGCGCCGTCAGCGGATGGCGCAGCTCGCTCCTGGCGGCCAGCAGCATCCGGAGGGAATGGTCGGAGACATATTCGAACGAGGTGATGCACTCGCCGGTATAGGCCTGCGCCCGCGCCAGGATCTGCGTCAGGGCGTCGATCTCCGGAATGGCGAGGAAGGCCGTGACAGTCTGCACGCTCTTGCGCACCAGCTTCAGCGACACCGCCGTGATGATGCCGAGCGTGCCTTCCGCGCCCAGCAGAAGCTGCTTCACATCATAGCCGGTGTTGTTCTTGCGCAGGGGCTGGAGCACGTCGAGCAGCTGCCCGTCCGGCAGCACCGCCTCGAGGCCCAGCACGAGATCGCG
The DNA here is from genome assembly GCF_000010525.1 of Azorhizobium caulinodans ORS 571. Taxonomy (GTDB): domain Bacteria; phylum Pseudomonadota; class Alphaproteobacteria; order Rhizobiales; family Xanthobacteraceae; genus Azorhizobium; species Azorhizobium caulinodans. The sequence continues at coordinate 294,341 of NC_009937.1, read as the reverse complement.
GGCCATGCCGTACTTCAGCACGGAGACGCCGCCGGCATTGGTGGAGAGATTGCCGCCGATCTGGCAGGACTGGCGCGAACCGAGGTCCAGCGGCAGCATGAGGCCCGCCGCATCCGCCGTCTCCTGAAGCACGCTCAGCACGCAGCCAGCTTCGGCGGTGAGGGAGAGGTTGGGGGCATCCACCTCGCGGATGGCGTTCAGCCGCTCCAGGCTCAGCACCAGTTCGTCGCCCGCAACGCCCGGGGTGGCGGCGGCGCAATAGGAGGTGTTGCCGCCCTGGGGCACCAGCGGCACGCCATGCTCCGCGCACAGCGCCACGATGCGGCGCACGTCTTCGGTGGTCCGGGGGCGCAGCACGGCGCGGGAGGCGCCGGTCATGTATTTGCGGAAGTCCGTGAGATAGCGCGCCACCACGTCCTGATCGGTGGTGACGAGGTCCTCCGGCACAGCCTTGAGAACGGTGTCGATCCTGTCCATGCCTGCCTCCGCGCATCTGGAGGCTTCATAGCAAGCCGGCACGAAGAATGGTGCGGCATCAGCCAGGTCCCGCGCAACTTTATGCCGGCTCGCCCACCGGCAGGGATTGCCTTCCGCAGCCGCCCGCCCTTTCCTGCCTCAGGACAGAGGCGAGGAGAGAAGCCATGGCGCGCGCGGCAGGAAGGTTCGGGAACACATCCCGTTCGGGCCCGCGCCTTGGCGCGCTGCTGACCCTGCTTGTCCCGGCAGCCGCCGGCGCCGCCCCGCCCGCCGAGGCCCCGAACGTGGTCATCATCGCGGTGGCGGCTGTGCAGGAGCCGGACGGGGCGACCGACTGCACGGTGAAGGGGCAGGTGCGGCAGGTGGAAAAGGGCACGCGCCTCGCCATCGGCCAGAACGTCACCCTCACCGTGCCCTGCCGCCGGGCCGGCGCCAAGGCGCGCAGCGGCACGCCGGACAGCGCCACCCTCTCCGCCGCGCCTTACGGGCGCGTGCAACTCGACACCACCGGCACACTGCTGCGCGCGCCCTATGAGCCGCTGGCCGATGCCCCACCCCCGCCGCCCTCGGAGTGAGGGTCAGGCCACCTCACGCGCCACCACGAGATCCGCCACCAAAGCATCGAAGGCCTTGGCCCGCGCTTCAGCGTCCGGCACACGCAGGATGGCGGAGGGATGGGTCGTCACCAGCAGGCGCACGTCGCCCGACGCCTCCATCACCCGACCGCGCGTCCGCGAGATGGTGACCGCCCGGCCGAGCAGCGCATGGGCGGCGCTCGCCCCCAGCGCCACGACGAGCGACGGCCGCACGAGCGCCAGTTCCCGGTCCAGCCACCAGCGGCAGGCGGCGATCTCGCCCGCATTCGGCCCCTTGTGCAGCCGGCGCTTGCCCCGCCGCTCGAACTTGAAGTGCTTCACCGCATTGGTGACATAGACCGCGCCGCGCGCGATGCCCGCCGCCTCCAGCGCCCGGTCCAGCACGCCACCGGCCGGGCCGACGAAGGGATGGCCCTTGCGGTCCTCCTGATCGCCCGGCTGCTCGCCCACGAGCATCAGCGGCGCATCGGCGGCCCCCTCGCCGAACACCGTCTGCGTGGCATCGCGATAGAGCGGACAGCGTATGCAATTCGCCGCATCTCGGGCGAGCGCCGCCAGCGCCTCAGGGCCGGTCACGGGTGCGCCTCCGCTGCCCCGATCTTCCGGCGGCGCCGCACCGGCACGTCCGGATGGCCCGGCGTCTGGCCGAGGCGTGTCATGAGGGCGCGGGCATCATCGGGGGCGTGCAGCTTGTCCGTATTGTCGAAATAGACGAACACGTCGCGCGGGCGCTTCGGCACACTGCGGGCGTCGATGAAGGCGCCGTCGGTCATCGCCTGGCCCTCCCGCCAGTGGCGCACGCGCGCCGCCCAGCGGTCCAGTTCTTCGGGCGGATAGGCGCTGCGATAGAGCTCCTGCGAGCCGTGCAGGCGCACATAGATGAAGTCGGCGGTCGCATCCATGAGCAGTGGCCACTCGACCGTATCGGCGCAGACGAGGGCGACGCCGTGATGCCGCAGCAGGTCCGTGAAGGCGGGCGTGCGATAACTGTCGTGGCGGATTTCCAGCGCATGGCGCAGCGGACCGTCCGTCTCGGCCCCCACCGCCGCCCGCCCTTCAAGGCGCGCATCGTGCCGCCGGGCCAACTCCGATGCCGTCGCCATGTTGCGGGGCAGGAGGGACAGGAAGGCGTCGAGCCGTGCCTCGTTGAAGGGAAAGGACGCCGGCAATTGCCACAGCACCGGCCCGAGCTTGCGGCCGAGCTTCAGGACGCCGGAGGCGAAGAAATTCGCGAGGGGCGCCTCCACCGCCTTCAGCCGCTTCATATGGGTGATGAAGCGCGGCCCTTTCACCGCGAAGAGGAAATCGTCGGGCGTTTCAGCCGCCCAGCGGGCAAAGACCTCCGGTTTCTGGAGGCCATAGAAGGTGCCGTTCACCTCCAGCGAGCGGAAGACTTGCGCCGCATAGGCCAGTTCCCGCTTCGCGCCGAGGCCCTCGGGATAGAAGGCGCCCCGCCACGGCGCATAGGTCCATCCCGAGACGCCGATGCGCACATCGGCTGGCGGATGGCGGGCCGCCATTAGTCCTCCGGCACCGCCTTGCGGCTCGGAGGCACCTGCTCGCCCTGGTCGGTCAGGGTCGGGAATTCGCCCAGATTGTTCTGGATGTCGGCCGGTTCCTCGGGCGGACCGTCCTCCGTGGGCACGGGGCGCAAGGTGGCGGGATAATTCTCCGTCTGCGCCACGAGTTCGGTGGCCATGTCCCAATGGATCTCGGCGCGGCCTTCCGGCTGCCCTTCCTCGATCCAGATCTGATAGGCGAGTTCGCGGATCTTCTCGTCGTGAGCGTCCATGATGTGTCCTTCCGTCTTTGAGAGGAGAACGGTGGGACGCGGACGCTGTTCCTGTCAGGCGATGAGCGGCGCCGGCTTCGCATTCAGCGCGGCACAGGCGGCTTTCGGGTCCACCTCCACCTGAAGCCCGCGCTGGCCACCATTGAGGAACACGGCCGGAAAGGCGAGCGCGGTCTCCTCCATGGCGGTCGGCACCTGCCGCTTCTGGCCGAAGGGGCTGATGCCGCCCACGTGGTAGCCGGTGAGGCGCTCGGCATCCGCCGGCTTCATCATATGCGCCGACTTGCCGCCGAAGGCCGCCGCCAGCTTCTTCATGCTCACCTCGCGGTCGGAGGGGATGACCGCGCACACCGGCTTGCCGTCCACCTCGGCCATCAGCGTCTTCAGCACCCGGCCCGGCTCGGCGCCGATGGCCTCCGCCGCCTGAAGGCCGACGCGCGGCGCGTCCGGATCATAGTCATAGGAGACGGCGGTGAAGGCGATACCGGCCTTCTGGAGGGCCTGCGTGGCGCGGGTGGTCTTGGACATGGCAGGGGCCGAGATCGAGAAAACGAGGCCCGATCTCTGGTCCCGCGCGGGGCGCGGCGTCAAGCGCATGTCACGGCGGAGTGATCCGCTGCGAGGGTGGTTTCATGCCGCACGCGAATGGGCCAATCTGCGGCCACCGTTGCGTCGCCGGACCTTTCCCGAGCGGCGCCCCACCCGGAGACCCGGCATGATCGACCTGCACTACTGGCCGACCCCCAACGGCCACAAGATCACCCTCTTCCTCGAAGAGACCGGCCTGCCCTACACCATCCACCCGGTGAACATTTCCGCCGGCGACCAGTTCAAGCCCGACTTCCTCAAGATCGCGCCGAACAACCGCATGCCGGCCATCGTGGACCATGATCCGCCGGGCGGCGGGGCGCCGGTCTCGGTGTTCGAATCGGGCGCCATCCTGCTCTATCTCGCCGAGAAGACCGGCCAGTTCCTGCCCAAGGATGTGCGCGGGCGCTATCAGGTGCTCCAGTGGCTGTTCTGGCAGATGGGTGGCCTTGGCCCCATGGCCGGACAGAACCACCATTTCGTGCAGTATGCGCCCGAGAAGATCCCCTACGCCATGGAGCGCTACGTGAAGGAGACGAACCGTCTCTACGGCGTGCTGAACCGGCGCCTCGAAGGCCGCGACTTCATCGACGACGAGGGCTATTCCATCGCCGACATGGCGGCCTATCCCTGGATCGTGCCGCACGAGCGCCAGCAGCAGAAGCTGGAGGACTTCCCGAACCTCAAGCGCTGGTTCGAGGCCATCAAGGCCCGCCCGGCCACCGAGCGCGCCTATGAGAAGGGCAAGCAGGTGAACACGACCCCGACCGTGAACGAAAACAGCCGCTCGGTTCTGTTCGGCCAGACGGCGGCGAACGTGAAGGCGTGATGTGGAGAAGCGCCCCGCGCTGTGGCTGTGGGGCACTTCTTTTTTTGCGATGCTTGGGGGAGAGGGTCCGACATGCCCCCTCCCCGGCCCTCCCCCGCAAGCGGGAGAGGGAGTTATGGCAGGCGCGGTCGAGGCGTTTCGCTCACGGAATGCAGTGCAGGCTCTCCGCCCCCCGGAACGCAGTCCCCTCTCCCGCTTGCGGGGGAGGGATAGGGAGGGGGCAGAGGCGTGCCCTCAACAGGGGTCCAGCGGCCCTAACCCTCCCCCGCCTCCTCTGACGCCAGTGCCTGTTCCGCGACGGCGTCGCCCCCCTCGGCCGCGCCTTCGAGAAACACGCGGTATCTGGCGATCTCGCCGGCCATGAAATCGAGGAACACGCGCACGCGGGCGGCGTGGCGCAGGTCGGGATGGGTGAGCAGCCAGAGATCGGCCGCATAGGCGGGCTCCGGCGGGGCGAGGCGCACGAGGGCCGGGCGCGGATCGGCGATGAAGCAGGGCGCATAGCCGATGCCGAGCCCCGCCTCGATGGCCTCCGCGAGGCCGAACACCGTGTTGACGCGATAGGCGATCCGCTCCGGGGGGATGCGCGCAAGGGTGTCCTTGACCACCTTCATGCCGCCGAAGCCATCGCCCAGCGACACCCAGTCCTCGGCCGCCGGGTCCATCTGCGCGATAGCGTCCGCGCTGGGAAACCGCCGTGCCAGTCCATAGAGCGCCCAGCCGATGCGCGCCACGCGGCGGCCCACCAGATTGTCCGGCGGCGTGTCGCTGGCGCGGATCGCCACATCGGCATCGCGCTTGGAGAGATTGAGCGCCTGATTGCCCAGCACCACGTCCAGCCGCACGCTCGGGCAGGCTTCGCGGAAGCGGGCAAGCATGGGCATCAGCAGATGCACCAGCAGGCTGTCGTTGGTGGTGACGCGCAGTTCGCCCGCCGGCGCCAGTTCGCGCCCGGCGATCTTGCGGGTGACGGAGGTGATGTCCGCATCCACCCTTTCTGCCAGCGCCACCACTTCCTCGCCGGCGGGGGTGAGGGCATAGCCGGTACGGTGGCGCACGAACAAGGCGACGCCGAGCGCCTCCTCGATCTGCTTCAGGCGGCGGAACACGGTGGAGTGGTTCACCCCCATCTGCACCGCCGCCGCCGGCAGACTGCGCGCATCGGCCACCGCCTTGATGAGCCGGAAATCATCCCACGCCAGATTCTTGAAGGGCTCCGCCACCCGCATTCCTCCGCACCACACGCGCCGAAGAAACCACAAACCGGCGCCGGACGGAAACGGCAAAGGCCGCGCTCAAGGCGCGGCCCGGTGCCGATGACTGGCGGGAAGAGATCAGGCGGCGCGGGGCGTCGCCTTGGTGCCGATCAGCTCGGAGAGCGTCACAGACTTCAGGGCGAAGGCGCCGTCGCCGAGCAGGCCCTGCGCAAAGGCCGCCATGGCGAGGAAAGCGGGATATTCCCAGCCGCCGCCGGCCACGTTGAACACCCAGCCGTTCGGGGCATGGACCATGAGGGCGCCCACGAGCAGCGGGATCAGCGCCAGGGAGACGACGCGGCCGTAGAAGCCGACGAGGATGGCGGTGCCGCCGATGAACTCGCCGAGGACGATCGGCCAGGCGAGGAAGGTGGGCAGGCCCTGGGCGGCGAGATAGCCCTCGAAGCCGGGGACCGTGAAGATCGCGAACTTCAGATAGGCGTGGGAGATGAACATCAGGCCGAGCGTGATGCGCAGGGCGGTGGCGCCATAAGCGGCGGTGCGAAGGTCAAGCATGGGAAGTCTCCATCCGTGTGGACCCCGAGAGGCCCGGAAAGCTGCCGGAGCGGCCCGCCTCAGTGCGGTCCGCCCTTGAGCCGCTTCGGTTTGTGACCGCCACGGCTCAGGTGATGGACAGACAATCGGCTCACCACAGACGCAAGGCAATTCCAGATTTCGCAGAGTCTGAATTGCATCAGCGCAATAGAAATGCCGTGGCGCCGGGGCCGATCAGCGCTATCTGTGGAGCCAAGCCAGCCGCTGATCCGGCGCTTCCAGACACCTTCCACGGAGGTCACGACCATGTCCCACGGTATTCACCACATCACCGCCATCGCCGGCCCCGCCCAGCGCAATCTCGACTTCTACACCCGCGTCCTCGGGCTGCGGCTGGTGAAGAAGACGGTCAATTTCGACGATCCGGGCACCTATCATTTCTATTTCGGCGATGAGGCCGGCGCGCCCGGCACCATCCTCACCTTCTTTCCCTGGGCCCATGTGGCGCCCGGCCGCCTCGGCCTCGGCGAGACGGAAGAGACCGTCTTCCGCATTCCCGAGGGCGCGGTCGGCTACTGGCTGCACCGCCTCATCGAGAATGGCATCGCCCATCAGCCGCCGGAGGAGCGCTTCGGTGACAAGGTGATCTCCTTCAAGGACGTGGACGGCATGCGCCTCGCCCTCGTCGGCGTACCCGGCATCGAGGCCGAGCCCGCCTGGACCGGCAGCGACGTCCCGGCGGAGATGGCCATCCGCGGCTTCCATTCGGCGAAGCTCCTCATTGAGGACACCGCCCGCACCGGCGCCATCCTCACCGACGTGCTGGGCTTCAAGGAAGTGGCGCGCGCCGGCTCGCTGGTGCGCTATCAGGCGCCCGGCACCACCATCGGCGGCATCGTGGACCTGCACGGAGCCGGCGGCTTCCTGCCCGCCCGCCTCGGTGGCGGCTCGGTGCACCACATCGCCTTCCGCGCCAAGGATGACGCGGAAGAGATGGAGATGGTGAAGAAGCTGGCGGAGAACCACGGCATCCGCGCCACCGAGCAGAAGGACCGCAACTACTTCCGCTCGGTCTACTTCCGCGAGCCCGGCCACGTGCTGTTCGAGATCGCCACCGACATCCCCGGCTTCGCCGTGGACGAGCCGGCGTCGAGCCTCGGCCAGGCGCTGAAGCTGCCGTCCTTCCTCGAGCCGCGCCGCGCGGCCATCGAGGACGTGCTCCCGGTCCTCGCCTGAACCCACATCGCCGGCCCGCGCCTCTGCGCGGGCCGAGCCCCCAGAAGGAGGGTCCCATGACCCGCACTGACACGTTGTCCTTCGTCCATCGCTTCGAGCCGGCCACCGTGCCCGGCCGCGCGCCGCTGCTCCTGCTGCACGGCACCGGGGGCGACGAAACCGACCTCCTGCCCCTCGGCCGCGCCGTGGCGCCCGGCGCCGCCTTGCTCTCGCCGCGGGGTCAGGTGCTGGAAGGCGGCATGCCGCGCTTCTTCCGGCGTCTGGCAGAAGGCGTCTTCGATGAAGCGGACGTGCGCCGCCGCGCCGACGATCTCGCCGCCTTCATCACCGAGGCGCGGGCGGCTTACGGCCTGCCGGCGCCCATCGCGCTCGGCTTCTCCAATGGTGCCAACATCGCGGCAGCGGTGATGCAGCTCCATCCCGGCGTGCTCGCCGGCGGCGTGCTGCTGCGGGCCATGGTGCCATTGCAGGAGGCGCCTGTAGCGGACCTCTCCGGCACCCGCATCCTGATGGTCTCCGGTGCCATGGACCCCATCGTACCGGAAGCCAATGCCCGCACGCTGGCGGCCACCTTCGCCGGCATGAAGGCGGATGTGCGCCATGAGGTTCTGCCCGTGGGCCATGGCCTCTCGCAGGCCGATCTCACCCTCGCCCAGCGCTGGCTGGGGCAATGAAAAACCCCGGCCCGCAGACGGGCCGGGGTTCTTTTTTTTCCGGCGGAGGACGACTCAGAGCGGCAGGTCGCCAGCCTCGCGGCCGAGCCACTTCTTCGACATGGCGTCGATGGTGCCGTCCTTCTTCGCCTCGGCGATGATGGCGTTCACCTTAGCCTTCAGCGTGTCCTCGCCTTTGGCGATGCCGATGAAGCAGGGGGACTCCTTGATGAGGAACTTGAACTCGGTGTTGGTCTGCGGGTTCTTCATCATGATGGTGCCCGCCGCCGCCGAGGAAATGGCCACCAGTTCCGTCTGCCCGGCCACATAGGCGGCGGCGGTGGCGGCATTGTCCTCATAGCGCTTCACGGTGACGCCCGGCGGTGTCACCTTTTCCAGCTCCTGGTCCTCCATGGCGCCGCGGGTGACGGCCACCGAATGGCCGGCCATGTCGCCGGGCGCCTTCACGGGCACCGACTTGCCGCCGAACACCGCCTGATAGAAGGGCGCGTAGGCGGAGCTGAAGTCGAGGACCTTCTCGCGCTCGGCATTCTTGCCCAGCGTGGAGATGACGAGGTCCACCTTGCCGGTCTGGAGATAGGGAATGCGGTTGGCGCTGGAGACCGGGACCAGTTCCACCTTGACGCCCATCTTCTTGCCGATGAGCTCGGCCATGTCGATGTCGAGGCCCTGCGGCTTCAGGTCCGGACCGACGAAACCATAGGGCGGATAGTCGGTGGGCACCGCGATGCGCACGGCCTTGCGCGACTGGATGGCCTCGAGCGCATCTTCCGCATGGGCTGCGGGCGCGGCGAGGCCGAGCATGGCCGAGACGCACAGCAGGGACAGGATGGACCTGCGATCCATGAAACTCTCCTCGGGATCAGCCGGCCCGCCGATACGCCGCCGGCCGGAACGGGACACGCCGAATGCACAAGCCGTGCCGGACGGCCGTCAGGATGCGGCTACCGGCAGGGCGATAGAATACTTCACCTGCCCCAGCGCGAAACTGGATTCGATGGAGGCGACGCCATCCAGCCGGGTGAGCTTGGTCTTGAGGAAGGTCTCGTAAGCGGCAAGGTCCGGCACCACCACCCGCAGGAGATAATCGCGCGGGCCGGTCATGAGGTAGCACTCCAGAACTTCCGGCCAGGTGGAGATGGACCGCGCGAAGCGGTCGAGATCCTCTTCCTTCTGCCGTTCCAGCTTGATGGAAATGAACACGCTCACCGGCAACCCCACCGCCGCCTGGTCCACGAGGGCCACATGCCGGGTGATGACGCCCCGCTCTTCCAGCAGGCGGACACGGCGATGACAGGGCGAGGCGGAAAGGCCCACCCGGTCCGCCAGTTCCTGCATGGTGATGCGGCAATCCTGCTGCAGGATCGAGAGGATCTTGCGGTCGATGGCGTCGAGCAGGGCCATGGGGTGCGGGGTCCGTCCGGATTCGATCGGCCCAGCCTAACCGAACCACGCCCGTTTTCGAGGCATCCGCGTCCAATTCATGGTCAGCGATGCGTGGGTCGGCCCCGGCACCCGCATGCCAGGGCCGACCCCGACGCCCGGGGGGTCGTGGCGCCGCGGCTCAAAGAGCCACCATGCGTGTTAGAGGTGGGAACTTGCATGAGGATGGCTTCCTTGTAGCTTCGGCGCCCGACGCAGATGGTCACCTTGCCGCATGCCCCCACACGCGCAGGGTGCCGCACAGTTCTTATGCACTCCAGAACAGGTCTCCCATGCAGCCGATCCTCTCGCTCCGAGGCGTCTCGAAGACCTATGCCTCGGGCCACAGCGCGCTGAAGAACGTCTCTCTGGACATCCGCAAGGGCGAGATCTTCGCCCTCCTCGGCCCGAACGGCGCGGGCAAGACGACCCTCATCAGCATCATCTGCGGTCTGGTGCGGGCCTCCTCCGGCAGCATCGAGGCCGCCGGGCACGACATCGTCAGCGGCTACCGCGCCGCCCGCAGCCTCATCGGCCTCGTGCCTCAGGAACTGACCACCGACGCCTTCGAGACGGTGACGGCCACCGTGCGCCTGAGCCGGGGCCTGTTCGGCAAGAAGCCGGACCCGGCCCTCATCGAACGGCTGCTGAAGGACCTCTCCCTCTGGGACAAGCGCGACGCCAAGATCATGACGCTCTCCGGCGGCATGAAGCGGCGCGTGATGATCGCCAAGGCGCTTTCCCACGAGCCACAGATCCTCTTCCTCGACGAACCGACCGCCGGCGTCGATGTGGAACTGCGGCGGGACATGTGGCGCCTCATCCGCGACCTCAGGGAAGCGGGGGTGACCATCATCCTCACCACCCATTACATCGAGGAAGCCGAGGAGATGGCCGATCGCATCGGTGTCATCCGGGCGGGCGAGCTCATTCTCGTGGAGCGCAAGGAAGACCTGATGCGCAAGCTTGGTCGGAAGGAGCTGACGCTGCATCTTCCGGCGCCGCTGGCGGCGGTCCCGCCGGCCCTTGCCGCCCATCCCGTGACGCTGGCACCCGACGGCCTCAGCCTCACCTATACCTATGACGCGGCCGCAGGCCCGGAAGCCATCGCTGCCTTCCTGAAGGAGGTGGCCGCCGCCGACGTGGCCTTCTCCGATCTCGAGACGCGGCAGACCTCGCTGGAAGAGATCTTCGTCAGCCTCGTCCATGCCTGAGCGGTCGCCGCACCGGCCGCCGCGCCCGATGCCCACGGCATGCCCATACCCGACACCCCCGCCCCATGTTTGCCTACGAACGGATCCGCCATGAACCTCAATGCCATCCGCGCGATCTATGTCTTCGAGATGGCGCGCACACGTCGCACTCTGCTCCAGAGCATCGTGTCGCCCGTCCTGTCCACTTCGCTTTACTTTGTGGTTTTCGGGTCGGCCATCGGCGGCCACATGGGCGAGATCGGCGCGGTCAGCTACGGCTCCTTCATCGTTCCGGGGCTGATCATGCTGTCGATCCTGACGCAGAGCATCTCCAATGCGTCCTTCGCCATCTACTTCCCGCGATTCGTGGGCACGATATATGAAATACTGTCGGCACCGATTTCGGCAGTGGAGATCGTCGTCGGCTACGTCGGGGCCGCCGCAACCAAATCGGTCATACTCGGTCTCATCACGCTCGGCACGGCCGCTCTGTTTGTAGAGGTGCGGATCGAACATCCCTTCTGGATGCTCGGTTTCCTCGTGCTCACCGCGATCACCTTCAGCCTTTTCGGATTCGTCATCGGCATCTGGGCGGACAGCTTTGAAAAGCTCCAGATGATACCACTTCTGATCGTGACACCTTTGACGTTTCTCGGCGGCAGCTTCTACTCCATCGACATGCTCCCGCCCTTCTGGCGCAACCTGAGCTTGTTCAATCCGGTAGTATATCTTGTGAGCTGCTTCCGCTGGAGCTTCTACGGGAATGCCGATGTGCATGTCGGGATCAGCGTAGCTATGACCTTCATGTTCCTCGGCTTTTGTCTTCTGGCCGTGGGCTGGATCTTCAAGACCGGCTATCGGTTGAAGACATGATTGTGCCACAAGTCTGGCCGCAACGTAGCGTCAAACGATCCGATTCTATTGTCGGTCGGTGCAAAATGTCCGATTTGGCACCTTTCGAGCGTGCCACCGCTTGAATTAAAGGTCGGCCTGCTGCAATAAACACTTACTCTCGGAGGATTCGCAGTGGACGATCAAGATTCGAACGACTTCCTGGCAGAGAACGCCGCGCAGATCGTCAGTGCGTTCGTCGCCCACAACAGCATCAGCGCGGCCGAACTGCCAAACCTCATCCAGACCGTGCATGCAACCCTTGCGGCGCTCACCGGTCAGAAGCCGGTTGAAGCCGCTCCGAAGCAGCTCGTGCCCGCGGTGAGCGTGAAGCGTTCCATCACGCCCGATTACATCATCTGCCTTGAGGACGGACTGAAGTTCAAATCGCTCAAGCGTCACCTGATGTCCAAGTATGGCCTGACGCCGGACGAGTATCGCAAGAAGTGGGACCTGCCCTACGACTATCCGATGGTTGCGCCGAACTATGCGCTGACCCGCTCGGCCATGGCGAAGGAAATCGGGCTCGGCCGCGCCAAGAGCACGCCCGCCAAGGCGCCCGAGGCCAAGGACGCTCCGGCCCGCAAGCCCCGCGCCAAGAAGGCGTGATCCAGAAGGCCTGAGCGGCGCGCTTGCGCCAGCAGCGGCAGGACACATGAAAAAGGCCCGGTCGCCATGCGCGCCGGGCCTTTTTCATGTCCGTTGCCTCACCGGAGGCGCGGGGGCAGTCTCAGGGCACCGAGATCGTCAGTCCACCTTCTCGTTCGGATAGACGCCCCAGAGCTTGTTCTGCTCCACATAGCCGTCGAAGCCGTCGCCGAGGATGCGGCACCATTTGCCGTCGCAGGACTTGATGGTGCCGAGCACATTCGCCTCCAGCCGCGCCACGGCCCGCGCATTGGCATCGGGCTTGTCGCGCAGGGTGATGGTCGTGTCCTTGCTCCAGGGCGCGACGAGGGCGGTGCGCCGCCCTGACAGCATGGAGTGATAGACCCAGCCTTCCGCACCGTCGGCGTCGCGGATGCGCCGCCAGGTCTCGAACTCGGCGGTGATCTCCACCGGCAGGCCGGCGCGGGTGAAAATCCAGGCCACGTCCTGATCCCGGTTCGGACCGTTGCGCACGTTCACGCGGTCCGCCTTCAGCGAGACGAAGCGGGGCACGGGCAGACCGGTGCCGGCCCCCTTGTCGTCATCCGCCGCGAGCGCCATGCCCGGAAGCATCGTCACCATGAGCAGGGCCATGAGCGCCCGCCGCGCCTGGGAGAGATGCCGCCACGTGATCCGCATGTCTGCTCGTCCTTTCGCACGTCTGAGCCGGTCTGGACTGGATAGATGCCCCAGAACCATGAATGCGGCTCTAACGCCGGTGCATCATGGGAGCGGGGGAGCCCCCCGCGTGCCGGGGGCCGGCACTTGCGACCGATCGTTGCGCCCCGGCTCGCGGACATTGCTGCACTTGCGAGCCGTTGCGGGTGTGAAGTGCGCCGGACGGCGCCGCCCGTCAAGGCCGCGATGCGCACGGCGCCTTGTCTTTCCGCGCCTGTCTGCTAGACCGAACGAAAGCTGGGGAAACGCAGAACGGGGATGGAAATGGCGCGTCGCAAGCCGCTCGTCGTCGTCACAAGGAAGCTGCCGGATGTCGTCGAGACCCGGATGCGCGAACTTTTTGACGCCGAATTGAACGTGGATGACGTGCCGATGGACCAGGCTGCCCTTGTGGAAGCCGTCAAGCGCGCCGACGTCCTCGTCCCGACCCTGACCGACCGCATCGACACGGCCGTGCTCTCGCAGGCCGGCGAGAACCTGCGCCTCATCGCCAGCTTCTCGAACGGCGTCGACCACATCGACGTGGCGACCGCGCTCGCCCGCGGCATCACCGTTACCAACACGCCCGGCGTCCTCACCGAGGACACCGCCGACTTCACCATGGCGCTGATCCTCGCCTTGCCCCGCCGCGTCACCGAAGGCGCGCAGGTGCTGACCGGCGATCAGGACGACTGGGCGGGCTGGTCGCCCACCTGGATGCTCGGCCGACGCATCTGGGGCAAGCGCCTAGGCATCATCGGCATGGGCCGCATCGGCCAGGCGGTGGCGCGCCGCGCCAAGGCGTTCGGCCTCCAGATCCACTATCACAACCGCCGCCGCCTGCCCGGCGCCATCGAGGATGCGCTGGAGGCGACCTACTGGGACAGCCTCGACCAGATGCTGGCCCGCATGGACATCGTGTCGGTCAACTGCCCGCACACGCCGGCCACCTTCCACCTGCTCTCCGCCCGCCGCCTCAAGCTGCTGAAGCGCGAGGCCTATGTGGTGAACACGGCGCGCGGCGAGATCATCGACGAGAATGCGCTCGCCCGCATGCTGGAAGCCGATGAGCTGGGCGGCGCGGGCCTCGACGTGTTCGAGCAGGAGCCGGCGGTGAACCCGAAGCTCGTGCGCCTCGCCCGTCAGGGCAAGGTGGTCCTGATGCCGCACATGGGCTCGGCGACGCTCGAAGGCCGCATCGACATGGGCGAGAAGGTGATCGTGAACATCCGCACCTTCATGGACGGGCACCGTCCACCGGACCGCGTCCTGCCCTCCATGCTCTGATCCAGATATTCCGAAAGGCCGCCGTTCAGGCGGCCTTTTCATGTGCGGAGAGGTCGGTGATCCGGGCGCCCGTGCCGGTGAGCGGATTGTCTTCGTCCCAGCCGTAGCTCAGCGTCTCGAAGCGCATGGACCGAGCGTCCATCATCAGCAGCTTGCCCACCAGCCCCTCGCCGAAGCCGACAATGGCGCGGATGGCCTCCAGCGCCGCCATGGAGCCGGCGATGCCCGCGAGCGCGCCGAGCACGCCCGCTTCCGCGCAGGGCGCTACCGTGCCGGGCGGGGGCGGTTCGGGGAACAGGCAGCGATAGGTGGGGTTCGGCGTGCCATCCGGCCCCGTCTCATGGGCGCTTATGGTGGTGAGCGTCGCATCGAAGGTGCCGAGCGCCGCCGTCACCAGCGTCTTCTTCGCCAGCACGCAGGCATCCGACACCAGATAGCGGGTGGCGAAATTGTCGGAGCCGTCCAGCACCACATCGGCGCGGGAGATGAGATCGAGCGCATTGGCGGGCGTCAGGCGCACGGCGTGCGTCTCCACCTCCACATGCGGATTGAGGGCCTCGACGGCCTCTTTGGCGCTATCGGTCTTGGGGCGGCCGATGTCGGCGGTGCGGTGGATGACCTGCCGCTGGAGATTGGAGAGCGACACGGCGTCGTCATCGACGATGATCAGCCGGCCGACGCCCGCCGCCGCCAGATAGAGCAGCGCCGGGGCGCCGAGCCCGCCGGCGCCGACCACCAGCACTTTCGCGGCCTTCAGCTTCTGCTGTCCCGGCCCGCCCACGTCATGCAGCACGATGTGGCGGGCGTAGCGTTCGATCTCGTCGGCGGAAAAAGCCATGAAAGGGTGTCCTGGGGCCTGACGGTTCAGGCTCTGAGAGGCGCGACCCTGAGGGCGCGAGGGATCGCTCAGATCTGGGCAGTCCGGGGCGCGGGGTCAAGCAGCGCCTCCGCCCCTTCGGCGGCGGACAGGGCATGGCCATAGAGGACGATGCAGGGGCCGGCCGCCCCTTCATCGACGGCGGCGGCGACGGCGGTTACAAGGCTGCCGAGCGGCGACCAGACCATCTGCTCGTCCGCCCGCGTCACTGAGAACACCGCGACCGCCGGGGTCGCGAGATCGACGCCGGCGGCGGCCAGCTCGGCCACGAGATCGGGCAGGGTCCGGCGGGGCATATAAACGACGGTGGTCGCCGCCTTGTCGGACAGGGCCTTGAAGTCGAGGTCGCGCGGCAGCTTGCCGTCGCGGGCATGGGCGGTGACGAATTGCAGGCGCCGCGCATGGTCGCGGTGGGTGAGGGAAGCCACGAGCCGGCTCGCCGCCCCCTGCGGGGCGGAAATGCCGGGCACCACCTCCACCCGCACCCCGGCGGCGCGGCAGGCGGAAATCTCCTCGCCGGCGCGGCCGAAGATCATGGGCTCGCCGCCCTTGAGGCGCACCACGCGCCGGCCCTCTCGGGCGAGCTGCACCATGAGGGCGTTGATGTCGTCCTGCTTGCAGGACGGGCCGTAGCCGGTCTTGCCCACCAGCATCTTCTTGGCTTCGCGCCGGGCAAAATCGAGCACCGCGTCGGAGACGAGATCGTCGTAGAGCACCACGTCGGCGCTCTGGAGCGCGCGCACGGCCTTGAGCGTCAGTAGCTCCGGATCGCCGGGGCCCGCGCCCACGAGCACCACGGAGCCCACCTCGGGCAGCGCCTGCCCCGCCTCGGCCACGGCGAGCAGGGCGTCGCGGTCGGCATCCTCCGGCGGACGGTTGGGCTCGGCCATGGCACGGGCGGCGAAGCTCTCCCAGAAGCGGCGGCGGCCCTGAAAGCTGAGGCCGAGGGCGGAGACCGCACTGCGCCAGCTCTGCGCCGCCTGCGCCCAGGCCTTGAAGCCTTGAGGCAGCAGCGCCTCGATCTTGGCGCGGATGGCCTGCCCGAAGACGGGCGCCGCCCCATCGGTGGAAATACCCACCACGAGGGGCGAGCGGTTGACGATGGCGCCGAAGGCGAAATCGCAGAAGGCCGGCTTGTCGACCACGTTCACCGGCACGCCCACGGCGCGGGCTGCGGCGGCGAAGGCTTCCGCCTCGGCTTCGTCCTCCGCATCCGCAATGGCGATGGCGGCGCCAGGCAGATCGTCCGGCGACCAGCGGCGCTTGTGAATGGCAATGGGACCACCCGGCGCGGCGGCGGCGAGGTGCCACATCTCCTCGCAAACGTCGGGGGCGATCACCTCCACCCGCGCACCTGCGGCAGAGAGCAGTTCGGCCTTCCACACCGCCGGCTCGCGCCCGCCCGCCACCAGAACCCGGCGCCCCTGAAGCGCGAAGAAGACCGGCAGGCGCGCCAGTTTCTCCATGCGCCCGCCCTCGCGCTGGCGAGGGGCGCGGCCGGTCTCGGAAGGCGTGCGTTCGGCGCTCATGGGGTCGGCATCTCCTCGGTCGGCACCGCGCGATCTCAAATTGTCTTCCCCCACGCTCCTCTTGCCAAGAGTTGCATCGACGCCGGGGGAGGACACGTCACGCGGCCGAGCGCGTCATATGCCGCAGCATCGCGCCCCATTCAACGGAAATGATCCGCCTTTTGATGAAATCACACCATCAAGATGGACAATGTCCGGCGCGCCGATTTGCCTCCGCCCCTGCCCTTGCGCCGCCACGCTCACGCTCTTGAATGGGAGCGATAAAGGGGGATGCCGCATGAGCCGGACGTTCAGTCTCGCCGGAATGGTGAGCGCGGTGGTGGTGGCCGGTCTGGTCACGCCTGCCCAGGCGCTGTTGCCGCCGAAATATTACGATCAGGCCCGCCGGCAGGCGGCCAACATCATCGTGCTGGAGGTGGCCGCCGTCGCCGAGCCCGCCGAACCGTTCGGCACCTGCGCGGTGTCCGGCCACGTGCGCAAGGTGGAGCGCGGCAAGCTCTATGCGCCGGGAGCCGCCGTCACGGTGGGCGTGCCCTGTCGCAAGCCCGGCGCCCAGCCGCCGCTCGGCGGGACCATTTATGCGGACGTGGGCGCGTTGCGTGCGGCAACCTACGGGCGGGCCTATCTGGATGCGAGGGGCAATCTCCTGCTCTCGCAATACCAGATGCTCGCCACCGCGCCCTGACCGGCGCGGAAAAGACAAACGGCCCGGAGGGCGTCCAGGCCGTCTCATCTGCACATCAAACGGCGGATCAGTCGCCGGTGCCGGGCTCGGCGGAGAACTTGTCTTCCTTGCCGGGCTTGCCATCCCACTCCTTGGCGTCCGGCAGGGCGTCGCGCTTCAGGGTGATGTTCGGCCACGTCTTGGCATATTCGGCGTTCAGCGAGAGCCACTTCTCAAGGCCCGGCTCGGTGTCGGGCTTGATGGCTTCCGCCGGGCATTCGGGCTCGCACACGCCGCAGTCGATGCACTCGTCGGGATGGATGACGAGCATGTTCTCACCCTCGTAGAAACAGTCCACGGGGCACACCGCAACGCAGTCCGTGTACTTGCAGAGGATGCAGTTCTCGGTGACGACATAGGCCATGACAGATCCCTTTCGCGCGCCGCACTAGAACATGAGCCCGGAGGGCGCAAGAGCTTCCGCGGGGCTGCACGCGCTATTTACCGACTTTCGTCTGTGATATCATCCAATAAGTCGGCGACGGATGTAGCATCTCCCCGCCGCTCCGCAAAGCCGCGCACCCGCAGCACGCGCACCCCTGCATTGAGCGAAACGGTGAGCACCTGTCCGAGTTTCACCGGATGTGCCGCGCCCGTAACCCGCTGACCGTCGAGCCGCACATGGCCCGAACGCACGAGGTCAGCAGCCGCCGCGCGGGTGCGCACCACCCGCGCGTGCCAGAGCCAGCGGTCCAGCCGCTGACGATCCTCGTCAGCGGCCAAGGGACGCGAGCCTCAGGCGCGGGTGCCTCACTTGCCCTTCTTCTCCGCCTCCAGCCGCGCCTTCAGGGCGGCGAGGGCAGCGAACGGGCTGTCCGGATCGGCCTGCTTCTCGCGGCGGCGATCCTGCTGCTGCGGGGCACCGCCGCCATGGCGTTCGGGACGCGGCCCGCGGGGCGCATCGCCCTGCGGCACGCGGAAGCGCTCGCTGCGCGGCGGGCGGTTGCCCTGCCGCTCGCCCTGCGCCGCCGCCTCGCCCTCGCCTTCCGGACGCGGCGGACGGTGGCCCTGGCCGGGGCGATCGCCGGGAGGCCCGTTGCGGCGCTGGCCACCGGGGCGACCGTCGCGGCGTTCGCCGCCACGATTGTCCCCGCGACCCTCGCGCTTCTGGCCCGGCGCGCCTTCGCGGCGCGGCGCACCCGGCGGACGGCCCGGACGCCACACCTCGATGAGGGCCGGCTCTTCGGGATTCGCCTCGCCGGCCACGGCTTCCGCCGCCTCGGCGGGGGTCGCGTCACCGGCGGCGGGGGCTTCCACGGCGCCGACTTCCTCTGCGCTCTCGGCAGCGGTGGGATCGGCGCTCTCCGCGATCACCGCCTCGGTCTCGGCGGCTTCCGCCACCTCTTCCACCAGCGCGTCGTGCTCCTCGTGCGGGGCGTCCTCATGGGACGCATCTTCATGCGCCTCAACCGGAGCCGGAGCCTCGGAGGCCTCGAACAGCAGGTCCGCCTCGATGGCGCCTTCCGGCGCCGGCGTCAGCGGCTCGGCCGCTTCCGGCGCGGGCGCAGCCTCGGTCACGGCGGCGGTATCGGCCTCCGGCGGCGGGGCCGCACGGCGCTCCATGCGATAGCCGAGCGACTTCAGGATCGAGGCGAAGTCCTCGCCAGAGCAGCCGGCGAGCGAAGTCATGCCCACCGTCACGGTGAAGCCGCGACCGTCCACGGCACCCGGCGGCTTGGGGCCGGGGGAGTTCGGCCGCCAGGCCAGCGCCGGGCGGATGAGGTCGGCGAGACGCTCCAGAATGTCCACGCGCACCGCCCGCTCGCCGCAGACGCGGAAGCCGACGGCCCGGTAGAGGCCCTTCTGGATCTCGTGATCCACGGGAATGGAGGTGCGCCCGCTCGCCGCCAGATGCGGCAGCTCGTCGAGGCCCTTCTGCTGCAGGCCGCCATGCTTCAGCGCATAGAGCTGCGCCGCCAGCGTGCGCGGGGCCGGCTTCAGGAGCGCGGGCAGATAGATGTGATGGGCACCGAACCGCACGCCATAGCCGCGCAGCGTGGCGCGGGCGGTCTGGTCGAGGGTCTTCATCTCCTCGGCCACCTTGGTGCGCTCCAGCACGCCGAGGGACTCGACGATCTGGAAGGCGATGCCGCGGGCGATGCCGGTGATGTCCTCGGCGGTGGCGAGCTTGTTCAGGGAGCCGAGCAGCTTCTCGATGTGGGCGTTCACCCACAGCGTGAGGCGCGCCTCCACCTGATCGCGAGCGGGGCCGGTCAGATGCTCGTCGGCGATGATCTTGAAGCGGGGCTTCAGCACCTCGTCGCCGGGGATGAGCTTGGCCACCGGCTCACCCGTCCAGCGGACGGTGCCGTCATGGCTGAGCACGAACGCCTCGTCCACCGCCTGCGACAGGCGGTTGGCGCGGGTCTCGATCTCCCCGGCCAGTGCCTTCTGCGCGGCGGCGCGCAGGGCCTTGGCCTCTTCCCCGCCGGCGGTGGGGTCTGGTGCGAACTGGAATCCCTGGAGATGGCCGATCACATGGCCTTCCACGGTAACATCGCCGGTCTTGCTGATCTCAGTCTCGAGCATCGTGTTCTCTCGCAGGCGTCGCATGAGCATGCTGGTCCGGCGGTCCACGAAACGTTGTGCCAATCGTTCGTGAAGCGCGTCGGACAGCTTGTCTTCGACCCCTCTTGTGACGCCTTGCCAGTGCTCCGGGTCCCCTAGCCAATCGGGCCGGTTGGCTACGAAGGTGAGGGTTCTCACCTGCGCGATCCGGCTCGACAGCGTGTCGATGTCTCCTTCCGCGCGATCGGTCAAGGCGATTTGACGCGCGAACCAGTCGTCGGGGATGCGACCACCGGTCCCGACATACTGAAAAAGCGTGGAAATCAGCTCCGCATGGGCGCCTGGGGAAACTTTCCGATAATCGGGCACCTGGCAGACGTCCCACAGCCGCTCCACCACCGCAGGTGAGGTCACGCGGGCCGTCACGTCCGCGTCGCGGCTCATGATTTCCAGCACCTGCACGTCGTCGCCGGTGGGTGCGCGGGTCAGCCCCTCCTCCCGCGGCGGGAGCGCGAGGCTGTCCGTCAGCGTGCGGATGGTCCGGTAGTCCGGCACGGCGTTGCGCCACTGCAACACCCGTGCGTTCTCGAAATCGTGAGCCTCCAGCCGCTCCACCAATTCCTGGTCGAGGGGCGGGCAGCGGCCCGTGGTGCCGAAGGTGCCATCGCGCATGGCCCGGCCGGCGCGGCCCGCGATCTGCGCCATCTCCATGGGGTTGAGGCGGCGGAACTGCCAGCCGTCGAACTTCCGGTCCGAGGCGAAGGCCACATGGTCCACGTCGAGATTGAGGCCCATGCCGATGGCGTCGGTGGCGATGAGATAATCCACATCGCCGTTCTGGTAGAGCTCCACCTGCGCATTGCGGGTGCGGGGCGAGAGCGCCCCCATCACCACCGCCGCCCCGCCCCGCTGGCGGCGGATGAATTCGGCGATGGAATAGACCTCCTCCGCCGAGAAGGCGACGATGGCCGAGCGGCGCGGCAGGCGGGAAATCTTCTTCTCGCCGGCAAACATCAGGGTCGAGAGGCGGGGCCGCTCCACCATGGTGACGCCGGGCATGAGCTTCTGGATCAGCGGCCGCATGGTGGCCGAGCCCAGCAGCATGGTCTCGAAGCGGCCGCGCCGGTTCAGCAGCCGGTTGGTGAAGACATGGCCGCGATCGAGATCGGTGGCGAGCTGCACCTCGTCGATGGCTACGAAGGCCACATCCACGTCGCGCGGCATGGCCTCGACGGTGGCCACCCAGTAGCGCGGGTTCTTCGGCTTGATCTTCTCTTCACCGGTGATGAGCGCCACGTTTTTGGCGCCCACCCGCTCCACCACCCGCTGATAGACCTCGCGCGCCAGCAGCCGGAGCGGCAGGCCGATGAGGCCGCTCTCGTGTCCCAGCATGCGCTCGATGGCGAGGTGGGTCTTGCCGGTGTTGGTGGGGCCGAGCACGGCCGTGACGCCCCGCGCCCTGATGGACGGCGGCAGCACGGCAAGCTTGGTGACGTCATCCATTCGGTCGGCGGGGTCCGGCAGCTCGGGGGACAGCTCTGTACCATATCGGGACGCAAAGGCGACACGTCCAGTGCTGCCGCCCGAATGGCCGGAACAGGGGCGGAACGAAGGGCGCCCGAATCGGACGAGGCGGACGGTGCCGGTTTCGTTCCCCTCCGCCCTGCCCGTCCCGAAACGGGACAGCCGGCGCAAGCCCCACGAACACGACGCGAACAAAGCCCGTCCGAATCGGAGCGCCGCCCCGGATCGCGCTCTGTTCTGCGTTCCTCGCGGCCGGTTGCCAAACTTTGGCAGGAACAAGGCATGCCCGGCCCCGTTGGTTGGCAGGGCGCGCCGTCGACCAGACGCGCCGGCGAGACGGGAGGACGACATGCGGCACGGAAGCATCCTGATCATCGGCCTCGTGGCCGGCGCGCTCGCGGCGGCGAGTGCGGGCCATTCCGCCAGCGCCCAGACGACGGGCGGCGTGACACAGACCAGTCCTTCCGGCGGGGCGGTGCGGACCTATTCCAACGGCGTGCGCGTGCCGGTGCCGCAGAACCCGCCGGCGGCGCAGGAACGCGAAGACGGCGACGTGACCGGCTCCGTCGCCAGCCGGGAGCGGCGCGTGCCAGATCCCAACACCACCCGCAACGCGCTGGGCTGTCCGCAGATCGATCCGCTCTGCCAGGGGCAGTGACGGTGCGCCGTTAAGGCTGCCGCGCGGACCGCTCCGTTCCGGAGGCGAGGCGGCTTGACAGGGGACCCTCCGCGTCGCTTGGTGGCGGCATGGGAGAAACGGTCAAAATCGAGACGGGACGCCAGACGGCGGAAGATGTGAAGGCACGCCGGGAAGCGGATGAGCCCCATTCGCCGCTCGTGCGCTTCGGAGCCGACAAGCCGCTGCGGCTGGACGCGGGCGTTGAACTGCGCGGGCTCCAGGTCGCCTACCAGACCTATGGCGAGCCGAACGCAGACCGCTCCAACGCCATTCTCGTCTGCCACGCCCTTACCGGCGACCAGCACGTGGCCAACGTCAATCCGGTGACGGGCAAGCCCGGCTGGTGGGAGACCATGGTCGGCCCCGGCAAGCCCATCGATACCGAGCGCTTCTTCGTGATCTGCGCCAACGTGCTCGGCGGCTGCATGGGCACCACCGGGCCCTCCTCCACCAATCCGGCCACCGGGCGCGCCTACGGGCTGGAGATGCCCGTGGTGACCATCCGCGACATGGTGAATGCGCAAGCCATGCTGCTCGATCATCTGGGCATCGAGCGCCTGTTCTGCGTCGCCGGCGGTTCCATGGGCGGCATGCAGGTGCTGCAATGGGCGGCGAGCTATCCCGAGCGGGTGTTCTGTGCCCTGCCCATCGCCACCGCCGCGCGTCATTCGGCGCAGAACATCGCCTTTGGCGAGGTCGGCCGGCAGGCGGTGATGGCTGATCCCGACTGGCGTGGCGGCGACTATCTCAACCAAGGCGTCGCCCCCCATCGCGGGCTCTCGGTGGCGCGCATGGCCGCGCACATCACCTACATGTCCGACCAGGCGCTGCACCGGAAATTCGGGCGGCGGCTGCAGAACCGCGTCCTGCCCACTTTCGGCTTCGATGCCGACTTCCAGGTGGAAAGCTATCTGCGCCATCAGGGCGAGAGCTTCGTGCAGCGCTTCGACGCCAATTCCTATCTCTACGTCACCCGCGCCATGGATTATTTCGACCTCGCGGCGGATTATGACGGCGTGCTCGCCAACGCCTTCCGCAGTTCCAAGACGCGCTTCTGCGTCGTCTCATTCACTTCGGACTGGCTGTTCACGACGCAGGATTCCCGCGCCATCGTCCATGCCCTCAACGCCTCCGGCGCCAGCGTCTCCTATGCGGAGATCGAGAGCGACAAGGGCCATGACGCCTTCCTGCTGGAGGAGCCGGAGCTGTTCGACATCTCGCGTGGCTTCCTCGACAGCGCCGCCCGCGCGGCGGGCCTGCCCCCGGCGAGGACGCGTTAGACCATGGCCTATCGGGACCGGACGCTGGATGAGAGCGCGGTGCGCTCGCAGGGCGGGCGCGTCGATCTTGTGGTGGTGGCCGAGATGGTCGCCCCCGGCTCGCGCGTGCTCGATGTGGGCTCAGGTGACGGCGAACTGCTCGACCTTCTCGCCACCACGCGCGGCTGCGACGCGCGCGGCATCGAACTCTCGCGGGAGGGCGTGAATGCCGGCGTCGCCCGCGGTCTCGCCATCGTGCAGGGCGACGCGGACGTGGACCTCGCCCATTATCCGGACGACAGCTTCGATTACGTGATCCTGTCGCAGACCATCCAGGCCACCCGCCGTCCGCGCTGGGTGCTGGAGCAGATGCTGCGCATCGGCCGACACGCCATCGTCTCCTTCCCGAACTTCGGCCACTGGCGCTCGCGGTTCGACCTGCTCGTCTATGGGCGGATGCCGGTCACCGACAACATGCCCTATGCCTGGTACGAGACGCCGAACATCCATTTCTGCACCATCCGCGACTTCGTGGCCCTCGCGGAGACGCTGGACGCGCGGATGGAGCAGGCGGTGGCGCTCGATTCCTCCGGCCACCGGGTGCGGGTGAACATGCCCTGGTGGGTGTGGAACCTGCTCGGCGAACAGGCCGTATTCCTGCTCTCCCGCAAGTGAGCGGCGCGGAGGGCCGCGCCGCCGCCTGACAGGATCAGGCTGCCTGCGGCACGCGGGCGATGACCTTGATCTCGAAATCGAAGCCGGCCAGCCAAGTCACGCCCACCGCCGTCCAGTTGGGATAGGGCGCCTGCGGGAAGGCCTTCGTCCGTACGGCCGTGACCGCCTCGAACTGCCGCTCCGGGTCCGTATGGAAGGTCGTGACATCCACGATGTCGTCGAAGGTGCAGGCTGCGGCCTTGAGCACGGCAGCGAGATTGTCGAAGGCGCGTTGGACCTGCGCCTCGAACTCCGGCTCGGGCGAGCCGTCGGAGCGGCTGCCCACCTGCCCCGAAACGAACAGGAGATCCCCGGAACGGATGGCCGCCGAATAGCGGTTGATCTCGTAGAGGGCCTGCCGGCCGGCAGGAAAGAGGGCTTCGGACGTGCGCATGGCGGGTCTCCAGGCATGGAAGGGCGATCGCTCCGGTGGGAGCGTTGCGGGGTAACGGATAGGCATCCGGCGGCGGGGTGCGTGGCAGCACATTGAAATACGCGCCGTATGCGAACATATTCCGACATACGGCGCGCATGTCAAGTTCACATACGGACCGTATGTATTTTGAGCGAGGGTGACATGGCTTCCGGCAGGCGCGCGCAGATGATGGAGGAGACCAGGGCCAAGCTCATCGGCGCGGCCCGCAAGGCCTTCGCTGAGAAGGGCTATGCTGCGGCGTCCATGGACGAGCTGACCGCCGAGGTCGGCCTGACGCGGGGCGCGCTCTATCACAATTTCGGAGACAAGAAGGGTCTGCTGCAGGCGGTGATCGACCAGATGGACGCCGAGATGCTGGTGCGGATGCAGGCCGCGCAGCAGAGCGCGCCGAGCCCGTGGCTGGCCTTCGAAGCAGAGGGCGTCGCCTATATCGAGATGTCGCTGGAGCCGGAGATTCAGCGCATCATGCTGCTCGACGGCCCGGCGGTGCTCGGCGATCCCTCGCAGTGGCCCAACCAGACCGCCTGCCTGCGGCGCACCACAGCGACGATCGAGACCCTGATCGCGGCGGGCACGATCCGCCCCATGGATGCCGAAGCGGCGGCCCGGCTCGTCAATGGCGCGGCGCTCAACGCGGCACTCTGGATCGCGGCGGCGGATGATCCGCACGCCGTGCTGAAGAAGGCGGTGGAGGCCTTCCGGTATCTGGTCTCGGGCCTGCGCACGCCCGCTGGCGCCGGCACGACGTGACCTCGCCCTACCCCGTCCGGCCGTAGCCTCCCGGCACCGCCACGGGCACAAGGCCGGGCTCAAGCGCCGGGGCGAGGCGCACGCGCTTCACCGGGGCGGGGCGGTAGAGCTGCTTCGTTGCCTCCACCACGTGCACGCCGGCGAACGGGAGCGACAGACGCCCACCCGCCCGTTCCCAGGCGATGGCGGTGCGCAGCAGCCATTTGCTGGAGACCGGCGGCACATAGAGCGCCTCGCCCCAGCCGACCGGCGTGAACAGTGCCTCCCGCAGCAGGCGCACCACCTGCCCGCGCGAGAAGGGGCTGCCGTTGCCAAAGGGGGTGGTGTCGAGCCGCGCCCAGACGCTGCGGCGGTTTGGCACGATGGCGAGCAGCCGCCCGCCGGGGGCCAGCACGCGCCACACCTCCCGCAGCACATCCGCCGCATTGGGTGTCATCTCGAGGAGATGGACGGCGATCACCCGGTCCATGGAGGAGGTGGGCAATGGCAGTTCGAGCTCGTCGGAAAGGGCGGCGAGCGTCGGGGCGGTGGAGGGCCAGCGCACCACGCCCTGCGCGGCGGGCATGACGGCGATGCAGCGCTCCGCCTCCTCCCGGAATACGCCGAGGTAGGGTGTCGCGTAACCAAGCCCGAGGATGGACAGGCCGGTGACATCAGGAAAGCGGGCGCGGATGGAGCGCGCGATCAGCCGCCGGGTCACGAGGCCAAGCGGCTGGGCATAGAAGCTACGCAAATCCACAACGTCCAGGAACATCGTCCGCCTCCTGCGAACGTCTTATAGCAGACCATGCCGGGACAGGCGGAAGCTCTGCGCCAGTTCCGCCATGTTCCGGTTGTCACGTGGAACGAGGTGGTTTGCGCGCGGCGGCGTGCTACTCAGGGACGCGCCGCAGCAGGAGGAGATGAAACATGCCGCTGGATATCCGCGTCATCCCGTGCCTGAGCGACAATTACGCCGTCCTCCTGCACGATCCCCTCACCGAGGCGACCGCCGTGGTGGACGCGCCCGAGCCCGGCCCGATCATGGATGCGCTGGAGCTGGAAGGCTGGGACCTCACCCATATCCTCATCACCCATCACCATGCCGACCATGTGGACGGCGTGCTGGCGCTGAAGGCGCAGTATGGCGCCACCGTCGTCGGCCCGAAGGCCGAGGCCGCCACCATTCCGGCCCTGGATGTGGAGGTGGTGGATGCCGATCCCGTGGGTCTCGGCTCGGCCATCGGCCGGGTGATCGAGACCCCCGGCCACACGGCGGGCCACATCTCCTTCGTCTTCCCAGAAGAGAAGCTGCTGTTTGCCGGCGACACGCTGTTCGTCATGGGCTGCGGCCGGGCGCTGGAATGCGACCCGCCGGTGCTGTGGCACTCGCTCCAGCGCCTGCGCACCCTGCCCGATGATTTCTCGCTCTATTGCGGGCACGAATACACGGTGGCCAACGGCCGGTTCGCGCTCAGCGTGGATCCCGACAACGGCGCCCTGCGCGCCCGCGTCGCTGACGCCGAGGCGGCGCGGCGGGAGGGCAAGCCCACGATTCCGGCGCTGCTCGGCGACGAGCGTCTCACCAATCCCTTCCTGCGGGCGGACGATCCCGACATGGCCGAACGCCTCGGCCTTGCCGGCGCCGATCCCGCTGCCGTCTTCACCGAACTGCGTGCCCGCAAGAATGTGTTCCGGGGCTGAATGATGTCCGACCTCTCCCACCTGTCCGCCGCCGAAATCATCGCAAAACTGGATCTCAAGCCGCATCCGGAAGGCGGCCATTATCGCGAGACCTTCCGCGACATGGCGCCGGAAGGCACCCGCGCCGCATCCACCGCCATCTATTTCCTGTTGCAGGCCGGCGAGCGCTCCCACTGGCACCGCGTGGATGCCAGCGAGACCTGGCACTATTACGCCGGCGCGCCGCTCAGCCTTCATCTCGCGCCCGAGGGCGAGGCGACCCGCACCCTCACGCTCGGCACGGATCTCACCGCCGGACAGGAGCCGCAGGGCGTGGTGCCCCCCTTCGTGTGGCAGGCGGCGGAGAGCCTTGGCGCCTGGACGCTGGTGGGCTGCACGGTGGCCCCGGCCTTCCTGTTCTCCGGCTTCCAGCTCGCCCCGCCGGACTGGAAACCCGACTGGGCATGAGGCCGCAAGCGGCAGACATTGCACCGGCGGCGGAAGGTCTTAAGTAAGGCCCCGTCAGCGGAGCCTTACATGCATTCCCCAGATACCATTTACGGAACGACCATCGTCACGGTGCGCAAGGGCAATCGCGTCGCGATTGCCGGCGACGGGCAGGTGACCCTGGGCCAGACCGTCCTCAAGGCCAATGCGCGCAAGGTGCGCCGTCTGGGCAAGGGCGACGTGATCGGCGGCTTCGCCGGCGCCACCGCGGATGCCTTCACGCTGTTCGAGCGACTGGAGGCGAAGCTGGAGCAGTATCCCGGCCAGCTCCAGCGCGCGGCGGTGGAACTCGCCAAGGACTGGCGGACAGACCGCTATCTGCGCCGGCTGGAAGCCATGATGATTGTGGCGGATGCCAACGTCTCCCTCGTGCTCACCGGCACCGGCGACGTGCTGGAGCCGGAGGCGGGCGTTGCAGGCATCGGCTCGGGCGGCATGTATGCGCTGGCCGCAGCCCGCGCCCTGCTCGACCGCGAGGATGCACCGGAAGCCATCGTGCGCCGCTCGCTGGAGATCGCCGCCGACATCTGCGTCTATACCAATCGCAACATCATCGTTGAGACCATCGGCTGACCCTGAAGCCCGCGTGAGCGTTTCAGGCGGCCGGTGCCTCACCGCATCCCCCTGGGCTGATCCGCGCCGGGACACGAAAGACGAACGAGATGAGTGACTTTTCCCCCCGCGAGATCGTCTCCGAGCTCGACCGCCACATCGTCGGCCAGGGCAAGGCCAAGCGCGCCGTGGCCATCGCCTTGCGCAACCGCTGGCGGCGTCAGCAGCTTCAGGGCCACATGCGCGAGGAGGTTCTGCCCAAGAACATCCTGATGATCGGCCCGACCGGCGTCGGCAAGACCGAGATTTCCCGCCGCCTCGCGCGCCTCGCCGGCGCGCCGTTCCTGAAGGTGGAGGCCACCAAGTTCACCGAAGTCGGCTATGTGGGCCGCGACGTGGAGCAGATCATCCGCGATCTCGTTGAGGTGGGCATCGGCCTCGTGCGCGAGCAGAAGCGCAAGGATGTGCAGGCCCGCGCGCATCTCGCCGCCGAGGAGCGGGTTCTGGACGCTCTGGTGGGCGCCAACTCCTCCTCCACCACCCGTGACGCCTTCCGCAAGAAGCTGCGCGCCGGCGAGCTGGACGAGAAGGAAGTGGAGATCGAGGTACAGGCGGGCGCGCAGGGCATGCCCATGTTCGAGATCCCCGGCATGCCCGGCGCCCAGATGGGCGCGGTCTCGCTGGGCGACATGCTGGGCAAGGCGTTCGGCGGCCGCACCAAGGCCCGCCGCGTGCTGGTGAAGGATGCCCATCCCCTCCTCCTCACCGAGGAAGCCGACAAGCTCATCGACCAGGAGGCCACCACCCAGGAGGCCATCTATGCGGTGGAGAATAACGGCATCGTCTTCCTCGACGAGATCGACAAGATCGCCCAGCGCGAGGGCCGTTCCGGCGCGGACGTCTCCCGCGAGGGCGTGCAGCGCGACCTGCTGCCGCTGATCGAGGGCACCACCGTCTCCACCAAGCATGGCCCGGTGAAGACGGACCACATCCTCTTCATCGCCTCCGGCGCCTTCCACGTGTCGAAGCCCTCCGACCTGCTGCCGGAGCTGCAGGGCCGCCTGCCCATCCGCGTCGAGCTGGAAGCCCTCACCCGCGCCGATTTCGTGCGCATCCTCACCGAGACCGAGGCAAGCCTCGTCAAGCAGTCCGTTGCCCTCATGGGCACGGAGGGTGTGACGCTGGACATCAGCCCCGACGCGGTGGAGGCCATTGCGGACGTGGCGGTGGAGGTGAATTCGACGGTGGAGAATATCGGCGCCCGCCGTCTGCAGACGGTGATGGAGCGGGTGCTGGACGAACTGTCCTTCACCGCCCCGGACCGTTCCGGCGAGACGGTGAGCATCGATGCCGCCTATGTGCGCGAGCGCGTGGCCGACCTCGCCAAGAACGCCGACCTCAGCCGCTTCATCCTGTGAGCCACGGGCGGCGCGTCTCCGCCTCGCCTTCGGGCAGGTCGCGGCGCGCCGCTCAGAGCACGCGTTCTCTTTCTTGCTCTTTCTTGAGGTTAGAGGGCGATTCACCAAGCGGATTGACCAATCCGCTCGGATCGCGCCCTAGCCCCGCGTGGAGCCGGCCGAGACCGCCCGCGGGCCGAGGCCCGCCTGCTCCAGCTCGGAGAGCACCGGCTCGGCCGTGTCCGCATAGGGCAGCATGGTGTGGACCACCCGGCGCACGCCGGCGGCTCCGTCCGGCGTCTCCCGCACCAGGGCCATCACCACCTCGTGCTCCTGCTCGGTCCGCCCCAGCGCCTTCAGCGCCAGCGCGAGGCCGATGCGCGTCTGCGGCGAGGGATGCAGTTGCAGTGGGGCGAGCACGCCGGCCGCCGCATGGGCGTCCTCCCGCAGGAAGGCGGAGATGGCGATGAAGGCGTCCTGCATGGGGGTGCGCAGCGCGCCATGGGCGCGGGCGAAATTCAGCAGCGCCTCGCCCTGCTCGGGCTGGCCGAGGCCGATACGCACCATGCCCACGTCCGCCGCCACGTCATAGTCGAGCGGATTGAGCGCCAGCGCCCGTTCGGCCGCCGCCAGCGCGGCATCCCGCTCGCCGCGCATATAGTCCACCTTGGCCAGGACCTTGGAGGCATAGGCGCTGGTGGGGGCGAGATCGGCGGCGAGCTCCGCATTGCGCAGCATCTGCGCCAGCATGTCCGGATCTGCGGGCGCGGCGGGATTGCGCCGGATCTCGTCCAGCGCGATCTGTGCCGTCACCGCGTGGGCGAGCCCGAAGCCGGTATGCTGCCGCGCCTCGCGGGCGAGACACTCGCGCACCCCTTGCGGGGTTTCCGCCTCCGAGCCGCGCGACAGGGAATAGACCTGCGCGATGCAGCCGAAGCCTGAGGGACTGGCATCCGCCCGCGCCTGCGACCGCGCCCGCGTCGGCAGCACGCCATAGGACTGCATGAGCGCGACGGCGATGTCGCGCACCACCCGCTGCTCGGTGGCCGGCATGTCGGAACCCCGGCGCAGGCCCTCGAAATCGGCGGACCAGACGATCGTGCCCTCGCACCGGTCCGACAGGCGCACCAGCAAGGAGAAGGTGCCGTCCTCCCGGCCCTCTGCGAGCCCAGACAAGGCGAACACTGAGCGCGGCGGCGGATCGCGGCATTCCCGCACCGAGGCCTCCTGCCCCGGCTCCATCACATCCACGAAATCGAAGCGGGCGAACGCATCCCGCAGGCGGGCCTCGATGGCGTGGGTCTCGGCCTGCGTGGGCGCACGGCTGCCCACCGTCTCGAAGGGGCGCACGTCGATGATCGGCATGCCGAGCCGGTCGGCAAGATCACGCGGCCCTTCCGCCTGCGCGAACAGGCTCGCGAACGGCCAGGCGCCCGAGACGGCACGCACGCCCAGCGTGCCCAGCATCACGAGGAAGACCAGCACCACCGCCGGAACGCCCCAACGCCGCAGGCCGCTTCCGGCGACCTGCGGCGCGACGACGGGGATGGCGTCCTCGCCGGTCGGACGCTGCGTCTCTTCGGGCAGCACCTCGGCGGCGGCACCGCGCGGCCGGAAATGCGGCACATAGCTGCCCTTGGGGATGACGATCTCCATCTCGTCATCCACACCCGCGCCGGAATAGTGCCGCTCCAGCGCGCGGCGCAGGCGGGTGGCCTCCACCCGCACGATGGGATCGCTCTGCGGATCGAAGGAAGCCGGCCGCCCGAGCGCCTCGACGGCGATGGTATAGCCCTTGATCTCCTCCGCCCGCCCGCCGAGCTTGGCCTCCACCACAAAGCGCAGGAAGTCCGCGAGGCGGGGCGAGGACGAGAACTCATCCGAGGCGAGCACCCGTGCAAGCGCGGCGCGCACGCGGGCGGCTTCGCCGTCCTCTTCCCCCGGCGGGGGTGTATCGAGGATCGCGTCCATGTCAGCGCCGCAGGCCGAACGCGCGCGCCCGTCCGCGCCCGCTGGAACGCGGACCCGGCAGACGCACGGACGCTATGGACAACTGACGTATGGTCATAGCCCTCTTTTCGGCCAGCACGCGCCGGGGCGCAAGGGGGCGGCGCCACGCCGGCCGCCGCGCAGGCGTGGAAGACGGGGGCAGTGAACGTCCTCCGGCCATCCTGTCTCCTGCACGTGCGTTATCTCCACATCCGTCAAGCTTATCCGGCCGCGGGACGGGCGCCACAACCTCGGCCTGCCCCAAGTGCGACCGGCGGATGCGGCGGATGTGAGGCCCAGCCGCATGGCGGTCCCATCCGCACACGAAAAAGGCCGGGGAGCGGCGCTCCCCGGCCCGATGACACATCCCGCTTCCCGTCAGCGCCCACCGAGCGGATTGATCCAATCCCCTCGGTTCGCGCTCCAGGCGCCAGGGATCATATGCGGCCTGTCAAAGCCAGAACGATCACCACGATCAGCAGGACGCCGACGATGCCGCCGGGCCCATAACCCCAGCTGCTGCTGTATCCCCAAGTCGGAAGGGCGCCGACCAGAATAAGCACCAAGATGATGATCAGAATAGTTGACATGACGTCTCGTCCCTCTGTCGCCTCTGCTTCCCAAACGCAGGGCTGCGGCAAAGGTTCCGCAGTGCGACCGCCCGGCCATCGCGAAGCCAGGCGGCAAAGACGTCACATCAAGACTTGAGCGGAGCGGTAGCGGCCGCAAGCCAGGCCTGTTCGTCGCCATCGAGCGCCGGCCCCACCTCCCGCGCCACACGGGCGTGATAGGCATCCATCCAGGCGATCTCCTCGGCTGTCAGGAGGTCTGTGTCGATCAGCCGCCGGTCGATGGGGGCGAGGGTCAGCGTCTCGAAGCCGAAGAAGCTCTTCTCCGCCCCGGCGATCGCCCGCGGCTCCACCAGGATGAGATTCTCGATGCGGATGCCATACGCGCCCGGGCGGTAATAGCCGGGCTCGTTGGAGAGGATCATCCCCTCCTCCAGCGCCACGTGGCCGAGCTTGGAAATGCGCGCCGGCCCCTCGTGCACGGAGAGCCCCGCCCCGACCCCGTGTCCGGTGCCGTGCTCGAAATCGAGTCCCGCCGCCCACAGGAACTGACGCGCCAGCGTATCGAGCTGCGCGCCCGTGGTGCCCTTCGGGAAAATGGCGCGGGAGAGGGCGATATGCCCCTTCAGCACCAGCGTGAAATGCGCGCGCATGTCCGCCGTCGGCGTGCCCACCGCCAGCGTGCGCGTCACATCCGTCGTGCCGTCGGGATATTGCGCGCCGGAATCGAGCAGGAAGAGCTCGCCGGGCTGGAGCGTCCGGTTGGTGGCGCGTGTGACGCGGTAATGAACGATGGCGCCGTTCGGCCCCGCCCCGGAAATGGTGGGGAAGGACACGTCTGTGAGCTGGCCGGTCTCGCGCCGGAAGGTCTCCAGCGCCTCCACGGCGTCGATCTCGGTGAGCGTGCCGGACGCCGCCGCGCCATCGAACCAGTGGAGGAAGCGCGTCAGCGCCACGCCGTCGCGCAGATGGGCAGCCCGCATGCCGGCGATCTCGGCCGCATTCTTGCGCGCCTTCAGGGCCGAGACCGGATCTGCGCCCTTCGCCACCTTGCCGCCCGCCCGCTCCACCACCTCGGCGAGATGGACGGGTGCCGTCGCCTGATCGAGCCGCACGGTGCGGCCGGCGGCGAAATCGGTGAGCGCTGCCTCCAGATCGTCCTCATGGCGCACATCCGCCACGTCCGACAGGACCGCGCGGACCTCATGGGAGAGCTTGGCGGGGGAGAGGAAGAGCTGCGGCCGCCCCTCCGCCGGCACAAGAGACCAGGCGAGCGGCAATGGCGTGTGGGCCACATCGCCGCCGCGCACATTGAAGAGCCACGCCGTGGCATGGGGATCGGAGATGAGCGCTCCGTCGAGCCGGTCCTTGCCCAGCGCCTCGCGTACGCGGGCAAGCTTGGACGGCGTCTCCTCGCCCGCCAGAGCGGCATCGAGCAGCCGCAGCGGGGCGCGGGGCGGTTCCGGCCGGTCGGTCCACAGCCGGGCGACGGGATCCTCCGCCACGCTCACCAGCACGCCCTTCGCATTGGCCACCGCGCGGGCGAAGCGATCGCGCCCGTCGAGCGTGGTGCGCCAGGGATCGAAGCCGAGCGAGAGCCCCACCGGAAGGTTGGCCTCCAGCCAGCGTTCCGGGCTCGTTTCGGCCAGCGGCACGACGGTGAAGGCGCCGGTGTCCACCTGCGCCGCCGCCTGAAGCGTGTAGCGGCCATCCACAAAAAGCGCCGCGACCTCCGGCAGCACGATCAGAAGGCCGGCCGAGCCGGTGAAGCCCGTGAGCCAGGCAAGACGCTCCTCTCCCGGCGCCACATATTCATTCTGGTGCGCATCGGCCCGCGGCACCACATAGCCGCCGATGCCGCGCCGGGCGAGCTCCGCCCGCAACGCGGCGAGCCGGCCGGGCCCGGCACTGCCGTCGGCGGTCTCCTCGAAGGACTGGAAGCGGGCGTGAAAGCGCGGCGCATGGGCCGACGAAGCAGGGAAGGCAGGATCGGACATGGCGCGAGCTTAGCGCAGCTTGTCCGGCATCCGCATCCCCCTTGCGGCGGGCAAGCAGGAGGGCGCCGCCCGGACGGAGCCCGTCGCGACCACCGCATGCCCATCGCCCCCTGCCCTGCAGCAACCGCGCGCTCTCCGGCGCGCGCCCCATTGCTCGCCGCTTATTCCGCCGTCGTCTTGCGCTGGCCGTCGGATGCCGCGACCCGTGGCGCCGCCGCCCCCCCTCGCCTCCAACGCTGCGACCGGCCGCTCCCATCCTGCCGGGGACAGCCCGCCTTCGCCCTTGCGAGCGAGCCCCCGCCACGTCTATGGTGCCACCCGCTGCGGGCGTAGTTCAGTGGTAGAACGACAGCTTCCCAAGCTGTATGTCGTGGGTTCGATTCCCATCGCCCGCTCCAATTTCGCGAGCTTCGACAAAGGCTTGTCGGCCTACCGTTGGACTACGCGTTCCCCATGTTCCCCATCGCGTTCCCCACTTCCGTTTACGACTTGTTCCTGTGCGCCGCGCGGGCTTGCGCGACCATGCGGCTTTTCCCAATCGTCCCCCGCACGTAACGGGAAGTCGTCGAGGCCTGGGAGTGGCCCGCCGCTGAACGGATGGCGTCGAGATCTACGCCAGCGTCATCGGCTTCGGAGATGCCGCCGGCTCGCGCATCCATGTTCCACACCTTGTCCGGAATGCCTGCCGCACGGGCGATGATGCGCCACTCGCGGGCATAGGCATGTTCTGCATAGGGGCGACCTGCCGTTTCATCGATGATGATCGGTCCCACCCGCCTCGCGGCCGGGATCATGGCGAGCACGTCCATGACCAGCGGGCAGAGCGTGAGATCATGGGCGACGACGGCGCCGGTTTTCGTCGTCTCCTTCACGACGGTCATGGTGTCGGAGATGTCCGACCAGGTGAGGCCCCGGCACCAGCGGCGGGCCCCGAGCGTGATGCCGCTGGCGGGCTGGCCCGCCGGGATCGGCTCCTGACCTGCCCCTATTGAGTGGTCCGGCTTGTGTCTAATGCATTGTGGGCCTGTTGGGCGCATTTGATGTTGGCGGCACCTGCGGCACGATAACGGCCGGTGCCGGAGGCTTGTAGCCGAGCGCGGAGTGTGGCCGCTCGGTGTTGTAGTGCCGGCGCCAGTCCTCGATGACGATCCTCGCCTCGGCCAGGCTGTAGAAGATCTCACCGTCGAGCAGTTCATCCCGGAGCTTGGAGTTGAAGCTCTCGCAATAGCCATTCTCCCACGGCGAGCCGGGCGCGATGAAGGCCGTCCTGGCCCCGACGGCCGTGATCCAGTCCCGCACCGCCTTGGCGATGAACTCCGGGCCATTGTCGGAACGGATATGGCTGGGCACGCCCCGCAGCACGAACAGGTCCGTCAGCACGTCGATGACCGCGGTCGAGTTCAGCTTGCGGTCAATGCGGATGGCCAGGCACTCCCGTGTGAACTCGTCGATCACGTTCAGCATGCGGAACTTCCGCCCGTTGTGGGTGCGATCCTCGACGAAGTCATAGGACCACACATGGTTGGGATGCTCCGGCCGCAGCCGCAGGCAGGACCCGCCGTTGAACCACAGGCGCCCCTTCTTCGGTTGCTTGCTTGGCACTTTGAGCCCCTCCCGCCGCCAGATCCGCTCGACCCGCTTCACGTTCACCACCCAGCCGGACGCCTGCAGCAATGCCGTGATCCGCCGATAGCCATAGCGACCGTATCGGGTGGCCAGTTCGATGATGTCCGCGGTCAGGCCCGCCTCATCGGCACGGCCCACTGGAACCTTGCGTTGCGTGGATCGATGCTGCCCCAGAACCCGGCACGCGAGCCGCTCCGATACGCCGAGCTTGGCCACGACGTGCGCGATGCAGCGACGGCGACGGGCGGGGCTTAGAAGTTTCCCGACGCGGCTTCCTTCAGGATCAGCTTCTCCAGCGTCAGGTCCGAAACCGCCTTGCGCAGCCGTTCGTTCTCCTTCTCCAGATCCTTCAGCCGCTTCACCTGGTCGCTCTCAGCCCGCCGAACTCCTTGCGCCAGCGATAATAGGTGAACGCCGTCACCCCGATGGCCCGGATCGCCTCCGCAACCGGCCGCGCCTGCGACACCAAAACGTCGACCTGCCGAAGCTTCGCGACGATCTCTTCCGGCTTGTGCTTCTTCTGCGCCATCGCGCCATCCTCCAAAGGCTCAAAAAGCCTACTTCACGGAGGACCACTTTTCAGGGGGCAGGCCATGAGACGCCCTGAAGCCGATATTGCGCGCAAATCGAGCGCTGGCAAGGCTTCTGAGGCTTTGTGATATGGGGTGAAAAAGAGAGCTGGCGGAGAGAGAGGGATTCGAACCCTCGATACGGTTTCCCGTATACACGCGTTCCAGGCGTGCGCCTTCAACCACTCGGCCACCTCTCCGCAACACCCGGAGGGGTGCGGAACTCCTGGAGGGCATGGGACTGCCGGCCAGACCCGAGGCGGGAATTCGGACGTTGTCCGATGGCGCCGGTTGGTGCGCCGCCCGCTGTCGAGGTGGCGGAATATAGCGGCTCGGATCGCGCATGCAAGCCGCTTTCCACTGGCAAATGATGCCGGCCCCCAACTGGCTGCAAGGCTCGCGAAAGATGCGCCTTTCGCCCGCCGCACCGGCCGGGGCGGACGGCGTCGGCCGGGGCAGAGCGCCAGCCGGCCCACTGGGGGCCGGCTGGCGAAACACGCGCTCAGTCGCGCAGCAGGTCGTTGATGGAGGTCTTGGCGCGGGTCTTCTCGTCCACGCGCTTCACGATCACGGCGCAATACAGCGAGGGGCCGGGCGTGCCGTCCGGCAGGGGCTTGCCGGGCATCGAGCCGGGCACCACCACGGAATAGGCCGGCACCTCGCCGATGAAGACCTCGCCCGTGGTGCGGTCGATGATCTTGGTGGAGGCGGAGATGAAGACGCCCATGGAGAGCACGGAGCCCTTGCGCACCACCACGCCCTCGACCACCTCGGAGCGGGCGCCGATGAAGCAGTCGTCCTCGATGATGACCGGGCCGGCCTGGAGGGGCTCCAGCACGCCGCCGATGCCGACGCCGCCGGACAGATGCACCCGCTTGCCGATCTGCGCGCAGGAGCCCACCGTCGCCCAGGTGTCCACCATGGTGCCCTCGCCCACATGGGCGCCGAGGTTCACGAAGGAGGGCATCAGCACCACGTTGGGCGCGATGTAGGCGGACTGGCGCACGATGGCGCCGGGCACGGCGCGGAAGCCGGCGGCGCGGAATTCCGAGGCGCCCCACTTGGCGAACTTGGAGGGCACCTTGTCCCACCAGGCCGCCCCGCCGGGGCCGCCGGGGATGAGGTCCATGTCATTGAGGCGGAAGGAGAGCAGCACCGCCTTCTTCAGCCACTGGTTCACCTGCCAGGAGCCATCAGCGGCGGGCTCGGCCACGCGGGCGGCGCCGGAATCGAGCAGCGCCAGCGCCTCGTTCACCGCCTCGCGGATCTGGCCGGCGGTGGAGAAGCCGATCTCGGCCCGCGCCTCGAAAGCGTCCGTGATGATCTTCTGGAGCGCCGGATCCTGCGCGCGGCCAAGCTCGATCGACATGAAATTCCCCTTCTCAAGACCGTGCGGGCAAGGCCGCCGGGTAGTCCTCCCCCCGGGCGCGCTGGCACCGGAGGCTCCAGTCTAGACGTTCAGCCGCGTTCCTTCACTGCGACGAACTTGAGCTTCGGCCATTCCTCGATGGCGCGGTCGAGCACCCACTGGCTGCGGGCGAGATAGACCGGCTGGTCGTCGCGGTCGAGGGCGATGGACGAGCGCGAGGTCTCCGCGAAGCGGTCCACCTCGGCCCGGTCGCCGGTGATCCAGCGGGCGGTGACGAAGGACACGCTCTCATAGCGGATGGGCACGCCATATTCCTTGTCGAGCCGCGAGGACAGCACATCGAGCTGCAGCGTGCCCACCACGCCCACGATGGGCGCGGGATCGGTCAGCGGCCGCAGCACCTGCGTGACGCCCTCTTCCGCCAGATCATGCAGCGCCTTCTGGAGCTGCTTGCTCTTCATGGGGTCGGCCAGCAGCACCCGGCGCAGGATTTCGGGGGCGAAGTCGGGAATGCCCTCGAAGCGGATGGTCTCGCCTTCCGAGAGGGTGTCGCCCACCCGCAGCATGCCGTGGTTGGGAATGCCGATGATGTCGCCGGCCACGGCCTCGTCCACCGTCTCGCGCTCCTGCGCGAAGAAGAAGATGGGGTTGGCGATGGCCATGTGCCGCTTCTCGCGGGCGTTGAACAGCTTCATGCCGCGCTTGAACACGCCGGAGCACAGGCGCACGAAGGCCACGCGGTCGCGGTGGTTCGGGTCCATGTTGGCCTGCACCTTGAACACGAAGCCGGACACGTTCGCCTCCGCCGGCTCCACGGTGCGGCCGTTGGCATTGCGCGGCAGGGGGCTGGGGCCGAAGCCGCCGAGCCCGGCCAGAAGCTGCGCCACTCCGGCCTCCTTGATGGCCGAGCCGTAGAAGACCGGCGAGAGGTGCCCCTCGCGGAAGCTTTCCAATTCGAAGGGCGGCAGCACGCCCAGCGCCAGCGACAGGCTCTCCACCGCCTCCTCGACGATGCGCGCTTCCACGCCCTCGAGCCCCAGAAGGTCGATGGGGTCCTCATAGGGCACGATGCGGGTGAGCGGGCCGCCGCGCTCCTCGGCGAGCAAGGCGCGCTTGCCCGGCACGTCGATGAGGCCGCGGAAATCGGTGCCGAGGCCGATGGGCCAGGTGAAGGGGGTGAGGTCGAGCGCCAGCGTGGCGGCGATGTCGTCCATCAGGCCGAGCGGGTCCTGCCCCTCGCGGTCCACCTTGTTGATGAAGGTGAAGATGGGGATGTCGCGCAGGCGGCACACCTCGAACAGCTTGCGCGTCTGGCTCTCGATGCCCTTGGCGACGTCGATGACCATGACGGCCGCGTCCACCGCCGAGAGGGTGCGGTAGGTGTCCTCGGAGAAGTCCGAGTGGCCGGGGGTGTCCAGCAGGTTGAAGACGATGCCGTCGCGCTCGAAGGTCATCACCGAGGAGGTGACGGAGATGCCGCGCTGCTGCTCGATCTCCATCCAGTCGGAGCGGGTGCGGCGGCGCTCGCCGCGCGCCTTCACCTGCCCCGCCTGCCGGATGGCGCCGGAGGCCAGCAGCAGCTTCTCCGTCAGCGTGGTCTTGCCCGCGTCAGGATGCGAGATGATGGCGAAGGTGCGCCGGCGCGTGAAATCGGGCTGGCCGCCGGCGGATGCCGGAGCCTCGGGGGTCTGGTCGAGCATGGCGCGGCTTATAGCGGGAAAGCGCGCGCGGGGGGAGAGGGGGGATTGGGGACTCTTGGCGGCAGTAGCAGACCTTTACAAATGCATGTCCGAACGTCCAGTGTGAGGCTTTATCCAGACGACCCGCTCATGGGTGCCAGGGGGCGAATAGCTTCCATTGCAAGCCGCATTATTGCGATAACAGCTTATCCGCAGTTTCGTCATTTTGTGCGCCAGTCTCGTCTCTCTCCAAAACTGATACTTGCAACCGGACAAAGCCACCTCCCATGCTTGACGAGCATGCTCAGCGGCCCATCTCACGACCAAGCGCCTCTTTATAGTATTTTTCCATTTTTTTGTTAGACACAGATAAATCCCGCCAGAACGATTCATATATCGGCCTGATTTCCCCAAGACTCTTACCATTTACTTCTTCCATCAAACCCTTAGCAATTAGCCAGACTTCGAAGGCCCCCAGCCCGTCTGCATGAATTTCATCATCAGTCGATGCGGAGTTCAGGGAGGAAGACACCTCTAATACAGATATGCCACCAATATCGAATATCCACACCGCCCGCTGTACAGCATCAGGAATTTCCCAGATGGGCCTAGCGTCGTGGCCGTAGCCATGAAGTTTCAACAAAAATGGCCCACCTCCCCCCATGATATGAGGCATGCAAAAAAGGAAGGATTCGGAGATATCGTCTTTGTCCATATCATTATTAATGAGAACCAAACGGCTCACGTCACGCTCGGCGGCCAAGGGGGAGCTAAAGCGGTATTGAAATCTGGACACGTAACCCAGGAGAGCCGGATTAAATGGCACGCTCCATCTCAATTTTGAAATTTCATCTTTATCATCAACCCAATTCTCCCAAAATCCAATAATTGCCGTTGGCACAAACTGCTCGATAAATATTCTCTTAAATTTCAAAAAATCAAATAATAGCCATGGATCCGTTATGAAATCGTTTAAAATATCAGGTGATTCGGTCAACATCTTCAGACTGTATTTAGTGAATCCTCTGCCACCCGCGTAGTTTCTTGCCACATCGAGGTCAGATTTCGAAACAAACCCTGCTTCGATGTGCCCACCCACGGGGGCCACTTCAATTATGTCAGTCTCCCCGAAGAGGATCTGAGCGAGGTTGGAGCTATGCTTTGTTCGCTTCGATACATGTGAAAGTATTGTCAACATATTTGCCATGGCGGACGCAAGTTCACTTATTTTATACGGCAATACCCTAATACCATCCCACACCCAGTTCGCTATCTGGGAGATCCTCTTAGAATATCGCTTCCCCACTCCGGATAATTCGAAATCGAAACTGAGAAGGCGCCCAGCAGCGAACGCTTCGCAAATCGCAGGAAGGATAAGTTCTCGGAGATTTTTTGCATCTCGGAGCGGATCGGAAACCTGCAGTCGAATCTTCAAATCCAGCGGCCGACCGGTAATCCGGACGCTCTCAATGGGAGGCTGCACCCAACGCAAGTCCTTGGATAGCCATTCGGGCGTAAGTTCTGGAATCTCTCTCCAGCGGAATATGCCAGGGTAAGTTTGCCTCCTAACTACAACTTGATTTTTAACATGCGGCACAAACTGATCTAGCGCACCCTCAATCTGTCTTTTATAAAACCATTGATCCAATACAGATTCCAGCGCACTTTTCCTCAACGGGTACAGGCGGCGTGTTTCGGCCGCTGACCGCAACGCTCTGGGGAAATGAATTTTGATTGCCATTGATTTGACAGCATCAACAATACTGTCCGTAATGTAATCTAAGAAAAGCCCACTCTGAACCTCAAGTCTCCACAGGTTTTCGACAGATATTTTAACAATTTTTATGCCCTCTATATGGCGAAGCGCTCCCTCCAGAAAGCAATAAATAACCGCATCATCGTCAGATGCCGCACGCTCACTTTTCGCGAATGCCAAAGCTACCCGAGGATCGGTAGTCACATCGAGAAATGAAGTTGCAATACCGTAATGCTGCGCAATCGCAGTAATCGCGTCATCGTTTCCGTGATAATTTCGCATTTGCGGGACACCATTGGCCCACTCAGAAAATAACCTAAGCTCCTCGTATGCGAATTTCCTTTTTTCCTCCGTCAGCCGGAATAGGCTTGGTATAAGCCTCGCCCAGTCGAATGTTTGCCCCCGAAACAAGTCGGCCCTCCCAGAGGCCAACAAATATTGGCATATTTCCAAAGCATTTTCAGAATCGTGTGCGCGGATATTTTTCGAAAAAAAACCGTCTTCCAATGGGAGTGCCTTCCTGTCATAAAAATATATAATACACTATAAATAACATCTGGCAGGCAACGTCAAGAAAGGAAATTCTCTCAACGTCGGCTTTCCCAAATTCCCTTCGTTTATTTACCGCTAGCGGCTTGGGTGTGGCTATTCGAGGCTAGCTATGCCCAAAATTGAGCATAGGAGTTGGCATGTCCGCGAGATCTATCTAGCTTGATATAGTTCACACCTATTGGCAGATGCAGCGCGATACAAAGGGCATGTTCGAAGCACGGCTCCGACGGATCTTCAATTACCTTCCTGGGGAGTGCACAGTGAATACCCCTTGGTGCGAAATGGTACCTCAGCTCTGGTTCACATCTGTTCACTCAGAAATGCTCCCACAACCCATCGGTGGCACTATAATCCCGCCGTCCGCCTAGACCGGGAGCCACCCGGCCGTTGCGGACGCGGAGGAACCCCATGTTGCGCACCCTCACCACCGCCCTCTCCCTCGCCGCCATGATGAATGCGGCGCTGGCCTGCACGGCCGTCGATATCGTCGCCGCCGACAGGACCGTCATCGCCGGACGCACCATGGAATGGGCGTTCGATATGAAATGGACGCTGGTGAGCCGCCCCAAGGGCTTTCCGGTGAAGCTCACCGCGCCCAAGGCCCTCAATCTGCCGGAGCGCACGGTGGAGGCGAAATATGCGCTGGTGGGTGTCAGCGCCAACATCATACCCGGCGGGGCGCTGGTGGAGGGGCAGAATGCCGCCGGCCTCGGCATGAGCGGCAATTTCCTGCCCGGCTTCACCACCTATCAGACCGTGACCCCGCAGGATAAGAATTATGTGGAGGTGCTCTCCTTCGGCGCCTGGGCGCTCGGCAATT
This sequence comes from Azorhizobium caulinodans ORS 571, assembly GCF_000010525.1. Classification (GTDB taxonomy): domain Bacteria; phylum Pseudomonadota; class Alphaproteobacteria; order Rhizobiales; family Xanthobacteraceae; genus Azorhizobium; species Azorhizobium caulinodans. The sequence continues at coordinate 252,256 of NC_009937.1, read as the reverse complement.
TCGCCACCATTGCCGAGGTGAAGGAGGCGCTGAAGACCACCAAGGTCTGGTCCGATCCCTCCGCCGCCAGCGGCCCCACCGCGCCGCTGATGCACTTCGTGTTCACGGACCGCGCGGGCGCCAGCATCATCGTGGAATATGTGGAGGGGGAACTGCACATCCACGACAACGTGGCCCATGTGCTGACCAACGCCCCCACCTATGACTGGCACCTCACCAACCTGCGCAATTATCTCAACCTCTCCACCGTGGGCGTGGAGCAGCGGCAGATCGGCAACGTGGACGTGACGGCGCTCGGCCAGGGCGGCGGCCTCGTGGGCCTGCCGGGCGATTATACGCCGCCCTCGCGCTTCGTGCGCGCCAGCGCCCTGCGCCACGGCATGACCCCGCCCAAGGATGGCGCCGAAGCCGTGCAGGCGGTGGTGCATGTGCTGAACACGGTGGACATTCCGGTGGGCGTCGCCCAGTCGCGCCTGCCGAACGGGCAGCTTGTATCCGATTACACCCAGTGGGTGTCCATCAAGGATCTCACCAACAACCGGCTCCAGATCGCCGATTATGCCCACCGCACCAGCTATCTCACCATCGACCTCGCGCCCCTCTTCGCGCTGGACAAGCCGGCCGAGCGGCTCATCACCGATCTGCCCTATCCGGCGGGCGTCGGGGCCGATGTGCTGAAGCCGTGAGCGTGGAGGTCAGCCGCGCTTGAGGCGGCGGGCGGCGGCCATGAGGGTCGCGCGGTGGGTGCCGTGCCGGCGCACGAGACCCATCGCTTCCTCCCGCGAGATGCCGGCCGCCTGCGCAAGGCAGGCCGCCTCATAGGCCTCGCCCGCGCCGAGCGTCGCGGCGGACCACGCCGCCGCCTGCGGAACCGTGGGCTGCTCGCCTGCGAAATGAACGGTCATGGGTCCAATCTCCGTGTCCTGCGCCAGCAACTCGGGTATCAGAGGAAGGTTCCGCCAGACTTGCGTAGTGGAGGTAGGCGGTGCCGGGCGCGCGGGGGCGCCCGGCCGGTTTCGCGTTCAGCCCGCAGGCGTGAGCCGCGCCACCGTCTCCTGCGTGGTCCAGAGGCCATTGGCCATGAAACGGTAGTTGATGAGCGCGGCGAGATAGCCGTCCCCGTCCGGCAGCTTCGGGGCCGCCACGGCATCGCGCACGACGGCCACCTCGTAGCCCGCTTCCAGCAGGTCGCGCATGTGGGATTCCACGCACATGTTGGCCAGCATGCCGGCGACGATCACCTGCCGGATGCCCTGCTTGCCAAGCTGGAGCTTGAGGTCGTTGGTCTGCGGGCCATAGAGCTTGTGCGGCGCGCAGATGATGGTCTTGCCGTCCTCGATATAGGGCTTGAACTCCTCCATGAAGTCCGCCCCGGAGGCGCGGAAGCCGTCCAGCGTGTACGGCCCCTTGCGGTCGAAGGCGCCCACGTCGTGCTGGAACTTCTCCAGCGGCGACTGCCAGCGCCAATGGTGGTCCCAGCAGTAGTAATAGTGCGGCGAGACGGCGACGGTGATGCCCGCTGCCTTGGCGGCGCGGAACAGCGTGACGAGGTTCGCCACGATGTTGGTTTCGGTGACGCTCTCACCCACCGCCGGCCATGCGAGGCCCTTGGGGCTCATCACATCGATCTGCGGATCGATCACCACCAGCGCCGTGCGCGCAAGGTCGAGGGTCATCTCCGTCCGGGGCAGGACGGGTGTCGCCGTGTCGGCATAGGGGCCGGTGAAGGTGGGGTCCATGGACGTTCCTTGAAGTGGCGGATCGAAACGCGCTCGCCGTGTGAGGCGCACGCGGCCCGCCCTTCAAGGCGCCGCCCGCCGCCGCTGCCGGCTCCCGCGGACCCGGGGGAGACCCTCCGAGCCGGTGGCAGTGTGGGCAGCGGACGGCCGGCGGACCATTATGCGGGAGCGCTACCCCGCCATACGTCCGTATGCGGCGGAATGGAGCTTCAGAAGCCTTCCACCACGATCTTGCCCCGCGCCTTGCCGCTCTCGAGGATGGCGTGGGCGGTCTTCAGCGTGGCGGCGCTGATGGGGCGCAGCGTCTGCGTGAGCGTGGTGCGCACCTTGCCGGCCTCCACGAGCCGCGCCACCTCATCCAGCAGCCGGCCCTGTGCGTCCATGTCCGCCGTCTCGAACATGGAGCGGGTGAACATGAACTCCCAATGGGTCGAGACCGACTTGCGCTTGAAGACCGAGACATCGAGCCCGTCCGGATCATCGATCAGCCCGAAGCGGCCCTGCGGGGCGATCAACTCGGCGATTTCCGCCAGATGCCGGTGGGTTTCTGTGGTCGAGAAGACGAAGGCCGGTGCGCCGAGCCCGAGGGCCGCCACCTGCGCCGCGATGGGCGCGCTGTGGTCCACCACGTGATGGGCGCCGAGCGCCCTCACCCAGTCCTGCGTCTCCGGGCGCGAGGCGGTGGCGATGACAGTGAGGTCGGTGAGCGCCCGCACCAGCTGGATGGCGATGGAGCCCACCCCGCCGGCACCGCCGACGATGAGGATGGCGTTGGCCGCGCCCGGCACGCTCTTCACGATGTCGAGCCGGTCGAACAGCATCTCCCAGGCGGTGATGGCAGTCAGCGGCAGGGCTGCCGCCTCCGGGTTGGACAGGGTCGCAGGCTTGCGCCCCACGATGCGCTCGTCCACCAGATGGAAGGCGCTGTTGGCGCCGGGACGGGTGAGGGAGCCGGCATAATAGACCTCATCACCCGGCCGGAAGCGGGTGACGCCCTCGCCCACCTCGACGACACGTCCCACCGCATCCCAGCCGAGGATCTTCCACTCCCCCTCGGGCGGTGCCGCCCGCTTGCGCACCTTGGTGTCCACGGGATTGACGGAGATGGCCGCCACCTCGACCAGGAGATCGCGCCCGCGTGCCGCCGGGCGGTCGATCTCGATGTCCACCAAAGCGTCGTCCCGGTCGATGGGGCCGGACTGCCGGTATCCGATCGCCTTCATGCTCAAGCTCCATAGCCACGTTGATATGGCGGGGATGTTGCCCTACGCTCCTTCAAAGGCAATACGTACAAGGAAAGCACATAGTATCCTTTTTGATACTGTGAGCTGAGGAGCCGGCCATGGCCAAGGTCCGTCATTCCCGCATCGACTGCAGCCCCGGATGCGCCGTGGAGGCGGCGGTGGGGCTCATCGAAGGCAAGTGGAAGTCGGTCATCCTGTTCCATCTGCTGGCGGGCACGCTGCGCTTCAACGAGATCCGCCGTCATGTACAGAACGTGACGCCGCGGACGCTCACCAACCAGTTGCGGGAACTGGAGGAGGACGGCCTCATCACCCGCAAGGTCTATGCGCAGGTGCCGCCCAAGGTGGAGTACAGCCTCTCTCCCCTCGGCCGCAGCATGGAGCCGGTGCTGCTCGCCCTGAAAACCTGGGGTGATGCCAACATCGGCCTCTATGGCAAGCCGCTGGCGGCAGAGGGCGCGCCGCTGTCGCCTCCAGCGCCCTGAGGGGCCCCGCTCCGGAGAGCGGAGCCCCAGTGGCGTCAAGCCTCACACCTGGGCGAAGCCGCCGTCCACGAACACCTCTCCGCCGGTCATGAAGCTGCTGTCGGAGGAGGCGAGGAAGGCCGCTACAGCGCCTGTCTCTGAGGGATCGCCGATGCGGCCGAGCGGGGTCGTGGCGCCAAGGGCTTCGAACGCCTCCTTGCCCACCACCTCAAGGGCGAGATCCGTGAGGGTCGGTCCGGGCGAGAGGACGTTGACCCGGATGCCGGTGCCCCGCAGATCCTCGGCCCAGCTGCGCGCGAAGTTCCGCACCGCAGCCTTGCTGGCGCTGTAGATGCTGAATTGCGGCGTGCCCATCGTGCCGGTCGTGGAGCCGGTCAGGATGATCGAGCCGCCCGCCCGCATCAGCGGCAGGGCCTTCTGTACGGTGAAGAGAACACCCTTCACATTGACGTCGAAGGTCTGCTCGTACTGGTCCGGCGTGATCGCCCCGAGCGCGGCGAAATTGCCGGTGCCGGCGTTGGCGAACACGATGTCGAGCCCGCCGCGTTCGCTCTTCACCGCCGCATAGAGCCGGTCGAGGTCGGCGAGATCCGTCACCGAGCCCGGCACGGCGCGTGCGGAGGAGCCGAGTTCCTTCGCGGCGGCTTCCAGAACGTCGGCGCGCCGGCCGAACAGATAGACGAACGCGCCTTCCTCCACGAACCGTCGCGCGGCGCCCAGTCCGATGCCGCTCCCGCCGCCGGTCACTACGGCGGTCTTACCCTTAAGCCTGTCCATGACGTGCTCCTTCAATGAGGTGGCTCTCAGTTGGCTGGGAACGCACAAATTGACAAGTATGCACCTTTTGGTAAGTACCCGTGCATGACGACAGACAGGCCAGAGACGGACGAGCCGCAGGTCGGCACCTGCACGCCCACGCTGCCGGGCTTCACCTGCGGCCTCGATGCGACGCTTCGGGTAATCGCGGGCAAGTGGAAGCCGCTGATCCTCTATTTCCTCGCCCAAGGTGGGCCCACCCGCTATGGCGAGCTGCGCCGGGCGGTGCGGGATGTCAGCGACAAGATGCTGATCCAGCAGCTCAAGGAGCTGGAGGCCGACCAGCTTGTGAAGCGCACCGATTACAAGGAAGTCCCGCCGCGCGTCGACTATGCCCTGACACCGCTGGGCCAGAGCCTGGCGCAGGCTCTCGTGCCCCTGTGCCAGTGGGGCACGGAGAATATGGAAGACGTAACGCGGGTCTATGCGGAGCGCGCCAGCTGGGGCGCGAGGACGAGCCGGGCGACCTGAGGCGTCTCAGGCAAACCGCGGGTTCAGGTTCTGCGCGTCCGGCGGTCAATGGCCGGGGCGACCATGCCGGGAATGTAGGCGTCCGAGATGAAGGACCGGCAGTGGGCCTCGAAGCTCTGCAGCAGGCGGGATTTCTTGAACTGCGAGACGGTGGCGGTCCCGACCACCATGGGCCGGTGCTCGCCGGCGATGCGCACCCGCACCACCCGCCTCCCGTCCAGCGCGATGTCGGAGCGCGGCCGGACGTTGGCCAGCGTGTAGCCATAGCCGTTCGCCACCATGGTCCGCACCACCTCCTGATAGGCGGAGCGGGAATGGATGCGCGGCTGGATCCCTTCCTGCAGGAACAGCGCGAGGAAATATTCGGAGCTGATGGGCAGATCGAGGAGGATCAGCGGCTCGTCCGCCAGATCCTTCAGGCTCACCGCGGACAGGCGGGCGAAAGGGTGGGCCTCGCTCACCACCACATGGGGCGGCAGGCTGGCCAGCGGCGTGAAGGTGACGCCGTCGGGGATCTGGAGATCGTAGGTGACGGCAATGTCGATCTCGGCGCGGCGCAGGCCGTCCAGAAGGCGTTCCTGATTGGCCTCCACATGGCGGATCTGCGCGCCGGGATAGGCGGTGGTGAAGCCGTGGGAGAGTTCGGGCAGGATCATGGGCGCCAGCGTCACCATGCAGCCCACGGACAATTGTCCGCGCACCTGGTCGGTCGCTTCCGAGGCGACGGCATAGAGCCCTTCCGCCTGCTCGATGAGGTGCTTGGCCTCGGCGAGAAGCTTGCGGCCCACGGGGGTCAGCGAGAGGCCCTGCGCGTGATGGCGCACGAAGAGCTGCACGCCCAGTTCCTGCTCCAGATGGCTGATGGCCGTGGAGATGGACGGCTGGGAAATGCTGATGCGCTCGGAGGCGAGGGTGATCGATCCCGTCTCACCCGCCGCGATGAAATATTCGAGCTGCCGCAACGTGTAGCGCATGCCGATCCATACCCCGTCCGGCGGCGCCTTGCGAGAGCGCCGCCGGAGAATGTCGGAGGGTCCGTCGCACGCGGAGCGGCACGTCGGCCTCAGGCGTCGCCGGGGACGCCGAAGCTCGGGGCGGCGTCCGGCACCAGCGCACGCTGCACATAGGCCTCCATCTGCGGCTTCCAGAGCTGCCAGAGATCGGCCAGCGCGGCGATGGGGCGGGTCTCGTCCCAGTCCACGCGCAGGTCTGCGACCGGCCAGGCTTCCTCGCCCGCCATCAGCAGGCCGGCGGAATGCACCGGGCCCGCCTCGCCGCCCTCACGCAGACCGGCGGTAAGCGCCGCGATGAGGCGGTCGCCCAGATCCCCCGGCGCCGCCTCGAAGGCCGCGACCATGGCGGCCGGCACGCGGTCGGTGGCGAGCAGGTTGCCTGCCGCCACACAATCCGTCCCCTCGGCCACGGCCACCGTGCCCAGCGCCTTGTCACCGGAGAACACCGCGACGCGGCCCTTGGCATCGACCGCCGTCACCTGCCGGAAGGCCATGTAGGGGCGCGAGCCGGCGAGCGCCTCCACGGCTCCCGTGGCGGAGGCCCCGAGCGCCATCAGGTCGAGCGCCGCCGGGCCGAGGCGCGGATCGGTGACGTTCTGGGAGCAGACCGCCCCCACGCCCGCCCGCACATGGGCGCAGCGGGCGGCGACCGCCGGAGAGGACGAGGAGATGGCAACGCCGAAGCGCCCCGTCCGCGCACAGCGCGCGGCGATGGAGAAGGTCATGACGCCAGCCTCAGTCGGGAATGACGGCGGTGGCGTCGATCTCCACCAGCCAGCTGGGGCGGGCCAGCGCCACCACGACGAGGCCGGTGCAGACGGGATGCACGCCGCGGATATACTCGCCCATGGTGCGATAGACCGCCTCGCGGTGGCGCACGTCGGTCAGATAGACCACGAGCTTGCACACGTGCTCCATGGTGCCGCCGGACTCTTCCACCAACTGGCGGATGTTCTGCATCACCTTGTGGGTCTGGGCCACCGGATCACCGATGCCGACATCCTCGGCGGTGTCGAGATCCTGCGGGCACTGGCCACGCAGGAAGATGGTGGTGCCGCGCGCGACCACGGCCTGCGCGAGGTCGTTGTCGAGACGCTGCTCGGGATAGGTCTTGGCGGTGTTGAAGGGGCGGATGCGGCGGTGAATCATGGGCGTGCCTCACGTCTTCGATCGATAAAGGTGCCGGCCGGAGCCGCCCGGCGGCGATGCGGAAAGCGGGTCTGCTCCGGCCTCAGGCCGCGAGCCGATGGAGAAGCCGGTCCATCATCCGGTCGCAGGCCTCCAACTGGTCGAGGGCGATGAATTCGTCCGGCTTATGGCCCTGGTCCATGGAGCCGGGGCCGCAGATGACGGTGGGAATGGACAGGCGGGCATCGAACAGTCCACCTTCCGTGCCGAACGCCACCTTGAAGGTGGAGGCGTCGTCCACCAGCGCCTGCACGAAGGCCACCACCTCCGCCTCCTTGGGCGTGGCAAGTCCGGGATAGTCGTTCACCACCTCCACCGCGATGTCGGCGGCGGGAAAGGCCGCGCGGCGTTCGGCGACCAGTCGCGCGGCGTCGTCCAGCAGGCGGGTGAGCACCTCCGAGGCGTCGTCCTGCGCGATGTTGCGGATCTCGAAATCCACCGTGCAGCGGTTCGGCACGATGTTGAGCGCCGTGCCACCGGCGATAACGCCAGCGTGCAGCGTCGTGTAGGGGATGTCGTAATCCGCGTCCCGTGCGCCGCTCTCGGCGATGCGGTCCTGATGGGTGCGCAGGAGGCCCACGAAATCGCACGCCAGATGGATGGCGTTGAGCGCCTTCGGCGCCAGAGCGGAATGGCCTTCCACGCCGCAGCAGGTGGCGCGCGCCGCGAGCTTGCCCTTGTGGCCGGTGGCGACACGCAGCGAGGTCGGCTCGCCGATAATGCACAGGCGCGGGCGCACGGAAGCCGTGGACAGGCGTTCGATGAGCGAGCGCACACCGACGCAGCCCACCTCCTCGTCATGACTGAGGGCGAGGTGCAGCGGCGTTTCGAGCGGCCGTGCCGCTGCCCGTGCCGCGAGGGCGAGCGCTGCGGCGAGGAAGCCCTTCATGTCCGCCGCCCCGCGCCCATAGGCGCGTCCGTCCGCGACGCGCAGGCGGAACGGATCAGCCGTCCAGGCCTGCCCCTCCACGGGCACCACGTCCGTATGGCCGGAGAGCATGATGCCGGGCCGGTCGGTGGGGCCGATGGTGGCGAAGAGATTCGCCTTCCTTCCGTCCGGCGTTGCAATGATCTCGCTGGCGATGCCGTGCTGGCCGAGGAAGGCCTGCACGAAGGCGATCAGCTCGCGGTTGGGATCGCGGCTCACCGTCGGAAAGGCGATCAGCCGATCGAGGAGATCGAGCGTGCTCATAGGTAGAGGTGGCGCACGGCGTCGTTGGAGAGGAGCGTTGCCGCGTCCCCGGAGGCGACGACACGTCCCTTCACCAGCATGATGCCCCGGTGCGCGATGGAGAGCGCCGTCTCGGCATTCTGCTCGATCAGCAGAACGGTGGTGCCGCGCCTGTTGATCTCCGCCACCGTGTCGAAATATTCGTCGATCAGCTTCGGCGAGAGGCCGAGCGAGGGCTCGTCCATCACCACCAGCTTGGGTGCGCCGATGAGGGCACGCGCCAGCGCCACCATGGCCTGCTCACCGCCCGACAGCGTGCCGGCGCGCTGGTTGATCCGCTCGCGCACGCGGGGGAAGAGATCGAGCATCTGCTCCAGCCGGTCGGCGAAGCGGCCTTGTCCCTTCTGCGCCTCGAAGCCGAGGCGAATGTTGTCGCGCACGCTGATCTCCGCGAACAGGCGCCGGCCTTCCGGCACGAAGCCGATGCCAAGCGCGCTCAACGCCTCCGTGCGCAGGGTGGCAAGGTCCTGCCCCATGATGCGCACCCGGCCGGCGCTCAGCGGAAGCAGGCCGGAGATGGCGCGGAATGTGGTGGTCTTGCCGGCGCCGTTGGGGCCGAGGATGCAGACGAGCTCACCGGCCTTCACGGAGAAGGACACGTCCCGCAGCATGGCGACGACGCCATAATTGGTGTCGACCTTCTCAAGCTCCAGCATGCTGCCCCGCCTTGCGTCCGAGATAGGCTTCCTGGACCCGCGGGATCTTGCGGATCTCCTCATACGGCCCGTCGGCCAGCTTCTGCCCGTAGTCCAGCACCATGACGCGATGGGGCAGGCTCGCCACGAGGCGCATGTCGTGCTCGATGATCATCAGTGCGAGGTCCGGCTGCTCGGCGCAGACGCTGCGGATGTCGTCCATCAGCGCATCGGTGTCGGCGTCGTCCATGCCGGAGGACGGCTCGTCGAGCAGCAGCACCTTCGGCTCGGTGGCGAGGGCGCGGGCGATCTCCAGCCGGCGCCGGTCGGCCTGCGCCAGTTCACCGGCCGGGCGGTGGCGCTGGTCATAAAGGCTGCGCGAGACGCTCTTCAGCAACCGTTCGGCATGGGCGGCGGAGGTCGCCAGCTCCGCCTTCGCCTTGCCTCTCCGGAAGATGGCGTCGAACACGCCGCTCTTCGTGTGGGTGTGGCGGCCGATGATAACGTTGTCGAGCACGCTCAGATCACCGAACAGCCGGCTGGACTGGAAGGTGCGGGCAATGCCGCGCGCGACGATGCGGTGCGCCGGCACGCCGTTGAGCTTCTGGCCCTCCAGCCGCACCTCACCCGAGGAGGGGATGTAGATGCCGGTGATGATGTTGAGCAGCGTGGATTTGCCCGCGCCGTTGGGGCCGATGATCCCGAGGATCTCGCCCCGCCGCAGGCTGAACTCCACCTGCGCCATGGCGACGATGCCGCCGAAGCGCATGGTGAGGTTCTCGCCCTCGAGAACGACGGGAGAAGAAGCGTCGAAGCCCATCGGTCAGTCTCCGTAGCGCCGCAGGCGCTGGGGAAAGAGCCCCTGGGGGCGGATCATGAGGAAGGCGATGACGGTGACGCCGAAGAACAGGATGCGGTAGTCCGAGAAGGCACGCAGCTTTTCCGGCAGCAGCGTGAGCAGGAAGGCGCCGACGATCACGCCGAGGATGTTGTCCATGCCGCCTGCGATCACCATGGTCATGATCGTCACCGAGACGAGGAAGGTGAAGTTGTCCGGCGAGATGAAGCCCACATAGAAGGCGTAGATCGTGCCTGCAAAGCCGGCGAGGAAGGCATCCACCGCGAAGGCCAGCACCTTGTACCAGGTGACGTTGATGCCCTGGCAGCGGGCGGCGAGCTCATCCGCCCGCAGCGCATTCCAGGCAAGGCCTACGCGGGAATCGTGCAGCCGCTCGGCGAACAGGATGGAGACCAGGACCAGCAGCGCGGAGAGGTAGTAGAAATTCGCCTGCGGCGGCAGCTCGGCGCCGAGGATCACGAGCGGCGAGGCGAAGGAGTGGCCGAACAGCTCGGGCACCGGAATGCCCACGAGGCCGTTCGGGCCGCCGGTGAAATCCAGATTGTTGAGAAGCTGGTTGACCACGACCCCGAACGCGATGGTCACCAGCGCCAGATAGCTGTCGCGGGTGCGCATGGACGGGATGCCGAGCAGGAAGCCGAACACGGTGGCTACAATGGCGGCGGCCGGCAGCGCCAGCCAGAAGCTGACGCCGAAATTCAGCGCCAGCAGGGCCGAGGCATAGGCTCCGATGCCATAGGACGCGCCGGTGGCGAAGTTCGGGATATTGGCGCTGCCGAGCTGGAAATTGAGCGCGAGCGCCAGCACGGCATAGAGCATGGAGATGACGCACAGATGCAGCGCATAGGTGTTGCCTTCCAGCGCGAACGGGAAGGCTAGCACGATGGCGATGCCGAGCAGCATGGCGAGGCGCGACTGGGCCGCGAACGCCCCTTCGATCCGCGCCTCCAGCGCCGGCTGCCGCTCCATCAGCACGAGCGCGCCCGCGAAGGCCGCCAGCAGGGCGATGACGAGGCGCCAGTCATCGGTGAGCAGGAACTGGCGCAGATAGAGCGCGCCGACCAGTTCCACCGCGACGACGGTGAGTGCGTCGCCCACGCGGGCGGAGGCGGAGCGTCGCATGGCGAGGCTGTCCGTCATCACACTTTCTCCACGAGGGTGCGGCCCATGAGGCCGGACGGCCGGAACACCAGCACGGCGATGACAAGCAGGAAGACGAAGACGAGGCGGTAGGACGCCCCGTTCGGCACCACCGCCTGCACCAGCGTGTCGAGCCCGGCGATCAGCAGGCTGCCGATGATGGCGCCGGGCATGGAGCCGAGACCGCCCACCACAGCGGCGGAGAAGCCGATGAGGCCCACGTCCACGCTGAAATCGAAGCGCGCCATGCCCGCATAGCTGGAGAAGAACAGGCCGCCCACGGCACCGATGGCCGACGCGACGAAGAAGGTGGCGCGGAAGATGCGGCCGGGATCGATGGCCATGAGCCGGGCGGCGTCACGGTCCTGCGAGACGGCCTTGATGTGCAGACCGAGGCGCGTGCCGTTCAGCATCAGGAACAGCGCGCACACGCAGGCGACCGACACCGCGACCACCATCAGGCTGAAGACCGGCACGTTGAACCGGCCGAGCGTGATATCGCCCGAGACGAGGCGCGGAAAGGCGTGCGGGTTGCTGCCATTGGGAAACAGGTGACGGATCAGCTCGCGCAGGACGATGCCCAGCGCCACGGTCGCCACCAGCGCCATCATCGCCGGCGCTTTCCGGAAGCGCTGGATGACGACGATATCCAGCAGCACGCCGATGACGCCGGTGAGGCCGATGGCAATGGCGAGCGCCAGCAGGAAGACGGCCGGGGAGGCGGCATCTCCCAGCGCCGATCCCACGGCCGATACCGCCGCGAGCGCGAGGAAGGGCGCCAGCAGCGACACGTCGCCGTGGGAGAAATGGATGATGTTCAGAACGCCGAACAGCAGGCTGAAGCCGAGCGCGATAAGGGCGTAGATGCTGCCAAGGGTGATCCAGTTGACGATCTGCTGGAAGACGATGTCATCCATGGCCCCTCCCTTGGGCGATGCGGCGCGCGGCATGCCTGCGTCTTGTCCGGAAAAGCACGAGGAGCGGGGGATGTGCGAGGCGCGTCCCCGTCAATGCGCTGGATCAAATCTGCCCTAAAGCAACGCTAGGGCAGAATAGTTTTTTCCAAACCAATGGGTCTGATGTTTTGAAGTTGGGGGGCGGCGGCGCCGCGCAGACCGGCATGCCGTACCGACTGGTTCGGGAAAACTGATGCCAAGGCTTCAAAAGTTCCGATTTTTCTTCCGCACCGGCTGAGGCCACACTTCACGGGTCAGGGAGAGGCCATACCATCCGCCCCGTGCCAAGGCCCCCCGCGATTTGCTTCCAGAGGAAAAGAAGACCATGGCCCCCATTTCCGGCGCGCCGCGTGCGCTTTCCCGCCGTCGCCTGTCCCTCGGAGCTGTCGCGCTCGCGGCGACCGCGCTCCTCGGCTTCGGCGCCCCCGCCAAGGCGCAGGAGACGGTGAAGCTCGGCTTCATCGGCCCGCTCAGCGGCGGCAATGCGCAGCAGGGCCTTGCGGCCCGCAACGGCTTCCAGCTCGCGGTGGATCAGGCCAATGCCGCCGGCCTGCCCTTCAAGATCGAACCGGTCATCCTCGACGATGCCGCCAACCCGCAGACCGGCGTTTCCGCAGCGCTGAAGCTCACCAATGATCCGAAGGTCGTGGCGGCCACCGGCCACTGGAACAGCGGCGTCGCCCTCGCCACCATTCCCGTCTTCAGCCGCGCCGGCGTGCCCTTCGTGATCTGGGGCGCCATCAGCCCGAAGATCACCGAGAAGAACAATCCCATGGTGTCGCGCGTGGTGACCACGCTGGTGAACACCAATGCGCCGCTCGCCAAGTGGGCGGCCGCCAACATCGGCAAGCGCATCGCCATCGTCTCCGACACCAGCGACTACGGCGCGGCCAATCTCGACAACTTCAAGAAGTTCTTCGAGGCCGACGGCGGCACCATCATCGCCGCCGAGAGCGCGCCCGTGGGCACCACCGATTTCCGCGCCCTGCTCACCAAGATCAAGGCTGCCAATCCCGACGCCATCTATTTCGGCGGCGTGGTGGCGGAAGCCGGCCTCGTGCGCCAGCAGATGGCGCAGCTCGGCATGACCCAGCCGATGATCGGCGTGGACGGCTTCTATGATCAGGAGTTCATCAAGATCGCCGGCCCGGCTGCCACGGGCACCATCGTCGGCATCGCGAAGGAAGTCGGCAACCCGAAGCTCGATGCCATGACGGAAGCCTACAAGGGCGCCAACTTCGCCGAGCCGGTGGGCTCCTACACGAAGAACGCCTATGACGCGACCAACATCATCATCGAGGCGCTGAAGACCGCCGGCACCAAGGACAAGGCGGCCATCGCCAAGGCCATCCGCGCCATCGACTATGACGGTGCCATGGGCCGCACGAGCTTCGACGAGAACGGCCAGACCAAGCGTGCCGTCGTCCTCGAGCTGCGCGAAGTCAAGGACGGCGCCTGGGTCACCCGTCCCTGAGGTCATGCATGATGGCGTGCCCTCGCGCACCCCATCTCCATCCCGATCCCGCAACCAGAACGATGCAGGCGATCTCCATCGGCTGCCTCCGCACGACCGTCAATGATCTGGCTCGTTCGACGAGATCGCTCCTGAAACGTCTGCCGATGGCATCTCGCAACGCCGGAGAGGACTGAAATGTCAGTGGAAAAGATCGACACGCTGGTCATCGGCGCCGGACAGGCCGGGCTCGCCATGAGCGCCCATCTCAACAGGGCCGGCGTGCCTCATCTGGTGCTGGAACGCGCCCGCATCGCCGAGCGCTGGCGTTCGGAACGCTGGGACTCGCTGGTGGCGAACGGCCCGGCCTGGCACGACCGCTTTCCCGATCTCCAGTTCTCCGACGTGGACACGGCTGTCCGCCCCGACGACTTCCCGCACAAGGAAACCGTCGCGGATTATTTCGTCGCCTTCGCCCAGAAGATCGCGGCCCCCGTGCGGTGCGGTGTGGACGTGCTGAAGGTCGAGCGCCTCGAGGGGCGCACCGGATTCCGGGTGGAGACCTCGCTCGGCACCATCGAGGCCCAGCGCGTGGTGGCGGCCACCGGCCCGTTCCAGCGCCCCAGCATTCCCGCTTTGGTGCCGGAGGACGCGCCGCTCCGGCAGATGCATTCCACGGCCTATCGCAACCCCGACCAACTGCCGGACGGCGCGGTTCTGGTGGTGGGCGCGGGTTCCTCCGGTGTGCAGATCGCCGAGGAACTGATGCGGGCCGGCCGCACCGTCTATCTCTCCGTCGGGCCCCACGACCGCCCGCCGCGTGCCTATCGCGGCCGCGATTTCTGCTGGTGGCTCGGTGTTCTCGGCAAATGGGACGCCGCCGCGCAGGAGCCCGGCAAGGAGCACGTGACGATTGCGGTCAGCGGCGCTCGCGGCGGCCACACCATCGATTTCCGCCGCCTCGCGAGCGAAGGCATGGTGCTCGTGGGTCGCACGGAGTCCTTCAAGGACGGAGTGCTCTCCTTCGCCCCGGATCTGGCCGAGAACCTCGATAATGGCGATGCCAACTACCGAGCCCTGCTGGATGAGGCGGACGCCTATGTGGCGCGCAACGGCCTCGACCTCCCCGAGGAGCCCGAGGCCCGCATCCGCGTGCCGGATGCCGCCTGCATCACCGATCCGCTCGCCACGCTGGATCTGAAGGCAGCCGGCGTCGGGACCATCATCTGGGCCACCGGCTTCGTTTCGGACTACAGCTGGATGAAGGTGAACGCCTTCGACGCCAACGGGCGCCCGCGCCACCAGCGCGGCGTCTCGACCGAGGCGGGCGTCTATTTCCTCGGCCTGCCCTGGCAGTCCCGGCGCGGCTCCAGCTTCATCTGGGGCGTGTGGCACGATGCCAAGTACATTGCCGACCAGATCGTGATCCAGCGCTCCTACATAGCCTATCACGCCGCCGCGGGTGCAGCCCCGGACGCGACCGCTCCCCACGCGATCGCCGAAGTCGCCCCGGCCTGACGGCAGACATCGAAACGCGCCCCATCAATGCGGCCGGACCGCTCCGTCTTTCAGGCGGAAGCGGCTCCGGCCGCATCGCGCTTTCGCATGCGCTGAGCGATCGCCCCGTGACGGCTGCCTCGCGTTGCCGGTGAGCAGAACGGAGGGGCGACGAACGCCCGGCGGTGGGGCTTGTTCGGCTCGGATCAGGAATTCCGACGCGTCTCAGCACCGAGCTCAAGTTGATCGGCCATGCGGACGAGATCGGCAAACGACGCGGCCCGCATCTTCTGCATCACGCGGGCCCGCCGGACCTTGACCGTGATCTCCTTGACGGAAAGTTCGGCCGCGATCTGCTTGTTCAGGAGCCCTCTGACGACCAGGCGGAGAACATCGCGCTCGCCCGTGTTGAGGCTTTCCCATCGGCGCTGAAGCTCCGAGAGGATCTCCTCCTGGTGGAGCCTCTGCTGATCGCGCGCGATGGCGGTGTGTACGGCGTCGAGCAGGTCGTGGTCGCGGAACGGCTTCGTCAGAAAGTCGACGGCGCCGTCCTTGATGGCCCTCACGCCCATCGCGATATCGCCATGGCCCGTGATGAAGATGACGGGCATGCGAAGGCCCAGGCTGTCCATCTGCAGGTAGAAATCCATCCCGCTCTGGGCGGGCATCCTGACATCGAGCACGAGACAGGCCGGACCCGCCGTGCGCGGGTGCTCCAGGAATTCACGGATCGACGAAAAGGCCATGGCATCGAGTGTCACCGAGGCGAACAGATCCTGTAGCGCCGCTCGTACCGAGTGATCGTCGTCAACGATATAGACGACCGGCTTTGGATCGTTTGACGAGGTCACGCCGCTGAACCCGCTGTCGGAAGGTTGAAGACGAACGTTGCGCCCGCCTCTGGCGGGGCCGGAAGCATCCAGATGCGCCCGCCGTTCGCCTCCACGATCGTCTGGCAGATGGTCAGGCCGAGGCCAAAGCCTTGCTCCTTTGTCGTCCAGAAGGCATCGAATAGATGCTGCGCGGTGTCGGGGGACACCCCGGGGCCATTGTCGGAGATCGAGAAGCTGATCATCCCCGCCGGTTCAAGCGCGGTCGAAATGGTCAATCTGGGCAGCCGGTTGGGAAGCGCCGACACGGCCTCCATGGCGTTCAGAACCAGATTGCCGATGACCTGCTGGATCTGGACGCGATCCGCGAAGGCTGCCGGCAGATTCTCGGCCAGTGACAGGGAGACTTGCGCCCCCGTGCGAAGCATATCCCCGCCAGCGAGATCCAGAACCTCGCGAACAGCCTCGTTGAAATCAAACGAGGCCTTGCTCGTCGCCTCCCTCCGGGCCATGCCGCGCACGCGAGCGAGGACATCGTTCGCGCGGCAGGCGTCGCTTGCGACCCGTTCGATCGCAGCGAGGGCTCTTTCCACGTTCGGGGGCTGCTGGGTCAGCCAGCGGCGCGAGGCGCTGGCGCTGGTGGCGATCCCGGCAAGCGGCTGGCTGACCTCATGTGCGATGGAGGTGGTCAACTGGCTGAGGGTCATCAGGCGCGCCATGCGCAACAGCCGCTCCCGCGTTTCGTCCGCCGACTGTTGCGCGGATTTGAGCTTCAGGCCCAGATAGGCCGTCACGCCGATGACGACCACGCTGATGGCGGTGTTGACGACGCCGACTTCATAGGCGCCGGAGCGGGTGAGTTCGAAACTGAGGAGGGTCAGAACGATGCTGGCGCCCGTCAGGATAATGACCGTTCGGACCGAAAGGAAACGCGTGGCGATGAGTTGGACTGCCGTATAGAGGACGGCCGCCGCGACGGCGTAATTGGTCACCGTGTCGACCACGAAGATGGCGGTCATCAGCGCGATCAGCATTGCGAGCACGACCCAGGACCGGGAAACAGAAACGGTCCGTGATAGCGTCGCACCCAGCATGGTCCCTCCTTTTCATGCGTCCGCCCAGACGCCTGTCCGCGCCAGCTTTACCTTCACCACTACGTTCGGCGAACTGCGCCAAATGGTAGCCGTTCCTCGCTCCCTTCAGGGGGGCATGGCCGCCCGGCATGCAGGCTGGTCGTGGAATGGGTCGGCGGGCGACATTCTCGCCCGCCGTTATGCCCTTTTCGCTCAGCCGGTCACAGCCACTGGCGAAAGCGGCGGATGTAGAACGTCTTCATGCCTTGGGCGAGAAGACAGTAGCTCAGCAGCGTTGCGGCCAGCCAGGGGAAATACTGCCAGGGCAGCGGCTGCAGCCCAACCATGGCGCCGAGCGGCGAGAACGGAATGTAGATGCCAAGGGCGCAGACGAGCCCCGTCATGAGCATTACCGGCAACGCCGCACGGGTCTGGATGAACGGGATCTTCTGCGTGCGCAGCATGTGCACCACCAGTGTTTGAGACAGCAAGCCCTCGATGAACCAGCCCGACTGGAACAGCGACTGTTGCTCCGGCGTGTTGGCTGCAAAGACGAACCACATGAGCGCGAAGGTCGTGATGTCAAAGATCGATGACGTCGGTCCCATCCAGATCATGAAGCGCCCGATGTTCCTGGCGTCCCATTTGCGGGGCTTGCGGAGGAATTCCTCGTCCATCCGATCCCAAGGCAACGACAGTTGCGAGATATCGTACATCAGATTCTGGATCAGGAGATGGATCGCAAGCATCGGCAGGAAGGGAAGGAAGGCGCTCGCCACCAGCACCGAGAATACGTTGCCGAAGTTCGAGCTGGCGGTCATGTTCAGATATTTGATGATATTTCCGAAGGTCTCACGCCCCCTGACGACGCCTTCCTCCAGGACCATGAGGCTTTTCTCGAGAAGGATGATATCAGCGGATTCCTTGGCGATATCCGTACCGCTGTCGACCGAGATGCCGACATCGGCGTCGCGCAGTGCAGGCGCGTCATTGATGCCGTCGCCCAGGAATCCCACCGTATGGCCGTTGGCCTGCAGCGCGGTCAGGACGCGCGATTTCTGCAACGGGGTCAGCTTCGCGAAGATCGTCCGCTGCTCGACCGCAAGACGCAGCGCGGCGTCGTCGAGTTGCTCGATCTCCCGCCCCAGAAGCGGGAGACCGGGATCCAGCCCGACCTCGCGGCAGATCTTTGCGGTGACGACCTCATTGTCGCCGGTCAGCACCTTGACCGTCACGCCATGGGCGGCGAGGGCGGCGAGGGCCGGCCCGGCCGTCTCCTTCGGCGGATCGAGGAAGGTGAGGAAGCCCTGGACGACGAGATCCCTCTCATCGTCGATGGTGTAATGGGATTTGGATGCGCCGTCCGGAATCTCGCGCGTGGCGACGACAAGAACGCGAAAACCGTCTGCGTTGTAGGCCCGGGCGAGGGCCAGCAGGCGATCGCGTTCGGGCTCTGCGAGGACCCGTGTCGTCTCGCCGTCCCGGACGCGTGTCGAGATCGCCAGCATCTCCTCGACCGAACCCTTGCAGATCAGCAGCTGGCGTCCCCACCGGTCCTCAAGGATGACTGACAGTCGCCGCCGAACGAAATCGAAAGGCAGTTCTTCGACCTTGCCGTAGGACATCACCGAGTGCAGGACCTCGGGCGCACGCTCGGCAAAATGGACAACGGCCTGGTCCATGAGGTTCCTGACGCCGCTCTGGTGGTGGCTGTTCAGCCACGCAAAGCGAAGCACGTCGTCGTCCGGCTTGCCCTCGATGTCGACGTGGTGCTCCAGGATGATTTTATCTTGTGTCAGCGTGCCGGTCTTGTCGGTGCACAGCACGTCCATCGCGCCGAAATTCTGGATGGCGTTGAGGCGCTTCACCACCACCTTGTGCCGCGCCATCGCGACGGCACCCTTGGCGAGGTTGGACGAGACGATCATCGGCAGCATTTCCGGCGTCAGACCGACTGCGACGGCCAGGGCGAAAAGAAACGCCTCCATCCAGTCGCCCTTGGTCAGGCCGTTGATCAGAAAAACGACGGGCGCCATCACCAGCATGAAGCGGATCAACAGCCAGCTGACGCTGTTGACGCCGCGGTCGAACGCCGTCTCCGCCCGCGATCCGACGATCGTCTTCGCGAGCGAACCGAAATAGGTGTGCGTACCGGTCGCCACGACGACGGCGGTGGCCGTTCCCGAGACCACGTTCGTGCCCATGAAGCAGATGCTCGGCAGATCGAGCAGCCCGGTCTGTTCGCCGGCGGCGGCCCCGGCTGATTTCTTGGCGACGGCGCCCAGCGTATCGTACTTCTCGACCGGCAGCGCCTCGCCGGTCAACGCCGCCTGGCTGACGAACAGGTCTCGCGACTCGACGAGCCGGATGTCGGCCGGGATCATGTCGCCAGCCGACAGTCGAATGATGTCGCCCGTGACGATCTGCGCCATCGGGATTTCGCGGATTTCGGGTCCCGACGTGGGACTCGCGCGGCGTATCACGGTCGCCGTGGTCCGCACCATCGCCTTCAGCGCATCGGCAGCGTTGCCGGACCGGTATTCCTGCCAGAAGCGAAGGAGAGCACTCAGCATCACCATGGTGAGAATGATCGTCACCGTGGTGTAATCTGGATCTTCGCCCTTGCGGAGCGGCAAGATGATGTCGGTCACCGAATTGATCGCGGCCAGCAGGATCAAAACCGCGATGAAAGGGTTCTTGAACGCCAGCAGGAACTGGATGACCGCGGGCGGCCGCCGATCACGCGCCACCTCGTTCGGTCCGGACGCGGCCAGCCGTCGCTCCGCCTCAGCAAAGGTCAGGCCGTCGAGGCGTGCGTTCATATTGGCCAGCGTCATGTCGACGTCGTTCCGGGCCTCGACGACCGCCCGCATCGACAGCTTGCGGCTGTCCAGCCTCTCGGCCTTCAGCGAGGCGGGTTTCACGACAGTATTCATCTGCTCAGTCTCCTGTCGCGTATCATGACTGCATGCCGCCTCCGACCGGAAGACGGAAGCGCAGCCATGATGCGCTGGGGCGTCATGGAGGGTTTCCTGGAGGAAGGGGGGCCGCCTCGGCGGGCCAGCGCTGCTGGGGCGGCGCTGCTGGAGCCCGGTCACGCAGCTTCAGCAACGGCTCGACGCCCCGCGCCCGAACCGGAAGGCGGGGCGCAGGGGGCCGAGGCAGGCTTCAGCGGGAGGATCGAGGTAGCCGCGAGGGCCTGGCGAAGGTCATCTGAATGACCCTGTCCCGAGTGAAGGCTGAGTGGCAGCAAGGATCAGGCCTGCCCGTTCAATCAAGGGCCGACAGAGCCATTCGGCGATCTCGTCGCCGTCGGTGGTCCACCTGCATTCTATGCGGCCGGTGTCCGCATTGACGGACCACACGGCGTGCGGCCTCCGCCGCTCAGACGGCGCGTTGGCGTGGACGGGCGAGAAAAAGGGTGCTGCGACCGCGACCGGGATTTGAGGCTTGTAGGCGCCCGCACAGAAAAGGCGAGCAAAGAGGCGCGCGAAGACGCCGCGCGAAGCGAAGAAGACTCGGTTCATGTCTCACTCCTGGACGCGCCGCGCGGGCCGTCAGGGCGAGACCGATTTCTCAGACCCGACCGGATAGGCCGCGCGGCACGTTTCTTCGACTACTGTCGCTGGGCATTTCAAGGTTCCGATCTGGCATCCGGAGCACAATGTCATCGAATGCATGCGTCACATAGCAACCTGACTAGGCACGGTCCACGCCGAAATCAGATTTTCTAAGTATAAATAGAATATCAGGCATATACGAACGTATATCCCGATATGGCATCGCAGATGCGCACCCCCGTGATGGAGAGGCGTTAAGAGTGCAAAATCGACGAGAAAAAATCGACTTTGTAATGGCTTAAGCGTTCTGGTGGCACGCCCCCAGCTTCACGGCTATCGAGCTTTTGCGCGATATTGACTCCGGAATAGCGCGCCCATTAGTAATTTTCGCGTGAGGTCCACGTAGAAATCGCGATCAGGCAGGTTGCGTAGGGCCTCCTTTCAGGAGGGATCATCATGAAGAAGTTCACGGCATCTCTGTTTGCTGCGGCTCTGCTCGTTTCCTCGCCGATTTTTGCCGTCAATGCTCATGCGGGCTGCGGCCAGGGCAATTGTTGTGGGTGCGTACACCTCAAGGGCTGCTGCTGATAATCGCGTGCACGAGCTGCGCATAGCGGCCTATGGCTCGCGACTGCGCATGCTAGCCCCCCGCGTACGCGATTGAAGAGCAGGATAAGAGAGCAGGTCGGCCGCCTTTCGCCCGGCCTGCTCTCTCCATGACAAGACGCTCAACATTATTTTGAAGAAGTTATTGTTGGAAAACTCCGGTCTGCCGGCATGGGCCGGTGTGGCTCAATGCGGCATGGCCGGGCCGATCGAGCTGTCGATGATGCTGCGTTGCCGGTCTCGCCGGTCGACCATGTGGAAATAGAGCAGCTTCACCAGATCCATGATGAGCGTCCACACCAGGCAGTAGACCCAAACGATGCCGATCAGCAGCCACGGCAGCGCCGGCATGAACCAGCCGAACGCGCACATGAAGATGGCGAACACCTGTGTGCCCATCACCGCGCCCATCACCGGCAGGCTCGGATAGGG
Source organism: Azorhizobium caulinodans ORS 571 (assembly GCF_000010525.1). Taxonomy (GTDB): domain Bacteria; phylum Pseudomonadota; class Alphaproteobacteria; order Rhizobiales; family Xanthobacteraceae; genus Azorhizobium; species Azorhizobium caulinodans. The sequence goes on along the minus strand of NC_009937.1, from coordinate 231,028 downwards.
CGGCTTGAACAGCGTGCCCTGCACCCGCGAGACGAAGAACAGGAGGTGGCCCCCCGCCGCCAACTGAAGGAACAGCATAGTCTGCACATGCGCCTGGTCCATGGGCAGGATGGCGGTCAGTCCCGGGCTCTTCATCCAGAACATGCCGAGCATGACGATGCCGAAGCTCTGCACCAGAGCCATGATGCCCATGACAGTGGAGAAGGAGATGATCCGGTGCATGTTCCAGCGCACCGGCCGATCCTGAACCTTCACGTTGTCATAGGCGATCGTCATGATCGGGATGTCGTCCAGCAACGCCATGACGACGATCATGATCGCGGTAAGCGGCATGAAATTATAGACGAGATAGGTCAGCACCACGACGAGCATGATGTTGAGCGTCATCGCGATGCGGTAGTAAATGTAGCTGGTGATGCGCTCGAAGATGGCGCGCGCCTCCATGATCGCCGCGATGATGGTCGACAGGCCCGGCGCCGTGAGGATCAGCGCCGCCGCGCTGCGTGCCGCATCCGTGGCGCCCGATACCGCCACGCCGCAATCGGCCTGCTTCAGTGCCGGTGCGTCGTTGACGCCGTCGCCCGTCATGGCGACGATGTGGCCACCTTCCTGCAGCGCCTTCACGATCTCGAACTTGTGCGCCGGGAAGACGCGGCCGAAGCCATCCGCCACTTCCACCGCCCGGACCGCGTCGATGGCGATGTGCTCGGGATTGGCGTCCTCTCCAAACACTTCGCCGGCGACCAGCAAGTGGTCGCCGAGGCCGAGCTGGCGGGAAATCTCGCTGCCGATGGCCACATCGTCCCCGGTCACCATCTTCACGGCGATGCCGAGTTTCTGCGCATGTGCAATGGTCGCCGCAGCATCGGGGCGCGGCGGATCGAGCATCGGCAGCAGGCCGAGCAGGGTCCAGTGCGTGCCGTCGTCGGAGCGCGCCACGCCGAGCGCGCGCGTGCCATCGTGGGCCAACTTCGCGACTGCATCGAAATAGGCGTTTCCGCCATCGGGGCCGAGCCCGCACAGCGCCGCGATGACCTGCGGCGCTCCCTTCGCATAATGCACGGTCTTCCCGTCCGGTCCGGCCACGGCGGCAGCGGTCTTCTTGCTGACGGGGTCGAAGGGCGTGAAGTCGACCTGTCGATATTGGTCGAGCACCTTCGGGTCCTTGAGGCCCGCCAGCACCGCCTTGTCGATGGCGTCGGCGCTCTGCTTCTGCGAGGCGAGAGCCGCGCCCAGGATCAGTTCGTCCGGTGCCGCCGACCCCCAGGGGATCGGGGGCTGGAGCGTGAGCTGGTTCATGGTCAGCGTGCCGGTCTTGTCCGAGCACAGCACGTCGACGCCAGCCAGTTCCTCGATCGCGGATAGACGGGAGACGATGGCCTGCTGCTTCGACAGGGCCAGCGCACCCAGCGCCATGGTGACGGACATCACCGCCGGCGTCGCCACCGGCACCGAGGCGACCAGCAGGACGAGAACGAGCTGGACGATGGCGCCCGCATGGGCCCATTCCCAGTGCCCTTCGGCGACGATGTCGCGGTGGACCTGCGCGACGACGAGCAGCAGCGCCAGCGCCGCCGAGAGGATGATCAGGAAGTCACCCATCTGGATGACCGCCTTCTCCGCATGCGACTTGGCGCCGGCGGAGGCGACGAGCTTCGCGGTGCGGCCGAAGAAGGTGGCGTTGCCGGTCGCGGTGATGAGCGCGGTCATCGCGCCCTGACGCACGATGGAGCCGGAATAGCCGCTATCGCCGACCGACTTGGAAACCGGCAGCGATTCGCCCGTCAGCGCGGCCTGATCGACGGAGAGATACTTGCCTTCGGTCAGGATCAGATCGGCCGGCAGCGTCTCACCGCCGGAGATGCTCACCACATCGCCGGGTACCAGATCGCTGGTGTCGACCGTGATCCAGTTGCCATCCCGCAGCACGCGGGCCTTCAGCGCGAGGCCCTTCTTCAGCGCTGCAAGCGCACTTGCGGCCTTGCTGTCCTGCCAGAAGCCGACGACGGCGTTGTAGAGCAACAGGCCCATCACGACGATAAAGTCGGGCCAGTCGAGCCGGATCAGCGAGAGCAGCGCCGCCGCTTCGATCATCCAGGGAATGGGACCCCAGAAATAGCCGAGCAGCTTGCTCCAGCGGCTCTCCTCATGTGCGGCGATGGTGTTGGGGCCGTATGTCTGATGCAGTCGGGCAGCGTCGGCGGAACTCAGTCCCTGCGGCGAGGAACTGAGTTCTGCGAATTTGGCGGCGATGGCATCGGCATCGAGCCGCGAAGATCCGCCGTCCGCGGGCTTCGCTTTTGCCGGTGGGGTGCGTCCCGAGATGGCGGGTGCGGCGGCAACGCTCTGTGACATGGCCAATCCCCTAACGCCGATCTCGCCGCTCCGGCGGCGCACGCGGCGCGTCATCGTGAACAGTGTCACCCGCACCCGAATTGATTTGCGGCAATTCGCGCGGGCGGGCAGCGCGGCCTGGCTCAGGCGGTCTGCAACAGAGCCAGCGTGTGTTGCGCGATCATCAGCTCCTCATTCGTGGGGATGACGAAGACCCCCACCCGGCTGTCGGTCGCCGAGATGCGCGGCCCGTTCGCGGTGTTGGCTGCCGGGTCGAGCTTCACGCCCAGCCACTCCAGCCGGGCGCAGAGAGCGGCGCGCACGATGGGCGAGTTCTCGCCGATGCCCGCGGTGAAGACGAGGGCGTCGAGGCCGCCCAGCACCGCCGCATAGGCGCCCGTGAATTTGGTCATGGCATAGACGAAGGCATCCACCGCCAGCACCGCCGCAGGATCCTTGCTGTCCTGAAGCTGGCGCATGTCGCCGGTGACACCGGACAGGCCGAGGAGGCCGGACTTGCCGTACAGCAGCTTCTCGAGGCTTGCGACGTCATGGCCCTGCGTCTTGAGAAGATAAAAGAGGACGTCGGCGGGCACGTCGCCCGAGCGCGTGGCCATGGGCAGGCCGGTGAGGCCGGCGAAGGCCATGGTGGTCTCCATGCTGCGACCATCCAGCATGGCGCACATGGAGGCTCCGCCGCCGAGATGGGCGACGATCACCCGCCGTGCGTCCGGCACGTATTTGGGAACCTGCCGACTGATGTAGTCGTACGAGATGCCATGATAGCCCCAGTGGCGCACGCCGGTGTCGCGGAGCTCGGCGGGCAGGGCATAGACCTGCGCCACCTCCGGCATGGAACGGTGGAACGATGTGTCGAACATCGCCACCTGCGGCAGGCCGGGGAAGTCCTGCGCCAGTTCACGTGCGCCCCGCACGTTATAGGCTTGGTGGGACGGCTCCATGGCGGAAAGCCCGTCCAGATAGTCAAGCACCTCCGGGGTGATGCGCACCGGCCCCTCGAAGCGGGTGCCGCCCAGCACCACCCGGTGCCCGGCCGCCACCACCTTGATGTTGGCCTCGTGCTGCTCCAGCCATTGGATGATGAAGGACAACGCCCGACCATGGCCGAGGTTTTGGCCTTCCCCCCATTCATGGGCATCGATCGGTGTGCCGTCCGGCGCCTTGGCGATGAAGTGGGGATCGCTCGTCATGCTGTCCACCACGCCGCGGCAGAGCAGCGGCGGCACAGCGTCGGCGCCCGCCGCATAAGCCGCGAACTTGAGACTTGTCGAGCCGGAATTCACCACCAGGACAGCATCGGTCATGAGCTTGCTCCTCATCGGGGGAAGGACGGGCCGCGGCGTTCAGTCTGCGGTTGCCGGCAGGATGGCCTCGGGCTCGCGGGCCAAAGCGTCGGCATAGAGAGCGGCGGTGGCGGCCGAGAACAGGCGCGCAGCGGCCGTGTCGGCGCGGCTGGTCAGCATCACCGGCACCCTGGCGCCCACAACCAGGCCGGCGGTCTGCGCGTCCGCCATGAAGGAGACGTTCTTGTAGACCATGTTGCCAGCCTCGATGTTGGGCGCCAGCAGCACATCCGCCGCGCCGGCCACCGGCGAGACGATGTGCTTTACGCGGGCCGCCTCGGCGTCCACGGCGGCGTCGAGATCGAGGGGGCCATCGACGATGCCGCCCACGATCTGGCGGCGATCGGCCATCTTGGCGAGGATGGCGCCGTCCAGCGTGGCCGTCATCTTGGTGCGGACCATCTCCACGGCGGCGAGCACGGCCACCTTCGGGACCGCCACGCCGAGCGCCCGGGCGAACCCGATGGCGTTCTGGCAGATGTCGCGCTTCTGGTCGGTGTCGGGCGCGATGTTGAGCGCCGCATCGGTCACGACCACCCGCCGGGCATAGGTGGGCATGGCGATGAGGGCGCAATGGCTCAGCAGCCGCCCCGTGCGCAGCCCCGCCTCTTTCTGCATCACCGCATGGAGCAGAACGTCGGTATGCAGGCTGCCTTTCATGAGTGCCTGCACCTCGCCGGCGCCGGCCGCTGCGGCAGCCCTCGCGGCCGAGTCCTCCTCGCCGCTGGTGGCGATGATGCGGCAACCGGAGAGGTCGAACTTGCCGGTCTCGGCAAGGCTGCGGATGCCGCTTTCGGGTCCATACAGCACCGGTACGATCAGCCCGGCGGCTGCCGCATCGATGGCCCCTGCGAGGGCATCAAGGCTCAGAGGATGCACGACGGCGGTGGGCATGGGCTCGAGGGTCCGGCACTGGTCCAGCAGGCAGTCCAGGCGGTGCTCCGGAATCTCGACCCGCACGGATGCCTGGGGCGCCGCCACTTCGAGCACCCCGGTGGCGATCGCCACGCCATCGCGGTCGGCGAGCCGGGCGTCGAGGATCAGAACCTTGTCGGCGGCGCGGGCCTCGCGCACCGTGAGGTCGACGTTCAAGAGATGGTCGGCGGGCAGCGGCCCATGCACCGTCACTGCCGCCGACCGGATGATCGCGCCCGGCCCGGGCAGGGCCGAGCCGGCCAGCGCGGCGAAAAGGGATGAGGCGATGCCCGTTGCCGCCTGTCCGGGACCGATGCCTGCGACCAAACCGGCATCGCCGAAGGCGGTTGCCCAGGCCCTGAGATCACCGGGGGTGAGTGTGCGCGACACGGAGGCGGCGTCACCGGGACGGATGTCCTCGAACGCGCGGTTCGTGATGATCGGCATGGACGTGCCTCCTCGGGACGAACAGGACGCGCTGGCGGGCGGACGGCGGAGGCCGACCTCGATCAGGCGCGGGACTGGACAGCCGGTGGCGGGTGCGGGCGGTGGCGCCTCCGGAGAAGACGGTTCGGGCCTGCGTTTCAGGCGCCGGCGGGCGCGATCTGAAGCGTCGAGGGGGCGGACCGGTGCGTGTCGGCCGGCAGCACCGGCGCGGGGGAGTGTGGCGCGGCAACGCCCAGCACCTCGGCCAGCTTCTCGATGTTCTGTTGCTCGCCGATGGTGAGCGTGCCGTTGGCCCCCGCCACTGCGGCAGCGTCGTTCAGGAGGCTCTGTCGCGCGGCGCCGTCGGGCACGAGGGTCGCGATGGCTTCGACCGCAGCGATGCCCTCGAGCAGCAGGATGTAGAACTGCCGGCGCACCAGGCTCTTGAAATCCGAGATGGAAAGCTGCGTCAGCCGCAGGCACGTTTCTTTCAGCGCCGCGGCACAGCGTTCGTCCAACTGCCGGTCGGCGGCGATGACGAACAGGACGGACCGCACCAGGGCTTCGTTGAACCCGCCCTCGTCCACGCGGTCGCGGAACTCGGCCATCTTCTGCGTGAGGAAGGCGCGCTTTTGCGGGCTGGTCGGCGGCAGCTCGCGCACCTTCTCGTCAAGGTTCAAGCCCAGCATGCCCTGAAGCACCGGCGAGCCGTAAATGCCGAAGAAGGCCTGCTCGACCGCGCGGTCGCGCAAGTCCCGGAAAGCATCGAGCCCGGCACTGATCTGGTCGGACCACAGCTTCTGGACGGCGAGAAAGGGATTGTCCGGCGGCACCGGCTTGCGCGCTGCCGTCACCTCGGCCGCAGCTTTGGCAACCGGCTTCATGAACGGGTTCGAGTCCGCAAAAAGGCTGTAGCTGAGGCGCAGCGGATTGGTGGCGAACAGCAGTTCGGCCATGTGCGGATTGGCCAGCGCCCGCACCGCCGGCTGGAGGAAGGTGCGATAAAGGGACAGGTTGATCTCCGAGACCCGACGCACCGCTGCGAAGGCCCGGTCGTCCTCCACGCTGTTGCGGCCGAAGGCACGGATGTCCTCAAGGCTGCGCGCTTCGAAGCGGCTGTGCCAGGGATGGCCGCCAGCCTTCACCTCCTCTTCGGAGGCAGGCGAGATGACAAGTTCATAGAGGCCCGGCGGCAGGCAGTCGATGAGGTCCATCAATCGGACCATCTCCTCGTCCTCCTTCGCCCCCACCTTGGCAGACACGAAGATGGCGAGATGGCCGACCGTCTGGTTCAGGCAGTAAACGATGGTGCGCCCCTCCGCGTGGATGGCGTCCACGTCCTTGTAGAGGTCGAGGATCCAGCCAAGCGTCTGGGGCGGCGGGCTGATATTGTCGCCGAGGGACGTGAACACGATCAGCGGCGAGGCGATGTTGCGCAGGTCGAACACCGTCCCGTCGCTGGAGCGCATCTCGTTGCGCGTGAGCCCGTCGCCGATGAACAGTTCGTCCACCAGGAACTGGATCTCGTCGCCGTTGAGGGTGATGAAGTCGCCCCACCACTTTTCGAAACCCAGATAGCGCTGTGCCTCGGTATCGACCGCCGCATAGAGATCGTATTGCTTACCCCACAGCCAGTTGGCCGGATTGAGGCTGTCGAAGTTGAGGATCAGCCAGGTGCCGTCGAACTTGCCGCGCCCAAGATCGCTCACCAGCGCGGTGAGCCACGAGCCGCCCAGCAGGCCGCCGGAATAGCGCATGGGATTCTTGCCGTGGACGCCCTGCCAATAGGACATGGGCGAGCCGGCCACCATGCAGGGGCCGAACAGGTCGGGCCGCAGCATGGCCACCATGAGTGTCTGGTAGCCGGCCTGACAGTTGCCGATGGCAAACGGCCGGGGGGCATCGGGGTGCATGGCCACGATGCGCTCGAAGAAGGAGACCTGCCCCTCCACCACGTCGAGGAAGGTCTGGCCGGGCTCCGGCTGGGCCGAGAAACCGATGAAATAGACGGGATGGCCGTTGGCCAGCGCCTCGCCGATTTCGCTCTGGGTCTTGAACCCGCCAATACCCGGCCCCTGGCCGGCGCGGGGATCCACCACCACCACCGGACGCTTGTCGGGATCCACCTTCGCGCCGGGCGGCGGCACGATGCGGGACAGGAAATAGTTGATGGGCCGCGGCAGCGCCCGCCCGCTCACCAGCACGTCATGATCGAAGGAGAGCACGGTCGCCATGGGGCGCGAGGTGATGTCCTGCTGCTCATTGCCGCGCCGACGCATCAGGTCGATGAACAGGACCGAGCGCTGCGCAGCGTCCACGAGATAGTCCACGAGCGGCCCCGCGGGCAGCGTCCCGATCCCCGGCGGCAGCGGCGCCGTGCCGGTGAAAGCCCGGCTCCACGCCTCGGCGAAGACGCCGCTCCACGGCGCGGCCTGATGTCCTGGCTGGCCCCACGTTCCGGGCTGGAGCGGAGCAGGAGTTGCGGATTCGCCGGCCATGGGAAACTCCCGGATGTTTGCAGGGCATCACGGACGCATCGGCGCTACGCCAAACCAACACAGCGACCCGATTTACTCCACGTCTCACGTGCCAGACTGCAGTCGCTCCAGATTTCCTAGTCGGGGTTCCGTGCTACTGCCTTGCTCCAGATCAAGAAGCAGTGCTGCATGCGTCCTGCGTCAATTAATGAACGTAGCTTCGCTGATCTCGGCCTTGCGCTAACCTTGCGGAATTGGCATTCCATCCTTCAGCCAGCTTTCGGGATGAAGGCCACCTGCGCTTTCGTCACATTCGACTTCTTCATGCTGGAAAAATCACTCTTCGCCCAAGCTATTGAACTGGAGTTCTCCATCGGTATCCGGTCTGAAAAAAACCGGAACCAGCTCAGATACCTGTGCCTCACCTGATGGGACATCTCCGACACCATGACGGTCGTGAAGGAGACGACGAAAGTGCGCTGTGGCCGTCATAGCATTGGACGAAGATGTGCTTCCCGATCCCGTGAGGCTCGGTGAAGTGGGAGATTTGGCGGATCTTGAAGCCGTACAGGAAACGGGGCGCCATTTGCTTTACGTCGCCGCCACGCGCGCCCGCGACCGGCTGATGCTCTCCGGTGTGTCGCCAGGATCCGAATTTCTCGATGACGTGCGAGGGGCAACGGGCTAGAAAACCTCATCTCGATCGCGATCTGTGATGTGGTTTGGAAGTGACGCTGGCCATAAGCCGCCAACCTTCCGCTGCGCTCGCATAACTCCCGGCTTTTTTGGCGCCTGCAAATTTTCAGCATGGCTGCCGCATCGGCGCCGACGAACAAGCGCATTTCATATCGCTGACAATTGTTATCGCGGCGATAGACACCTCTTCACACAGCGAGCTCATCATGAGCCGCAAGCCTGGGCCGGATACCCGGCCGGGGTCACCCCCGCGGCGGCTTGCGGATGTCCTCATAGAGGGTGTGCAGACGCTCCAGCGACTGGGTGGAGCGCTCGGGCTCCACGGCGGCAAGGCCTATCACCAGCATCTCCAGCGCCATCAGCACGAGCCCGTGCAGGGGCACCAGCTCGGAGCGGCCGCGCGGCACGCGGATGATCACGTCCGCCTGCTTGCCGAAGGCCGGCGCGGCGGCCCCCGTCAGCAGGATCATGCGCACGCCGAGGCGCCGCGCCTCTTCCAGCGCCGCCGTACCCTCCCGGTGGGCGCTCGACTGACCCATCATGATGAGCACGTCCCCCCGGCGCATGGCGAGGAGTTGCTCGCCAAGGCCGATGCCGGTGCGGTTCAGTGCATAAGCATGGCGGCCGTTGCGGATCAGCAGACGGGCAGCGTAATCGGCGAGAATGGCCGAGGCGCCGATGCCGAACAGTCCGATGCCCTGCGCCCCGCGCAGCAGTTCGACGGCGGCGGCCATGGCCACCCGGTTCTCGGGCGCGGTGATCTTCTCGATGCCCGCGAGGTGCCCGTCCCGCACGAAATCGATGGAAGTATCGACGCTGCGCTGAAGCTGCTCCGTCGTGGAGGACATCTTGTCCACCGAGGGGATCACCCCGCCCAGATGGGCGGAGAGCGTGCGCTTCAGTTCCCGCAGGCCGGAAAACCCCAGCGCCTGAATGGCGCGGATGACGGTCGCGTCCGACGTCCCGGTTTCAGCGGCAATGTCCAAAGCGGACTTGCTGAGGACGAGGCGGCGGTTCTCATCAATATAGTCGGCTACCGCTTTGAGGCTGGGCGAGAGGGAGGCCCCCCGCGTGCGCAGGCGCTCCCCGAGGCGGTCCACCTTCACCTTGCGATTTCCCGACGGCGTCGACATGCGCCCCTTCTGCTCCTGCCCCGGAGGGCTGTTCCGGCGCTCGGCCGCCGGCGCGCTTTGCGGTTATGCTGACACAGGCACTTGCGGCCTCCAACTTCAGCGCCAGGCTGGCCGCAGTCGCAGCGCCTGCGCCTGCACGACCGGCACCAGAAGGCTGAGCGCCGCGTAGGTGTTGGAGATGGTCTCATCCCGCGGCAACAGCAGGAAGCGCCCGCCCCGGCAGGCTAGGAGCACGTCGCAGAAGCCGGGGAAGACGGTCTCCATCGCCGCCCACTCCTCCGCCGGGCCGCCGCCGCGATCAGAGCGGAAGGTATCGAAGACGAGATCGGCATCGAGATCCGGCAGGCGCTCGGCGCTCACGTCGAGACGCCCGCCCTCCGGTATGGAATTGAGGAGCGCCGGAAAGCGGAAGCCGGCATCCCGCAACACGCGCCCCAGCGCCCGGTCGGTGTGGAAGACGGTGATCTTGCCCTGGTTCGCCTGAAGCGTCGCCACCGTGACCTTGCCTGTATCGACCACCGCCCGGAGCTGGGCGATCTGCGCCCGGTAGCGGGCTTCGAGCTGCGCCAGCCGGGGCTTGGTGCCGGTCAGTTCGGCGAGCTTGCCATAGAGCCCCTCGGGTCCGCCCTTGAGATGATCGAGGCTCACGGTGGGGGCGATCCGCTCCAGCTGCGCCACCGGCGTGTCGCGGGTGGTCAGCGTGATGATGAGATCGGGCTTGGCGGCTGCCACCGCCTCAAGGTCGATGGCATTGGCGCCGATGAAGGCGATGCCACCGCTGTCGAAGTCCACCCCAGCCAGAAGCTTGCCCGCCCGCAGGAAACGGCTGCCGTCGGGCGCGACGCGGCCGTGGCTCGCCACCGGGGGCGCCCCGAGTTCGATCAGCGGCAAGGTGATGTCGAGGTCGTGCAGCGACACGATCCGCAAGGGGTGCACGGGGACCTGCACCGTGCGCCCGAGGTCATCGCTGAAGGCCCGTGTCTGGGCGCCCGCATCTGCGATGGCGCCGGTCAGCATCAGCGCCGCCAGAACACAGGGCGCCAGGGCACGGCGGAGAAAGATCGCAAGCATCGGGCACACATCCTTCAGAGCCGGTCTCGGCGCAGCCAGAGCATGAAGAGGAAGACGGGCACGCCGCACACCGCCATGACGATGCCGGCGGGGATCTGGAGCGGCGCGAAGGCGAGCCGCCCGAGCGTGTCAGCGGCCAGCACCATGAGCGCGCCCACGAGCGCGCTTCCGGCCAGCAGCCCCGCCTGCCCGCCGCCGAGCAAGAGGCGGGCCGCATGGGGCGCCATCAGGCCGACAAAGCCGAGGCTGCCGACGGCGGAGACGGCAGCGGCGGTCATCAGGACCGCGACGGCCAGTCGCACGGTGTCGAGCATCCCCGGCCGAACCCCGAGGCCGATGGCCGCCCCGCGCCCCAGCAGCGAAGCGTCGGCGCCACGGGCGGTGGCTGCGAGCACCACAAGGCCGACCCCTTCCCAAAGGGCGGCGCCAGGCAGCGTCGGCCAAGCGGCACCGTGCAGGCTGCCGGCGAGCCAGACCAGCGCCGTCTCCACGTCGTTCACGTCCGCCGTGGTGAGAAAGACCAGAAGCCCCGCCGAGAGCAGCCAGGACATACCGATGCCGAGCAGGACGAAGCGCAGCCCGGAGAGATCGCGCGCCAGGGCACAGACGATCAAAGCCGTGACAAGCCCTCCGGCGAGGCCTGCCAGCGGCCGCCAGGCAGGATCGACGTCGGGCGCGAAGAACAGCACCGCCAGGACGCCGATGCTCGCCCCCTCCTTGACGCCGATCAGGCCGGGATCGGCAAGTCCGTTGCGCGTCAGGGACTGCATGGTGGCGCCCGCCAGCCCCAGCATGCCGCCCGCCAGCAGCGCCAGCAGCACACGCGGCAGGCGGACATCGGCGACGATATGCAGGACTGCCTTGGGCGCGTCCTGTCCCAGCAGAACGGCGATCACCTCTCGCGTGGGCAGCACAAGGCTGCCCCGCGCCAGAGCGAAGGCCGCCGTGGCCAGCAGGAGCAGCAGAAGCCCGAGGCCGACGCTCACCGCGCGCGGCCGCACCCGCACCGCCAGCGGCCCGAGCCGGACGTGCCGATAGCCGGCGAGCCCGACCATCACCGGCTCCGCGCCGCAAGCAGGAGAAACACCGGCACGCCGATCAGCGCGGTGACGACGCCGGTGGCGAATTCGCGCGGCGCCGCCAGCGCCCGCGCAGCCAGGTCGGCGGCCAGAAGCAGGCTCGCCCCAAGCATCGCGCACAGCGGCAGCAGCAGGCGGTGATCGCGCGAGAACAGGGTGCGCGCCACGTGCGGGACAAGGAGACCGACGAAGCCCACGGGACCGGCCAGCGAGACCGCCGCCCCGCAGAGCACGCCGGCCGCCACCAGCGCCGCCCCGCGCGTGCGGGTGAGGTTCACCCCGAGCCCACGCGCCACGTCGTCGCCGAGCCCAAGCACGTTCAGCCGTCCGGACAAAGCGAAGGCGAGGCCGAGACCGGCCGCGAACCAGGGCAGCACGCCCCAAACTGCGGTGCGCGACACGCCGGAGAGATCGCCCGCCAGCCAGAGCCGGAGCGTCGCCAGCGTCTGATCGTCGAGGATCAGCTGGGCCGAGGTGAGCGCTGCCGCAAAGCCGGACAGGGCCACCCCGCACAGGGTCATCTTGAGCGGCGTCGCACCGAGGCGCCCAGCCGCGCCGATCGTCATGACCGCGGCGAACATGACCCCCGCCCCCAGCGCCGCCACCAGCGGACGGGCGGCGAGCAGCGTCGCCGGCGCCGGCACGGGCACGCCGGCGCGCCCCAACCAGGGGCCAAGCGTGAGGGTGGTGACGACGGCGAACGTCGCCCCGGCATTGAGCCCGAGCACGTGCGGTTCGCCCAAAGGATTGCGGGTCACGGCCTGCAACAGCGCGCCGCACACGCCGAGGGCCGCCCCCACCATGAGGCCGGCGCACAGGCGCGGCAGGCGCAGATCCCGCACCACCCTGTGGTCGAAGCTTGCCGGGTCGAATGCTAGGAACGCTTCAAGCACCACACGCGGCGCAATGGGCCGCGCGCCGAAGCCGAGATGCAACAGCGACACCACAAACAGCAAGGCGACGACGCCCACCAGACCGGCGAGCCGCAGTGGTTGCGCCAGCCGGGGCGCGGAAAGCACCAGCGTCACGGGGCGCCTCCCACCGTAGAGGGCAGCGGCAGAAACACCGGCGCGCCGGTGATCGGGTGCGAGACACGCGTGACGGCAAGACCATAGACCTCGCGCACGGTCTCACTGGTGAGCGGTTCCCCCTCCTGCGCCACCGCATGGATTCGGCCTTCCTTCAGGCAGACCACGCAATCGGCATAAGCGAGCGCCAGATTGAGGTCGTGCAGGACTGCGACGACCGTACGTCCATGCGCATGGGCGAGCGTGCGCAACAGCTCGAGCACCTCCACCTGATAACGCAGATCGAGGAAGGTGGTAGGCTCGTCGAGCAGGATCACAGGCGTTTCCTGCGCCATGGTCATGGCGATCCAGCAGCGCTGGCGCTGGCCGCCCGACAGGCGATCCACCGGGACATCGGCGAAATCCAGCGTGCCGGTGAGACGCATCGCCCGCACGACCGCCTGCTCGTCAGATTCGCTCCAGCGCTTCAGCGCCCCCTGATGGGGATAGCGCCCGCGCGAGACCAGTTCGTAGGCCGTCAGACTTTCCGGCACGACGGGGCTCTGGGGCAAGATGCCCAGCGCGCGGGCGAGGGCGCGCGTCGGCATGTGATGTACGCTGCGGCCGTCGAGCAGCACCGCGCCCGCGCGCGGTGCCAGCAGGCGGGCCATGGCGCCGAGCAAGGTGGACTTGCCCGAACCGTTGGGGCCGATGAGAGCCGTGAGGCGGCCTGAGGGGACCGACAGCGAGACGCCGTCGATCACCAGCCGGCGGCCATAGGCGACCTGAAGGCATCGGGTGCGCAGGCCATCATCGCCCGGCTCCCCCTCCGCCCCCGCCGCACCCACCGCCGTTTCCACGCCCACACTCCTCATGCCCGCGGCGCCGCCGCTCCCGGCCTTCCGCGCGCTGCGGCGGCGGATCGGCCGCAACGGCCAATAGCTCAAGCGGCATCACGCTCAAGCTGTCCGGTAGCCAATTGTAGTAGTCAATTGCAGCGGGGACTTCACCCTGAAAACAAGGCCCGGACGGGACAATCGTGATGCAAAAATGCACCGGCGCGGCTCGCGATACCGAAGTCTTTTTCGATTTATTCCAAACAAAAAGTCCGGAGCTAACCGCGCCAAGAACAGTGCTTTTGGGCGCGTGTGGCGTAGAAATGCGTCCAGCGCGCCGCGGGCAGCGTCGCGCCCGACGCCAAAGCGGCAAGCATGTTGGATTGTTTCCAGATTTTACTACTACATCCGCGTTTGAAAGACCTGCCTCTCACGGGGTGCGTTCCGTCGCTTCCGCGCGGCCTTGCCGCCGTGAGCAGCGGGACGCGAGTTTGAGGCATTGGCAATGATCCGTTCCGCGACTGCACGCGGCCTGCTGCGACAGGCTTCCCTTCCCGCCTTCCTTCTGGCTCAGGCGGCGCTTGCGAGCAGCGTTCATGCGCAAACGTCGGGTGGTCCGGCTCCCTCCGCGTCCACACAGACCATCGTCAATGGCGACACGGAAATCCTGCTGACCACGCTGACCGTGCAGGCCGAGGATCAGGGCGGGCAGACGCACGGCTACCAGCCGCTCTCCAGTTCCAGCGCCACGCTGACGGAGATGCCGATCCTCGACATTCCGCAGGCGGTGAATGTCGTCACAAATGAGGTGATCGTCGATCAGGCTGCCCATTCGCTGGACGACGTGCTCGCCAATGTGAGCAACGTCACCATCGCCAACACGCTGGGTGCCACGCAGGATGCCGTCACCCGGCGGGGCTTCGGCGACAATCGCGACGGCTCCATCCTCACCAACGGCATGCGCACGGTGCTGCCGCGCAGCTTCAATCTGACCACGGACCGGGTGGAGGTGTTGAAGGGGCCCGCTTCCACGCTCTATGGCATTCAGGAGCCCGGCGGCGTGATCAATCTCATCACCAAGACGCCGCAACAGACCTTCGGCGGTTCGCTGTCCGCCACCGCCTCGAGCTTCGGCGGCGGCTATACGGATCTCGACATCACCGGCCCCATCGCCGGCACCAACCTCGCTTACCGTTTCATGGCGGAATATCAGGATGAAGACTACTGGCGCAGCTATGGCACCACACGCCAGACCATTCTCGCCCCTTCCCTTGCCTGGTATGGCGACAAGACCACCGTCACCCTGGCCTATAACCACCGCGACTATACCGAGCCCTTCGACCGCGGCACCATCTTCAACCTGACCACGGGCCAGGCGGTGAACGTCCCCCGCCGCACGCGGTTCGACGAACCCTACAACATCACCCAGGGCGCCTCGGACCTGTTCCAGGCCAATGCCGTTCACCAGCTCAACGACAGCTGGAAGCTGAAGCTAAACTATAGCTACAGCCGCGACGTCTATTCGGACAATCAGGCCCGTGTGGTCTCCTACAATGCCTCGACCGGCGCACTGACCCGCCGGTCGGATGCGACGCAGGATTCCACCCAATATGACCATAACCTGCGGGCGGATCTGTCGGGCACGGTGAACCTCGCCGGCTTCAAGAACGAGGTGCTGTTCGGCGCGTCCTACAATTATTACGACGTGCTGCGCACCGACATGATGCGCTGCGCCAACAGGACCGGCTTCAACATCTACAATCCGGTCTATGGCCAGCTCGCCTCCTGCACCACGGTCTCGGCGGCCGACAGCGACCAGAGCGCCCAGCAGAGCGTCTATAATGCCTATGCGCAGGATGCCTTCTATCTGACCGACCAGTGGATCCTCGTCGCCGGTGCCAGCCTGCAATATTACGAGCAGACCGCCGGCAAGGGCCGTCCCTTCAATCTGAACACCAGCGCCGACGGCGGTGAGTTCATGCCCCGCGCCGGCCTCGTCTATAAGGCCACCGATTGGCTGTCCTTCTATGTGAACTACGCCACCGGCTTCGTGCCACAGGTGTCCATCGCCAGCTACATCGGCACGCTGCCGCCCGAGACCAGCGTCTCCTACGAAGGCGGTCTCAAGTTCGAGATCATGAAGGGGCTGACGGGCACGGCCGCGGTGTTCGACATCGAGAAGAAGAACGTTCTCTATTCGGAACTGGTCGATGGCGAGAGCGTCGCGCGCACCGCCGGCAAGGTCCGCTCGCGGGGCTTCGAGTTCGATGTGGCGGGTGCATTGACCGACCGGACCAACATCATCGCCAGCTACGGCTATGCCGACGTGACGGTGCTGCAGGATCCCCAATATGCCGGCAACACCCTCGCCAATTCGGCAGCCACCACCTATTCGCTCTTCGCCACCTATGACTTCGGCCGGATATGGGGCGACAACAGCCTGAAGGTGGGCGGCGGCCTCAATGGCCGCAGCCGGGCGGCGGGCGATGCCGCCAACAGCTTCTGGCTGCCGGGCTATACGGTGTTCGATGCCTTTGCCGCTTATACCATCGGCAGCGCCAAGCCCATTACCGTCCAGCTCAATGTGAAAAACATCTTCAATACCACCTATTACACGTCCACACAGGGCAGCAATCTCGGTGTGGCAGTGGGTGACCCCCTCCAGGCACTGCTCTCGGCCCGCCTTGCCTTCTAGAAGCTGCGAGGAGTTAAGTGTTTGCTCCCGCAGTGTGGTGGTACGGTTGAGCCCAATGCTGAGAGCGCCGCACTATGGGCCAAGTTCTTCAAAGCGTGCTGCCAGACATGAAGCCCCTCTTGCAACGCGATTGACGGCCGGCTTCGGGGGCTGGAGTGTGCTGGAAAGGGTGCGGGGGCACGGGCGACGTCTGTCGCCGGCCTGGTAGCGTCCGCTGGCCAGAGGATGGCAAAGGCTGGCACCTATCCGGGCCGTGGTCGCCGCTCAACCTGGCGCCGCTTTCGGACCTCGGATCGTTATCAGAAGGCCGGCGTCGCCAAGCCGATAACCCTGCATCCGGTTTCGCCTCCATCATTGCGACAGATGCCAGCCTATGCTGAAAGAGGCCGTGCGTGGCTCAAGCCTCCAGTTCAGGCCCGCCCATCAGCCCAGGAACAAGACGCTGCCTCACGAGCGCAATCCACGCCAGTGCGAGCACCATGCTCCTTGGCGCGCCTCACCACGCCCCCCCGCAGCGGGGCTTATTCGCTACGCCGACCGATGCGCAGACCCGAATCGATGAGAGCAGAGACGTCGGTGACCGGGATGCACTGGCGATCGTTGAACGTGCCTGCCTTGTCCCAAGACACTCCGCGACCGATCGCGAAGGCGGCGCGATACTTCCGCATCATGTTCTTCGGATCGCGCGCCAGTTGTTCCATCAGGAAGGGAACGCTCCAAACCGACCGCTTGAATGGGCGAGCCAGCGCGGCCTCGAGCTTGTCCGCCACCTGGGCGTAGGTGACGGTGTCGCCGGCCAGGAACACAATCTCATTCCGGATTGTGGGCTCGAAGAACACGATCTCGGCCGTCAGCACGCCGATATCGTCGGGCGTGGTCAGCGTTACGGCGGTGTCGAGGCTGCCGAGCGCATGGACCTCGCTGTTCTCGAGGTCGACGACGCCGAACTCCGGCTCGAAGAGATAGCTCATGAACATGCCGGTGGAGATGATGACCCACTCTGTCTTGTCCTGCGAACGCAACAGCTCGCGCACGTCGAGTTGCGCATCGAAGATATCTTGCGGACCGCCCCGACCAATCGCCTCGAAATCGACGCCGAACTGCCAGGGGAAGTAACGCGGAATGCCGGACCGAAGCGCGGCCTTGGCGAGCTTCATGGGCGTGTTGATGCCCGCCGCGTAACCGGCACATCCGATCACGGTGTCATAACAAGAAAACAGAGCAGCCAGTTGGTCGATCGAGTTGCTTACGAGATCTCCAAGAACGATCTCGATGCCCGACCCGCGAATTTCGGAGATGTCGCGCTGCTTGGCGGGGTCGCCGGATGCGACGGCGCTTTGGCGCAGCAGGACGCTGATCTTGGCGCCGTCAATGGTCTTCGCGCGGCGCGCGAGATTGCGCAGCACCGGCATCCCAAGCTCGCCGGCCCCCAATACGAGGATATTCCGCGACTTCACGGTGGAAACTGCATCGTTCATATTCGGACCCGCTCCGTTCGGTTGCCGCGTCCATCTGGCAACTCATCGGCGAGTGCGAAAGAAGGGTACATGCGTGATACCGGGGTGAACTCTCTGAGCCGCGAAGACGTCCTCAAATATTCCCAGACCGTCTGCGATGGCCTTAGGGACGATGACGACGGGGTACGTCGAGAGGTGTTGGCGCATGCCGGCAATCGCTGGTCTCTCGGTGTGATTCATACTCTTGGCGTATATGGCCAGTTGCGCCATGCCGAGATCGCCAGGCGCATGCACGGCGTTACGCAACGGATGCTGACACGTACCCTCCGCCACTTGGAGCGAGACGGGCTGGTGATCCGCCACGACTTTGAAGAGACCGTTCCGCACGTCGAATATGCGCTGTCCGAGACGGGCCTGGAGTTACTCGTCCGAATGGTGCCTCTGTGGACGTGGATCGTCGAGAACGCGGATAGCTTTCGCGCGGCGCGCGCGGCGTTCGACCGAACGCACGGAACCGACAAGACGTGAGCACGCAGAAGCAAGGCAGAAGACGTGTCGAAACGCGGTCCGCTTGGGAGCGAGAGCCGGTCGGCACGTGTTGGCTCCCGTCCTTCTCCCCCGCACCGAACTGCTGCATCTCCTCAATCCCTGCCTCTCGATCACTTGCCACTCAGGCGGCAGGAGGGGGCTGGCCTTGCGATTGAAGAGGAGCGCTTGACCGCGCGCCCCCGCAAACACGAAAGGGGCGGTGTCGCGCGGACACCGCCCCTTCCGATCAGCCCTCGAGACGGCAACCCGAGGGATGACGTCGTTCAGGCCTTGGGCTTCGGCTTGACATAGAAACGGGGGGAGATGGTCTCGCCCGTCATCAGGGCCGCCACGTTGGTGGCCGTCATGGTGGAGACCTGCCGGCGCGCATCCTCGGTCACGCCGCCGATGTGGGGCGAGAGGATCACGTTGGGCAGCGACCAGAGGGGATGGGTCGGCGAGGGCGGCTCGTGGGCGAAGCTGTCGAGGCCGGCACCCCCAAGCGGGCCGTTCTTGAGCGCGGCCACCAGAGCCTCCTCGTCCACCACCTCGCCGCGCGCGGTGTTGATGAGCAAGCTGCCCGGCTTCATGAGGCCGAGCGCGCGGGCGTTGATGAGCCCTTCCGTCTGCGGCGTCAGCGGGCAGTGCAGGCTGATGACGTCGCAGCGGCCCAGCATGTCGTCAAGATCGGCGACGCGCTCCACGTGCGGCCCGAAAGCCTCCGGCGCCGCGAATGGATCGTAGCCGAACACGGTCATGCCGAGCGGCTGCACCATGGCGGCGAAGCTGCGGCCGATCATGCCGAGGCCCACGAGGCCGAGCGTGCGGCCGCGCAGTTCGAAGCCCTTGTAGACCCGCTTCTCCCAGCCGCCGCCGCGCACGAAGGCGTCCTGCGTGCGGATGTCTTTGGCGAGCGCCAGCAGGAGCGCCAGAGCGTGCTCGGCAACGGAGTGGGCGTTGGCGCCCACCGCCGCGATGACCGGCAGACCGAGGGCCGCCGCCGCTTCGACATCGATGTCATTGGTGCCGGCGCCATGCTTGGCGATCAGCTTCAGGCGCGGCGAGGCGCGCATCACGTCCGCGTCGATCTTCTCGACCACGCGCACCACGATGGCGTCGGGCTGCTCGCTCGCCAGCAGGGCGATGAGGTCCGCGCGGGCCGGATAGGGGGCTGTGGAAACCACCCGCCCCCCGGCCTTGACGATGAGCGCCTCGCCCTCGGGCGCCAGCGGGCCGCCCACGGATACAACGGTGAAACTCATGGAACCCTCAGGGGTAGGACCGGTCAGGACCGGCTCTCGATGGGCACGACCTTTCCGAGCAGGAAGGCGTAGTTGAGGATGCCCAGCAGGCCGAGGCCGGCGGAAAACAGGAGCGCCATGGCGAAGGAGCCGGTGGCGGCGACGATGAAGCCGGTGACGATGGGACCGACCACGCCGCCGAAGTTCGACACCATGTTCTGGAGCCCGGCGACCGTGCCCGCCATGTTCTTGGGCGCCACGTCACCCGGCAGCGCCCAGACCTGCGAGGCGGAGATGGTGGTGCCGGACTTGGCGATGCACAGCAGCAGGATGGTGAGCACCACCGACTCGGTGAAGGCGGCAAGGCCGATGCAGAGCGCCATCGTGAGGCCGATGATGAGGAACAGCTTGCGGGTGGCGGTGAGCGAAAGCAGCTTCTTCTTCACGATGTGGTCGGAGAGCCAGCCCGCGAAGATCTCGAACACGAGACCGCTGATCAGCGGCAGCGCGGCGACGAAACCCACCGCCAGCATCCCCATGCCCTTCTCCTTCACCAGATAGGTCGGCAGCCAGGTGATGAAGAAGTAGGAGATGTAGTTGATGGTGAAGAAGCCGAGGCACATGGCCCAGATGTTGCGATAGCGCAGCAACTGATACCACTTCATGCCCAGGGTGGCGTCCTTGCCGTGCTGGCGGGTCTGGCCCTCACGGATATAGGCCACCTCGCTCGGGCTGATGCGCGGGTGCTGCTCCGGCGTCTCGGTGTAGAACCACCACCAGACGACGCTCCACACCACGCCCACAAGGCCTATGATGCCGAAGGTCCAGCGCCAGTCCACCATCGCGATCATCCAGATGATCAGCGGCATGGCAACCGCGCCGCCGAACTTGGAGGCGCTGTCGAACAGACCGGAGACGGTGGCCCGCTCCTTGTCCGGGAACCATTTGGAGGCGATGCCGGCATTGGCCGGATAAGCCCCCGCCTCACCCACGCCGAGCGCGACGCGCATGGCGAACAGCGAGTTGAAGCCGCTGGCGAGTCCCGTCGCCGCCGTGGCGATGGACCACCAGGCCACCGAGGCGCCAAGACCGATCTTCTGGCCGAAGCGGTCCGAGAACCAGCCGGCGGGGATCTGCAGCAGAGCGTAGGACCAGAAGAAGGCCGAGAGGATCAGCCCCATCTGGTCCGGAGGAATGTTGAACTCCTTGCTCAGGTGCGGCGCCGCCGCCGAGAGCACGGTGCGGTCGATATAGTTGATGGCGATCGCCAGCCACATGAGGGCGACGACGAACCAGCGAATGCGGGTGGCGGGCTTCGCTGTTGCACCGCTCAACGCGGCGGGGTGAGGCTGTTGGTTCACGGGCGTTTTCCCTGCATTCACTGTTCGCGTGCGGCTGGTGGGCTCGAGATCAGCCCACCGCCTCCGCATAGGCCTTCGAGATGGGGAGGATGGCGTCGTTGGCGGCATCGGAGACGAGCGCCGGGCCACGGCTCGCGCCCACTTCCGGCATGGCGAGGCGCAGGGCGCGCTTGACCATGGAGGGCGGGAAGCCGTGCGCATACAGTTCCTTGCGCAGCGCGCTGTAGCGCTCCTGCGCAGCCTCGGCGTCGGCCAGATCGCCCTTGGAGAAGGAGGTCCAGATGCGGTTCAGCGTCTGGGGGGCGATGTTGCCGAGACCGGAGATGGAGCCCTGCGCGCCGTTCTTCAGACCGTGCAGCACGAGGGAGTCCGGGCCGACGAGCACGTCGAAATCATCCCGCTCGCGGGCGATGGTGAGGAAGCCGTCGATGCTCGCCTGCGTGCCCTCGCTGTCCTTGATGCCGATGATGGAGGGGTGGGAGGCGAGCGTACGCACGGTCTCGGGCTGCAGCGTGTTCCCGGTGCGGGCAGGGATGTTGTAGAGGTAGAGACGAACGTCGAGCGCGTCGGCCACGCGACGGTAATGGGCGATCAGCTCGTCCTGCGAGCAGGCGATGAAGGACGGCGTGATGGCCGAGACAGCCGCGACGCCGAGCTTCTGGATTTCCTTGCCCAGCGCGATGGTCTGGTGGGTGGAGATTTCGCCGATATGGGCGAGCACGGGCACGCGGCCCGCCGCCTGCTCGACGCAGATCTCGGCCACGCGCACCTTCTCGGCGAAGGACAGGGTGTAGAACTCGCCGTTGGTGCCGGCGCAGAACACGCCGTTGCCGCAGGAGACCTGACGCTCCACCTGGCGGCGCAGGGCCTGCTCGTTGAGGTTCTCGTTCTCATCGAACGGCGTGACGATGGCGACGAAGCAGCCGGAGATCTTGCTCATGATGCGTGGCCTTTGTGCGGGATCGAGGGAAGAGGTCAGAGAGCGGCCTGATAGATGGCCAGAATGTCCTCGCGGCTCATGTCGCGCGGGTTGTTGTCGAGCAGGCGCCGGATGGCATGGGCCTCGGTGGCCATGATCGGCAGATCATCAGCCGGTACCTTGTAGGCGGAGAGGCGCATCTCGCAGCCAAGCGCCGCGCACCACTCGCGGGTGGCTTTCAGCACCACGGCCGGATCGCTCGAGGCCGGGAAGCCGAGGGCGGCGAGCACCTGCGCAGTCTTCTCCGGCACAGCGGGGGCATTGAAGGCCAGCACGTGCGGGAAGATCAGGGCATTGGCCGCGCCATGGGCGATGTGGTGGCGCGTGCCGAGCGGATAGGCCACCGCGTGGCCCGCCGTGGTGTTCACCGGGCCGAGGCAGAAGCCACCATAGAGGGAGGCCAGCGCAAGGCCGGCGCGGGCCTCACGGTCGCTGCCGTCCTTGATGGCGCGGGGCAGGAAACGGCCGACCAGTCGCGCGCCTTCCAGCGCATAGAGATCAATGGTCGGGTGCGCCTTGCGGCTGGTGAAGGCTTCCACGCAATGGGCCATGGCATCGACGCCGGTGGCGGCGGTGACGGCGGGCGGCACGGTGAGCGTAAGATCAGGATCGACCACCGCGAGATCTGCTAGCATGTGCAGGCTCTGCACCGCGAGCTTGTTCTGCGTCACGGGATCGGTGACGAGCGCACGTGTGCCCGCCTCGCTGCCGGTGCCGGCGGTGGTGGGCACCTGAATAAGGGCGGCGCGCTTGCCGGCCACCTTCTCCGGCCCCACCACATCATGCAGCGACTGGCCGGAGCCGGGCAGCACGGCGGCGAGCTTGGCGAGATCCATGGCGCTGCCGCCGCCGAAGCCGATTACCACGTCCGGTCCGAAGCTCTCCGCCTTGGCGAGCAGGGCTTCGAGGTTGGGCAGGTCCGGTTCGGGCTTCACCTCGCCGAACACCTCCACGGCGCCCTCCAGGCCGAGCAGTTCAATGCGGCCGGCGTTGAACCCATCCGCCACCACGAGAGCGCGCTTCAGCCCCCTCGCCGCCAGCCATTCGCGCACGGCGGAGAGGGTGCCGGAGCCGAACGCGATGCGCGGCGGCCGGACGAGGTCAATGGGGGAAAACGCGAGGGTCATGTGTACGGTATCCTTCGGAGACGGGCCCGGCGGGACGCGCGAACCCGTCTCTTTTCAATAAGTTGGCCGATGGATCGCGCCCTAGGCGCCGCGGCTGGCGGCGAGCTTTTCGGCGTATTCGATCGCTTCGATGAGGCTCAGCTCATTGGCGATGCCCTTGCCGGCGATGTCGAAGGCGGTGCCATGGTCCACGGAGGTGCGGATGATGGGCAGGCCGAGGGTGATGTTGACGCCGGAGAGCGCGTCCCACTTGCCGGTCTCGGGGTTCACGTTGAAGCCCAGCAGCTTCACCGGGATGTGGCCCTGATCGTGATACATGGCGATCACCGCATCGAACTGGCCGCCGCGCAGCTTCACGAACACCGTGTCGCCCGGCACCGGGCCCACCACGTCAAAGCCGTCGGCCACCGCCTTGGCGATCGTCGGCTCGCTGACATCCATGTCTTCCGTGCCGAAGAGGCCGCCTTCGCCCGCATGAGGATTGAGGGCGGCCACCGCGATCCGCCGGCGCTCAAGGCCGAGACCGCGCAGGGCTTCGTCCGTGCGCTCGATCACATAGCGCAGGCGCTCGGGGGTCAGGCGCTTGGGCACGTCCTTCAGCGCCACATGGGTGGTGACATGGCTGACGCGCATGTTGCCATGGGCGAGCAGCATCACCGAGCCACGCGCGCCGGTCAGCTCCGCCAGCATCTCGGTGTGGCCGGCATAATGGAAGCCGGCGCGGTTCAGCGTTTCCTTGTTGAGCGGGCCGGTGACGATGCCCTGGATGCGCCCGGCCTGCGCGAGGCGCACGCCGCGCTCCACCGCATGATAGGCAAAGCGCCCGCCATCCACCGAGGCCACGCCGGGCAAGATGGGCTCGCCTTCCGGGCAGGCCTGAAGGCAGGCGAGCGCCGGCCATTCGGCGTCATCCGCCGAGACTTCGGGAATGGCGACCGTAGAACCCAGCGCCTTCTGCGCGCCGTGCAGCGCCGCGTTGCTGCCGATCACCAGCAGCCGCAGATGGCCGGAGGCGAGGCGGTCCTTCAGGCGCTCGCAGGCCTTGGCGATGATCTCCGGGCCGATGCCGGCGGGATCGCCCATGGTGATGGCCAGATGGGGTGTCATGCGTCATCTCCCTCGGAGGTCTCGGTCAGCCGCCGCAGCAGCGATGGGGCGCCGAAGGCACCCGATTTGGATATGATGTGAACGCCGTCGAAGCGGCCACCACGCAGGATCGAGCACGGCACGCCGGATTCGATCTGGCCGTAGAGGTCGAGCCGTTCTGCCCCGAGCGCGGCACAGAGGCTGCGCAAGGTCTCGCCACCCGAAACGATGAGCGTGCCCGGCGGATCAAGCTGCGCCACGAGGCTTGAGAAAGCCTCTGCGATGCGCGCCGCCGCGACAGGGCGCGGCGTGCCTTCCGGCAGCGCGAGGCGGGCGAGCGCCACGCCATCCGCTGCGAGCTTGTTCCCGAGCGCGGCAGCGTTGTCTGGGCCATCGGCGGAAAGGGCCAGAACCGCGTCTCCACAAGCGGCGAGCTGCGCCACGGTGACGGGATGATTGGTCCCGAACAGGCCGAGGATCGGACGGGGGAGCGTGCGGGGCGCCACGTCGATGCCGGAGGGGTGCCCCGTCAGAGCCGCGGCGAGCCCCCCGCTCCCGCACCACAGGGTCGTCCCATCGGCCGGCCGGCCCGCGGCGACGATCTGTGCGAGATCGGTATCGGTCTCGCTGTCCCAGAGGCTGACGCCCTCGGGCATGGCTTCGCCGGGCCGGCGCAGGTGCACCGGGTGACCTTCCGCCTCAAGCGTCGCACGCAGGTCAGCGCCCACGGGCCGTTCCGCGCCATCCCGGCACAGATACTGGATGCCACCGCGCGTCACCCGCCCCTGCCTGGGGAAAGCCGGGGCGATGATGCACCGGCGGGGCTGGAGCGCCTCCATCCAGGCCGCGATCTCCGCTGCCGCCTGCCCGCGCAGCAGACTGTCGAGCTTGGCAAAGAAGAGCGTATCGGCGTCGGGCGTGATGTTCCTGAGAAGCGCGGCGACGCGGGCGCGGGCGGACGCGGCGTCGGTCTCGCGGGTGCCGCTGTCGATGGACAGCCGGCTGGGTGCCACGGACGGCGGCGCATTCCAATAGACGGGCACGTGCTGGCCGGGCGTGACGAAGGCGATGGCGGCGTCGAGGGCACCGGTCAGATCGTCGGCAACGAGGCGCAGACCCGTCATGGGCGGCGTCCCGCGATCGAGAGCTGACGTGTGATCCTGAGGCCGGCCGACAACGTTGTCCTCCACACCCTGCGGCTTCAGGCGCCGCTTGTTTGAGGAGTGGAATAGGTTCCGGCTGCGATGATGTCAACATGTTGTAATATTCGGCGTCGCAGCAAATCGAAGGGCCAAAACGGTGCCGCCACGGCGGCGTCCATGCCCAGGATCGCACAGAGCCGCTATTCTTCTTTTGTTGTTAGAAGGTTGTCAGATCAGGTCGGGATGGGACGCGTGTGCGCGGCTGACCCCTCCACGCCGCGAAGACGCTCGCCTCGTCTGCGACCAAGTGTCCGGCGCTCACGCTTCAGCAGAACGGTCGAAAGGCCTGACATCTGGACAAATTCCAGACAAGTCTCAGCGCTTGTCCTCGCAGCGGAATTCCACCTGCGTCCAGTCCGGTCGCCCCTGCGCATTCACCGTGTAACGGACCTCGGCGGAGAAGGGCACGATCCGCTCGCCGGAAGCCGAGGCGACCCTGACCGCATCCCGCAGGAAGAACATGTTCTTTTCCGGCTGATGGACCAGAACGCCCGTGCGGCTTGGACACAGTTGCACGGCCTTCACGACCTTCACCCCCCGGGCGGCGAGGCCGCGTTCGATGACCGGCTCCAGCACCTGACAGGCGGTCTCGATGGTAACGTCGACATAGGATCCGGTATCACCGGCCTGCTGGGCCAGCGCAGGCGCCCCCGCGGTCGCCACACCGCCCGTCAGGGCAAGAATGACGGCGGAAACATACGGGCGCGGAAGCAGAACCAACTTTGCCATCTGGCGACGAACCTCGGAACGCGATAATCCTCCGGTTGTGCGATTGCGTATGCTTAATTGCAAGCCATCGACCGCTCCACTTTGGAGAGAGCAAAGGCACCGCAGCCGACAATCCCTCCGGAATGGGGGATCCGCGCGAAGGTAAAGGCCCGAAATGCCGCGCTTACAGGCTGGCGGCGGAGCGTGCGGCCTGGTCGTAATGACCTGAGAGCGCGCGCAGGACGGCAGCGATTTCCGAGAGCTTTTCCGGAGCGATGCCGGTCGCCGCCACGGCCGAGGAGAGGAGCGCCTCGCGCACCTCCCGATAGCGGGCGCAGGCCCTCTTGCCGGCGGGGGTGGCGGTCAGCGTCTTCTCCTTGCCGCGCCGGCCGCCAGAGACCAGCCCCAGCGCCTGGAGCTTCTTGGCAGCATAGGTGACGAGGTGGGTGTCTTCCACGTCGAGCACGAGGCAGAGGTCGGCAATGGTCTTAGGCCGGTCGCGATGCACCACATGGTGCAGCACCTGCACGTCGAGGGCGGACAGGTCCGGAACGCCGGCCGCCGACATGCAGCGCACCATCCAGCGCGAATAAGCGTGGGAGATCATGTTGAGGCCGAATTCGACCTCGGACAGGGCCGGAAGGGCACCGCCCTCGGCCAGATGCGCGGAAGAGACGATCGAGCCCACGGCGGGCGTCGCAAGCGGTCCACCGGAGGGTGCGGACGGGCTGTCATCAGCCGGGCGCCGGGTCATGATCTCTCCTCTCCGTCCGGGAGCCCCGGCCGAGGCCGGGGCCACCCGCTTCATTGCACAGGGCGGAAGGGGCCGGAAGCCATGGCCTCCGCCCCGCGCCACCGCTCACTTGGCGGCTTCATACGCCTTGATGATGGCGACGCCATTCTCGCCCGCCTTCTTCTCCCAGTCGGCGGTGAGATCCTTGCCCACCTTCTCGAAGCCGGCCTTCAGTTCCGGGCTCGGCGGAGCGACGGTCATGCCCTTGGCCGCCAGTTCCTTGAGGAACCAGGTGCTCTTTTCCTCCGAGGTCTTCCAGCCGCGGGCCTCGGCGGCAGCCGCGGCTTTCAGCACGGCCTCCTGCGTCGGCTTGTCGAGCGCCTCGAAGGCCGCCTTGTTCACGAACACCATGTTCTTCGGCAACCAGGCCTGGATGTCATAGAAATAGGGCACGCTTTCCCAGATCTTCACGTCATAGCCGGTGGCGCCCGAGGTTATGAGCGCGGCGACGACGCCGGTGGCCAGCGCCTGGGCCAGCTCGGCCTGCTGCACCGTGACCGGCTGGGCGCCGACGAGGGCGGCGATGCGTGAGGTGCCGGGATTGTAGGCCCGCCACTTCACGCCCTTCAAATCCTCCACCTTGGTGACGGCAGTCTTGGAAAACAGGCCCTGCGGCGGCCATGGCACGGCGAAGAGAAGCTTCAAGCCCTGGCTGTCGAGCTTCTTCTCCACCGCCGGGCGGGAGGCGTCCCACAGCTTCTTGGCCGCCGGATAGGAAGTGGCGAGGAAGGGCACCGTGTCGATGCCGAAGATCGGGTCCTCATTCTCATGCACGGACATGAGAACCTCACCCGCCTGCGCCTGCCCGGTCATGACCGCGCGCTTGATCTCCGGCACCTTGAACAGCGAGGCGCCGGGATGGACAGTGATGAGCAGCTTCCCGCCGGAGGCGCTGTCCACCTCCTTGGCGAACTGCGCGATGTTCTCGGTGTGGAAATTGTCCTGCGGATAGCCGGTCGGCAGGTTCCACTTGGTCTGCGCCGAGGCGGTGCCCGCCGAGAGGGCCGCAAGACCGCCGGCAATGAGCGCGGCGGCAATCGTACGAAGTCGCGTCATGTCATCCTCTCTAGACTTGAAACAGGTGGGGCATCAGCCCGGGAAGACCCAGCGCGGGACCACCAGGACGATCTCTGGAAACGCGGTGATGATGAGAACGGCGACGTTGAGAAGAATGAAGAACGGGAACGCGGCCTTGGCCACGGCCCAGGTGTCGCGCCCGCTCATGTTCTGAAGCACGAACAGGTTGAAGCCCACCGGAGGCGTGATCTGCGCCATCTCCACATGGATCACGAGATAGACGCCGAACCACACGAGATCGAACCCCGCCTGCTTGATCATGGGCAGCACGATGACCGCCGTGAGCACGATCATGGAGATGCCATCGATGAGGCATCCCAGGATGATGTACATGACGGTCAGCGCGAGGGCGAGCTTGCCGGGTGTCAGGTTGAGCCCCTGCACCCATTCCGCCAGCGCCACCGGAATGCCCGTATAGGCCATGGCGGCGGTGGTGAAGGCCGCACCGGCGATGATGAGCATGATCATGCAGGTGAGACGCGTGGCGCCCATGAGGCTTTCGATGAACAGCCGCCAGGTGAGCGTGCGGCTCCAGAGCGCCAGCGCCAGGGCGCCGAGCACGCCCCAGGCAGCGCATTCGGTGGCCGTGGCAAGGCCGGTGACGAGCGACAGGAAGACCCCGAGGATCAGCAGCAGGCAAGGGATCAGCTTCGCCGATTCCTGCATCTTGCGACGGAACGACATGGGCGGATCGCGGGGCGGCGTCTTGCCGGGATTGAGCAGCGACCAGAGGATGACGTAGCCGCTGTAAAGCCCCATCACCAGCAGGCCGGGCAGGAAGCCGGCGAGGAAGACCTGCAGCACGGAGACGTTGGCCGTCACCGCATAGACCACCATGGGAATGGAGGGCGGGATGAGCAGGCCCAGCGTGCCGGAGCCGGCCAGCGTGCCGAGCGCCATCTGCTGGTCGTAGCCGCGCTTTTCCAGTTCCGGCAAAGCGATCTTTCCCACCGTCGCGCAGGTGGCGGCGGAAGAGCCGGAAACGGCGGCGAAGATGCCGCAGCCGACGATGTTCACGTGCAGCAGGCGCCCCGGCAGCCATTGCAGCCACGGGGCAAGGCCGCGGAACATTTCCTCCGACAGGCGGGTACGGAACAGGATCTCGCCCATCCAGATGAACAGCGGCAGGGCCGCCAGCGTCCAGGAGGCGGAAGAAGCCCAGACCGTGGTGGCGAGCACCTGTCCGATGGGGATGTCGGTGGTGAGCACCATCGCCGCATAGCCGACGATGGCAAGGCCGATGGCGATCCAGACGCCGCTCGCCAGAACGGCGACCAGCAGCATGAGCAGGATGATGGAGAGGGGCACCAGCCCGAGATGTTCGACCATGCTCACACGCCCCCGCCGGACGCCACGCGCTCGATGAGTTCTTCGGGCGTCTTGGGAGGTTCTTTCTCGTAGCGGGGGTGATGGCCGCTGGCGACGTGGACGAACTCGTCGATCATCGCAATCAGCAGGATGGTGATGCCCAGCGCGTAGCCCGTCTGCGGGATCCAGAGCGGCACCGCGATCACGCCCTGGGACATGTCGTCGAAGCGATAGGAATCGTAGGTGAGCTGGATCGCATTCTTGGTGAAATAGGCCAGGAAGACGATGCCGACGGT
This sequence comes from Azorhizobium caulinodans ORS 571, assembly GCF_000010525.1. Classification (GTDB taxonomy): domain Bacteria; phylum Pseudomonadota; class Alphaproteobacteria; order Rhizobiales; family Xanthobacteraceae; genus Azorhizobium; species Azorhizobium caulinodans. The sequence continues at coordinate 201,832 of NC_009937.1, read as the reverse complement.
GAGGGCGAACAGCTCCATCACCTGGCGCTTGCGGCCCGTCAGACGCTCCAGCAGCAGCCCGACGCGGATCATCTCGCCCTTCTTGAAGGTGTGGGCCAGCCCGAGGAAGGACATGGCGACCATGGACCAGGACGCGAAATCGTCACCGGCGGGAATGTCGAAACCGATATCGCGGCCGGATGAGAGGCCGATCATCAGGAGAAAGATGACGAGGAGGAAGATGGCGGCGAGCACGCCGGAGAGGAGATAGAGGCCGTCGAGAAGGCGGCGGATCATGCCCCTGCTCCCCGGCCGGAAGATGGGGAAGGCGCAGGGCGCCCCGGTACCGGTGCCCTGAGGCACGGGGGCCATTGATGTTCGTCCGCCGTCATGAAGCTCCCCTGCGGAAGAGAAAAAGGCACAATCCGCGCCATTTTGTGTTCTTTTTATGTCATGTCAACAAATCGTTGACGTGTCTTTCCCGCCATGTCTTTGCTCGTCGGCGAAGCGTCGCTGCTGTCCTCCGCTCGCCCTGGCGGGCTCCGATGCGCAGCAAATTGCATGCCATACAAGGAACAGCATATGTCGAGCCCCGCGTCGCAGACCCCGGCCACATGGGAATTCTGGATCGATCGCGGCGGCACATTCACCGATATCGTGGGCAAGAAGCCTGACGGAACGCTGGTCGCCCACAAGGTGCTCTCCGAGAATCCCGAGGCCTACAAGGACGCCGCCGTTCACGGCATCCGCGAGCTGCTCGGCCTGCCGGCCGGCGCCCCCATTCCCCAACGTCTGGTGTCTGCCGTCAAGATGGGCACGACGGTCGCCACCAATGCCCTTCTGGAACGCAAGGGCGACCGCACACTGCTGGTCACCACCTCCGGCTTCAAGGATGCGCTGAAGATCGGCTATCAGGCCCGGCCTAAGATCTTCGCCAAGAAGATCGTCAAGCCGGACATGCTGTTCGAGCGCGTGCTGGAAGTTGATGAGCGCGTGCGCGCCGACGGCACGGTGGAGCAGGCGCCCGACCTCGGCGCGGTGCGCGCCGGTCTCCTGGCGGCGAAGGCGAACGGCATCGAGGCCGTGGCCATCGTCTTCATGCACGGCTACCGCTTCCCCGCCCATGAAGCGCAGGTGGCGGCTCTGGCCCGGGAGATCGGCTTCCCGCAGGTGTCCGTCTCCCACGAGGTCTCACCCCTCATCAAGCTGGTGGGCCGCGGCGACACCACCGTGGTGGATGCCTATCTCTCGCCCATCCTGCGCCGCTACGTGCGCCAGGTGGCGGACGAGCTGGGCGCGGACAACCAGGCCGCCGACGCCGCCATCCGCCTCATGTTCATGATGTCCTCCGGCGGGCTCACGGCGGCGGACCTGTTCCAGGGCAAGGACGCGCTGCTCTCGGGCCCCGCCGGCGGCGTGGTGGGCGCGGCGAAGACCGGCGAGATCGCCGGCCTCAACCGCATCATCGGCTTCGACATGGGCGGCACCTCCACCGACGTGTGCCATTTCGACGGGGAGCTGGAGCGGGCCTTCGACACCGAAGTGGCCGGCGTGCGCATCCGCGCCCCCATGATGCAGATTCACACGGTCGCGGCCGGCGGAGGCTCCATCCTGCATTATGACGGTGCGCGCTTCCGCGTCGGTCCGGACAGCGCCGGCGCCAATCCCGGCCCCGCCTGCTATCGGCGCGGCGGACCACTCGCCGTCACCGACGCCAATGTGATGCTGGGCAAGCTGATCCCCGACTTCTTCCCGAAGATTTTCGGCCCCGCCCAGAACGAGCCTCTCGATGCCGGTGCCGTGCGCAAGAAGTTCGAGGCCATGGCCGCCGAGATCGGCGACGGACGCGCGCCGGAGGCGGTGGCGGACGGCTTCGTCACCATCGCGGTCGAGAACATGGCCAACGCCATCAAGAAAATCTCGGTGGAGCGCGGTTACGACGTGACGCGCTATGCGCTGAACTGCTTCGGCGGCGCCGGCGGCCAGCACGCCTGCCTGGTGGCCGACGCCCTCGGCATGACGCGCGTGCTCATCCATCCATTCTCCGGCCTGCTCTCGGCCTATGGCATGGGCCTTGCCGACATCCGTGCCCTGCGCACCAAGGCGGTCGGCGCCCGGCTGGAATCCGCGGCGCTCGCCGCCGTCGAGACCCTGCGCGACGCGCTCACCGCCGAGACCGTGGCCGAGCTCGCCGGACAGGGCGTCACCGGCACGGCCGTCACCAACGAGGCCAAGCTCCATCTGCGCTACGAGGGCACGGACACCGCCTTGCCCGTGACGCTCGCCGACATCGCCACCATGACGGCGGAGTTCGAGGAGCGCCACCGCTCGCAGTTCGGCTTCATCTCGCCCGAGAAGCCCATCGTGGTCGAGGCCATCGAGGTGCAGTCCTTCGGCGGCGGCGCCGGCATCGCCGAGCCGGACCGGCCGCTCGACACCTCCGCCCCGCGCGAGGCCCGGCGCACCCGCTTCTTCTCGCGCGGCGCCTGGCACGATGCGCCGGTGGTGCTGCGTGCCGACTTCCGGCCCGGCATGGCGGTGCAGGGCCCGGCCATCGTCATCGAGCCCAACCAGACCGTGGTGGTGGAGCCCGGCTGGCGCGCCGAAGTGACGGCCAAGGACCATCTGCTGCTCGCCCGCACCGAGGTGCTGAAGCGGGCCGGGGCCGTGGGCACCCATGCCGATCCGGTGATGCTGGAGGTGTTCAACAATCTCTTCATGTCCATCGCCGAGCAGATGGGCGTGACGCTCCAGAACACCGCTTATTCGGTGAACATCAAGGAGCGCCTGGACTTCTCCTGCGCCGTCTTCTCCGGCTCGGGCGAACTGGTGGCGAACGCCCCGCACATGCCCGTCCATCTCGGCTCCATGGACCGCTCGGTCGAGACCGTCATCCGCGAGAATGCGGGCGATGTGAAGCCCGGCGACGTCTTCGCCCTCAACGCCCCCTATAATGGCGGCACCCATCTGCCCGACATCACGGTGGTGACGCCGGTCTTCAATGCGGACGGCTCCGATCTGCTGTTCTGGGTGGCCTCGCGCGGCCATCATGCGGACGTGGGCGGCGTTGCCCCCGGCTCCATGAGCCCGCTCGCCACCAACATCGAGGAAGAAGGCGTCTATATCGACAATTTCAAGCTCGTCGATCAGGGCCGCTTCCGCGAGGCGGAACTGGTGGCGCTGCTCTCGGGCGCGAAATATCCCGCCCGCAATCCCGTGCAGAATGTCGCCGACCTCAAGGCTCAGATCGCCGCCAACGAGAAGGGTGTGCGCGAACTCAACAAGATGATCGCGACCTTCGGGCTCGACGTGGTGAAGGCCTATATGGGCCACGTGCAGGACAATGCCGCCGAGAGCGTGCGCCGCGTGTTGGACCGCCTCTCGGACTCCGAATTCACCTATGAGATGGACCAGGGCACGGTCATCAAGGTGAAGATCAGCGTCGACAAGCAGAAGCGCGAGGCGACCGTCGACTTCACCGGCACCTCGCCGCAGCAGCCGAACAATTTCAACGCCCCCGAGCCCGTTACCCGCGCGGCGGTGCTCTATGTCTTCCGCGTCATGGTGGAGGACGAGATCCCCATGAATGCCGGCTGCCTCAGGCCCATCCGCATCGTGGTGCCGGAGGCCTCGATGCTCTCGCCGCGATATCCCGCCGCCGTGGTGGCCGGCAATGTGGAGACCTCGCAGGCCGTCACCAACTGCCTGTTCGGCGCCATGAAGGCCATGGGCGCCTCCCAGGGCACCATGAACAACCTCACCTTCGGCAACGCCACCTATCAGTATTACGAGACCATCTGCTCCGGCTCGCCCGCCGGCCCCGGCTTCGACGGCACCGACGGCGTGCACGTGCACATGACCAACTCCCGCCTCACCGATCCGGAAGTGCTGGAAACGCGCTTCCCGGTGCTGCTCGAGGATTTCCACGTGCGCGAGGGTTCCGGCGGCAAGGGGCAATGGAATGCGGGCGGCGGCACCTATCGCCGCATCCGCTTCCTGGAGCCCATGGAATGCGCCCTCCTCTCCTCGCACCGCCGCGTGCGCCCCTTCGGCATCGCCAGCGGCGAGCCCGGCGCGGTGGGCGAAGGCTATGTCCGCCGCACCGACGGCACGATGGAGAAGCTGGAGGGTTGCGCTCAGACTGAGCTTGCGGCGGGCGAAGCCGTCATCATCGTGACGCCCACCGGCGGCGGCTACGGCGACCCCGCCCTGCGCGGGAAAGCCTGAGTCCAAACGCGAAAAGGCGGCCCGATGTCTCGGGCCGCCACGCCACCGGACCGCCGGGTACCGCAGGACGGCCGGGGCTTTCCGGGGCGGTTGGAGGTCACCCCGGTTCTGAAGCGCCGGCCGGACAAGGGCAGCCAACACCAGGGCGTGCTTCAGAGGCCGCGCCGTCCGGACTGGTTCAAACCGGATGGTCCCTCGGCCTCCAAAACCCATGCAGAGAGTGCAGTACCGAACAGCCTTCGAGGGCGGATGACCGGAAGCGGCCTATCGGCCCGACTGCGCCTTGATCTGCACGAGCGCGCTCTTGCAGGTGTCCGAGAGGCTCGCCTCATTGGCCTTGATGCACTGAATGATACGGCCGCCGCCGGGCTGAACATCGGAACAGTATTTCTTCACGTCGCTGCCGCAGGCCTTCTGGAACATCTGCTGGGCCTGCGCATTCTGGGCTGCCGCGGGCGCCGAAATGGCAGAGACGGCAACGGGCACCAGCAGCACGGCCGGCAGCAACAGGTCGCGCAGACGCAGCGCACGGGTGTTGGAACGCATCTTCATCCTCCACATGGACGAGGGCCGGGCCGGAGCGAAGGGGGCGGTTCCGCCCGGCCCGACCGAAAGCGGAGAAACGTGCCGCCTTCAGAAAAGACCATCGCTGCGTCGCTTCGCAGCAAGATTGCAGGCCAACGCCGTTTCGTAACGATTTGTAACGCGTGCTCCAGCGCCGCTTGCGGGCGGCAGGCGGCCGAATAGAGTTGCGCCATGTCGCAGGGCGCTTCCGCTACCACCCTTCTCATCGTCGAAGACGACCGGGAGATCCGCTCCCTGCTGGCGGATTTCCTCGGCCGCGAAGGCTATGACACCCGCCTCGCCGCCGACGGCCGCGCCATGGATGCGATCCTTGCCGGCATCCGTCCCGATCTCGTCATCCTCGACATCATGTTGCCGGGCGAGGACGGGCTTTCGCTCTGCCGCCGCCTGCGGGCGCAGGGGGATGTGCCGGTGCTCATGCTCACCGCCAAAGGCGACGAGGTGGACCGGATCGTGGGGCTGGAGGTCGGCGCCGACGACTATCTGGTCAAGCCCTTCAATCCCAGGGAGTTGCTCGCCCGCATCCGCGCGATATTGCGGCGGGTGCAGGCGGCGGCACGGGTGGGCGAGGACCCGCGGCGGCAGGACATCGCCTTCGGCGGGCTGATCGCCGATCTTGATGCCCGCAGCGTCCGGACCCCGGATGGGATCGCACTCGATCTCACCTCCGCGGAGTTCGACCTCCTCGCCTGCTTCCTCGAGCGGCCGCGCCGCGTGCTGTCGCGCGACCAGTTGCTCGACTGGACGCGCGGGCGCAGCGCGGACCCGTTCGACCGCACCATCGATGTGGCCGTCAGCCGCCTGCGCCGCCGCCTGTCCTTGGTCGCGCCGGAGGCCGCACAACTCATCAAGACCGTACGCAACGGCGGCTACATCTTCGCCCTTCCTCCCGGAGGCAAAGGCAATTGACGCGCTTCAAGCTGCCGCTGCGGCTCGCGCTCATCATCGCGGGCGGCCTCGTCATCGCCCAGATGCTCATGACGGCGGCCTATTTCACGGATCGGCGTCTGAACGGCGAAGGTGTCGCCGGCTCCATGGCGACGCAGGTGGGAGCCCTCGCGCAACTGCTGGACCGGCTGCCGGAGCCGGACCGCGCGCTTGCGCTCGATGCCGTCAGCGGCCCCGGCTTTCGCGCCCGCATCGCGCCGCAGCCCGAGACAGGAGAGACGAAGCGCCCGCCGCTGCTGGAGCGTGTGCCCCTGCTCGAGCGCCTCATCCGGGCGCAACTGGGGAAGAACGATCCGCGCGAGGTGACCGTCGTCCTCGACACGGCCTTCGGCGGGCGCTGGATTCCGATGATGCTGTCCTGGCCCGCACGGGAATTGCGCATGACCGTCGGGCTGGCCGATGGCCGCTTCCTGCTGGTGCGCGCCCGGGGGGAACTGACCGCGCGGCTTTTCGGCGTTCCCGTCGGCCTCGTGGCCGGGCTGCTGGGCATCGCGGTGGCGCTCGCCACAGTCCTCGCGGTGCGGCGGGAAACCCGGCCGATTTCCGAGCTTTCGGCCGCGCTGGACCGCTTCGGCACCAGCCTTGAGCCCCAGCGTGTGGAGCCCCGCGGCGCGCCGGACGTGCGGCGGCTGGCTGAGACCTTCGACGCCATGCAGCGGCGCATCGTCGAACTGGTGCGCAACCGCAGCCTCGTGCTCGGGGCCATGAGCCATGACCTCGCCACCTATGTCACGCGGCTGCGCCTGCGCATCGCGCTCCTGCCGGAGGGTCCGCAGACGGCCCGCGCCCAGCGCGACCTCGAGGAGATGCAGGCGCTGCTCGCCGACACGCTCGATTTCGCGCGCGGCAGCTTCACGGGGCGCGACGGCGCGAGCACCGACTTTGCGGCGCTGGTGGCGGAGGAATGCGCGGGGCGAGAGGCGGAAGGGGCCCCTGTCCATTTCAGCGCGCCGTCCGTTCCCTGCCGCGTCGCGGCGGCGCCCTCGGCTCTGAAGCGTCTGGCGGCGAACCTCATCGGCAATGCCATCGCCTATGGCGGGCGGGCGGACGTCTCCCTCATGAGGGACGGGGATGCGGTGGATCTGGTGGTGGAGGATCGTGGGCCCGGCGTCCCCGAGGCCGAGCGTGAGCGGGTGTTCGAGCCCTTCTACCGGCTCGATGCCTCCCGCAGCCGCGAGACCGGCGGCGCGGGGCTGGGGCTCACCATCGTGCGGCAGATCACCGACAGCATCGGCGGCACCGTCGGGATCGCGGACCGTCCCGGCGGCGGCGCGCGCGTGACGGCGCGCCTGCCTCTGGTGGCGGATTGACCCCGCGGGGGATCACTGGCGCATGCGCGCCAGCACGTCGAGGTTCGGGTAGCCGTCCGGGATCATGCCCGCGCGGGTCTGGAAGTCCTGCACGGCCACGCGGGTCTTCTGCCCGAGGATGCCGTCGATATTGCCGATGTCGTAGCCCATCTGCGACAGGCGGGTCTGGAGTTCGAGGCGCTCGGTGCGCGAGAGCGCCCGCTCCTCCTTCGGCCAAGCCTGCACGAAGTCGCCGCCGCCGCGCAGCCGGTCCGCGAGGTGGCCGATGGCCAGGGCGTAGGCGTCCGCCGGATTGTAGCGCAGGATGGCGCCGAAGTTCGGAAGCATGATGAAGGCCGGGCCCTTGGCACCGGAGGGCAGCAACAGGAAACCCGTGTCGCTGGGACGCGGGAAGGCCTGCCCATTGGCCCGGCGGATGCCGAGCGACGCCCACTGGGCCATGGAGTAGCGCTTGGTCCGATCCACGTAGCGGTAGTCGAAGTTCTGCGGCAGCACCACCTCATAGCCCCAGGTCTGGCCGAACTGCCAGCCGTCGAGTTTGAGGTTGTTGGCGGTGGAGGCGATCACGTCCGGGATGGAATCCACCACGTTGCGGTGGCCGTCGCCGTCGAAGTCCACCGCATAGCGCAGGAACGAGGTGGGCATGAACTGGGTGGGGCCGAAGGCGCCCGCCCACGATCCCTTCATATGATCCGCCGGCACGTCGCCCCGGTCGATGATCTGGAGCGTGGCGATGAATTCGTCGCGGAAATAATCCTGCCGCCGGCCGATGCAGGCGAGCGTCGCCGTGGAGCGCAGCACCGAGCGGGTGCCGATGCCCTTGGGGTCGCCATAGCTGGTCTCGATGCCCCAGATGGCCGCCACCACATAGCGGTCGACACCGTAAGCCTTCTCCACCTTCTCGAAGATGGGCTTGTACTTCTCCAGCATCTCGCGACCCTTGGTGATCCGGGTCTGGCTCACCAGCATGGTCACGTAGTCGCCGAGCGTCTTGGAGAACTCCGGCTGGCTGTCGAGATAGTCCATGATCTTCATGTCGGGCTCGAGCCCGGCGGTCAGACGCTGGAAGCTCGCCGGCGAGACGCCCTTGGACTGCGCCAAAGGCTGCAGCGCGGCGATGCAGTTGGGGAAATTGGCCTGCGCCTGCGCGATGGCCTCGGGCTGCATCAGCGGGTGGCCGGCGCGCTCGGGGGCCGGAGGCTGCTGCGGCTGGAAGCCCGAGAAGATGGAGCCCGTCACCTGCGCCTGCGCGCCGGCGGGCGCCACCGCCACCAGCGAGACGGCGGCCGCGAAGGCCGCCGCGAGGCCGCGCGCAGTGGTCCTGCCGGTCCGCGCCGCCATCCGGGTCGATCGGGTCGTCTTCACCGCCATCACTCCGCCTTTCCGCCACGCAGCCGGCGCGGCCCTGAACCTCGAGGGACACGCGGCAGGCCGAGCGTCCCATGAGAGCTAATGGGCAGCGAATATGGTTGCGCCACGGTTAACGCAGGGCAAGTTTATGCCCGCGCCATGGCGTCTTCCGGCTCACAAGGGCGTGGGACGGGGCCTCAGGCGGCGGATTTGCGGGCTTCCAGGCTCCGTTCCCAGTCGAGCGCATGGCGCACGATGGTCTCCAGATCGTCGAGGCGCGGAGTCCAGCCGATGGCGGCCCGGATCCGGTCCGCCTTGGCGACGATGGCCGCAGGGTCGCCCGGACGGCGGGGGGCGTAGTTCACGGTGAAATCGACGCCGGAGACCGCCTTCACGGTCTCGATCACCTCCAGCACCGAATAGCCCCGGCCATAGCCGCAATTGTAGACGCCGCTCGCCCCGCCCCGCCGCAGGTGGTTGAGCGCGTCGAGATGGGCGGCGACGAGGTCGCTCACATGGATATAGTCGCGCAGACAGGTGCCGTCCGGCGTCGGATAGTCGGTACCGAAGACGGACATGGCGGCGCGCTTGCCGAGCGCCGTCTCGCAGGCGACCTTGATGAGATGGGTCGCCCCCGCCGTGGATTGACCCGATCGGCCGGCCGGATCGGCGCCCGCCACGTTGAAATAGCGCAGCGCCACGTATCGCAGCGGGGTCGCCACCGCCGTGTCCTCCAGCATCCACTCGCTCATGAGCTTGGAGCGGCCATAGGGCGAGATGGGCGAGAGCAGCGCGTCTTCCGCCACCGGATCGTTGCCCACCATGCCGTACACGGCGGCGGTGGAGGAGAAGATCATGTGCGGCACGTCGGCCTTCACCAGCGCGTCGAGGAGCGCGCGGGTCTTCACCGTGTTGGCGAGATAGTAGCCGAGCGGATCGGCGACCGATTCCGGCACCACGATGCGCGCGGCGAAATGCACCACCGCGCTGATGTCATGCTCGGCGACGATGCGGGCGACAAGGTCGGCATCGGCCACGTCGCCCTCGATGAAGGTGGCGCTCGGGTGGACGGCCCAGCGGAAGCCGGTGGAGAGATTGTCCAGCACCACCACGGGCTCGCCGGCATCCACGAGGGCGAGAACCATGTGGCTGCCGATATAGCCCGCACCACCGGTGACCAGAACCGCCATGCCGTCCTCCTTGCATGTTCAAGGTGAAGGTGATGCAGCGCTCCTTCTGCGTCAATTAAAAGGAGTAGTCGCTGTTCGGCCGCAAAATGCTCAAGTTTTGCAACCAATTCCGGGCCATAGCGTTGCTTTGCGAACACCCAGTTTCCTGTGTTAGGAAGCCGGGCTTTTCCATTTTGGGAAATAAGGAACGGGGCGTCATGCCAAAGCCACTTCGCAAAGCCATCCTGCCGGTCGCGGGTCTGGGAACGCGCTTCCTTCCGGCCACCAAGGCGGTGCCGAAGGAGATGCTGACGGTGGTGGACCGTCCCGTGGTGCAGCACGTCGTGGACGAGGCGGTCGCCGCCGGCATCGAGCACATCGTCTTCGTCACCGGCCGCAACAAGGCGGTGATCGAGGACCATTTCGATCGCCAGTTCGAGCTCGAGAAGACCCTTGCCGACCGCGGCAAGACCAAGGAACTCGCGCAGCTCGACCGCGACACACCGAAGGCCGGCACCACCTCCTTCACCCGCCAGCAGCTGCCTCTCGGCCTTGGCCATGCGGTCTGGTGCGCCCGGGACCTGATCGGCGACGAACCCTTCGCGCTTCTCCTGCCCGACATGCTCCATCTGCCCAACGGCAACGGCAAGGGCTGCCTCACCGAGATGGTGGAGACCTACAACAAGACCGGCGGCAACGTGATCTCGGTCTATGAGGTTCCCGACGACCAGACGAACCAGTACGGCATCGTCGGCCTCGGCAAGGAAACCAGCGCCAAGGCGCACGAGATCACCCAGATGGTCGAGAAGCCGGCGGCCGGCACGGCGCCGAGCAACCTCGCCATCTCCGGCCGCTACATCCTCCAGCCCACCATCTTCGACCTGCTCGCCAAGCAGGAGCAGGGCGCGGGCAACGAGATCCAGCTCACCGACTCGATGCTGAAGCTGATGGAGCGCGAGCGCTTCTTCTCCGTCCGCTTCGACGGCTCGGTCTATGACTGCGGCTCGAAGATCGGCTTCCTCATGGCGAACGTCGCCTATGCCCTGTCGCGGCCCGACATCGCGCCGGAATTCCGGACGGAACTCGGTCACTTCCTCGGCAATTGACACAGCGTCAGCGTCAAGGTGCCTGTGCCAAGCATGGCTCGGGCGCCTTGACCCGGTGTGCTTTCCCGTCTAATCGCCAGAGAATTCTGCGCTCGTTCCTGCCGGAGCCGACCGAATGCTCCATACTCCGCCGCGTCGCGAAGTGTCCGTGAAGCCCCGTCTCAACGATGAGATGCGCTTCCTCCAGTCCTGGTTCCAGAACCCGCTCAAGACCGGCGCCGTGTCCCCGTCCGGACGGGCGCTCGCCAAGATGATGGCGAGCTATCTCGATCCTGCCATCGATGGCCCCGTCATCGAGCTCGGGCCGGGCACCGGTCCCGTGACCCGCGCGCTCATCGCCCGCGGATTCGCGCCGGAACGCCTGTTCCTGATCGAATACAATCCCGAATTCTGCGCCCTGTTGCGCAAGCGCCACCCCGGCGTCACGGTCATCCAGGGCGATGCGTACGCCATGTACGAAATCTTGAAGGACCGGCTCGATGCCCCGGCGGTCGGCACCATCTCGTCCCTGCCGCTGTTCACCAAGCCGCCGCAGGAGCGCGACCGCATGGTGAACGAGGCCTTCGACCTCTCCCGTCCCGGCGCGCCCTTCGTGCAGTTCACCTATGCGGTGGTCTCCCCGGTGCCGCTGAAGCCGGGCGAGATCCACGGCGAGCGCTCCCCCCGCGTATGGCGCAACCTGCCGCCGGCGCGCGTGTGGGCCTACCGCCGCCCGAGCGCCTGACCCAGGCCCGAGCCTCAGGTCCGAAGCCTGCCGCGCGGGGAACCTCCCCGCGCCCGCATTTCCGGGGCGGCAATGACCTCATTCCTGTATGTGAGCCATCCGCAGGTCGAGGTGAACCCAGCCGTTCCGGTGCCGGACTGGGGCCTGTCCGCGGTCGGCCGCGCTCGCGCCGCCGCCTTCGCCGCAAGCCCGGTCCTGACCGGCTTCCGCCGCATCATCTCGTCCACCGAGACCAAGGCCCGCGAGACCGCGGCCATCCTGGCCGGCGCCCTCGGGCTGACGGTCGAGGTGCGCGACGCCATGCACGAGAACGACCGCTCGGCCACGGGCTATCTGCCGGAAGCGGAATTCCAGCAGGTGGCCAACGCCTTTTTCGCGGCGCCGGACGAGAGCATCCGCGGCTGGGAGCGGGCCATCGACGCGCAAAGCCGCATCGTCGCGGCCGTCGCTTCGGCGCTGGCGGAGGCCCCTGACGTACCCACCGTCTTCGTTGGCCATGGCGGCGTCGGCACGCTTTTGTTGTGCCACCACGCCAGCTATGCGATTTCCCGTTCCCACGACCAGCCACCGGTGGGGGGTGGATGCTGGTTCCGCTCTACGCACACCACGGCGCCCGACCGGTGGCGCCCGATCGAAGAGGCTGCCTGACTTGACCGACGTCTCCCCGGACATCCGCGACCGTCTCATCGTCGCTCTCGATTATCCCAACGTGGGTGCTGCCGAAGCGCTCGTCTGGCAACTCGGCGATGCGGTGAGTTTCTACAAGGTCGGTCTGGAGCTTACCGTGGGCGGCGGCCTCGACCTGGCGGCGGACCTCATCGACGCCGGCAAGAAGGTCTTCCTGGACCTCAAGATGCACGACATCGGCAACACGGTGGAAAAGGCGACCGCCGCCGCCGCCGAACGGGGCGTTTCGCTGCTGACCGTGCACGCCTACCCGCAGACCATGGCCGCCGCCGCCCGCGGCGCGAAGGGCAGCGCCCTGCAAGTTTTAGGTGTTACGGTGCTGACGTCCTATGATGAGGCGGATCTCGCTGCGGCAGGCTATGCTCAGGGTGTGACGGAAACCGTGCGGCGCCGGGCCATCCAGGCCCAGGAGGCGGGCATTGCAGGCGTGATCTGCGCGCCCACCGACGCGGCCATGGTCCGCGCGGCGACCAGCCCGGATTTCCAGATCGTGACCCCGGGCGTTCGCCCCGCTGGCAGCGCGGCCGGCGACCAGAAGCGGTTTGCCACGCCCGCCGATGCCATGGCGGCGGGGGCGAACCGCATCGTCGTGGGACGACCGATCACCGGCGCGGCGGACCCGTCCGCAGCAGCCCGGAGCATCCTGGAGGAACTGGCAAAAGCGGCCGGGTGATCCCGCGCCGCGCAATGGGGCGAGGCGCACATGAGCGAGTTGGGGACGCCGAAGGGTTACTGGGTCGCGCGGGTCGATGTCCACGATCCCGAAGGCTACCATCCTTATACCTTGGCCAACGGACCGGTGATCGCCGCCCACGGCGGGCGCTTCCTGGTCCGGGCAGGCAACTTCAAGACGATGGAGGGCGATTCCCGCGCCCGCAACGTCGTCGTCGAGTTTCCGAGCTTCGACGCCGCCCAGGCCGCCTATTACGATCCGGCCTATCAGGCCGCCATCGATCTGCGCCGCCCCTATTCCCAGGCCGATCTCGTCATCCTTGAAGGCGTGAGCGAAGACCTCCCGCCGCTCGAGCCGCCGGGCGTTCCCGGCTACTGGATCATGCGCATCTCGCTGCGCAACCCGCAGGGCTACCGTGCCCATGCGGAGATGGTGGGTGACCGGGTGGCGGCCTTCGGCGGTGTGCCGGTGGCCCGCGGCGGGCGCATCGCCATCGTCGAGGGCACGGCGCGCGGGCGCAATGTCATCATCCGCTTCCCGGACGTCCATGCGGCGGTGGAATGCTATCACTCGCCCGCCTACCAGCAGGCGATCCCGCTGCGGCAGGCCGTGGCGGAAACGGACTTCATCATCATTTCGGGCTATGACGGTCCCCAGCCCGGCTGAGTCGTGCGGGCGGGTCACCTGCCACGGCTGACCCGCCGCCCTTCGGACCGGGCACGTATCCGTTTCAGGGAGCGAAGCGACGTGTCCGATCTGCGGGTGGTGATCAACGGGGCCGGCGGCCGCATGGGCCAGGAATTGCTGCGCGCGGTCCTGAATGGCGAGGGACTGTCGCTTGCCGGCGCGCTGGAGCACAGCACCAGCGGCCATCTGGGCGAGGATGCCGGCGTGCTCGCCGGCCTGAAGCCGGCCGGCGTGACCATCGAGAGCGACGCCGCCGCCACCCTCAACGGCACCGACGTGGTGATCGACTTCTCCACCCCGGCATCGTCCGTGCGTCTCGCGGAGCGCCTCGCCGAGGCCGGCATCGCCATCGTCATCGGCACCACCGGCTTCTCGGCGGCGGAGAATGCAGCCATCGAGGCGGCCGCCCGCCGCACCGTCGTGGTGAAGTCCGGCAACATGAGCCTCGGCGTGAACATGCTGGCGGCCCTCACCCGCCAGGCCGCCGCCGCCCTCGGCATCGAATTCGACATCGAGATCGTCGAGATGCACCACGCCCGCAAGGTCGACGCGCCCTCGGGCACGGCCCTGCTGCTGGGCGAGGCTGCGGCCGAGGGTCGCGGTATCCACCTGCCGGACTGGACCGCCAAGGCCCGCGATGGCGTCACCGGCCCCCGCCGCCCCGGCGACATCGGCTTTGCCAGCCTGCGCGGCGGCTCCGTGGTGGGCGAGCATGCGGTGATCTTCGCTGGCCCCTCCGAACGCGTCGAACTGGTGCACAAGGCCGAGAGCCGCACCATCTTCGCCAATGGCGCCCTCACGGCCGCCCGCTGGGCCAAGGGCCGCGAGCCCGGCCTCTATTCCATGGTCGATGTGCTGGGCCTCGCCGGCTGACCCGCGCGCGGGGTGGAAGGTGGGCCGTCTTTGAGTTTTCCGGCGGCGTCCTATATGTCTCGCGTGCATTCCGATCGCGGCCCGGCGGCCTCAGCCGCCGCGGACCCGCCAGCCACGCAAGGACATTCCTATGGACCGGCTTCTCGTCCTCGTCCGTCATGGACAGAGCGAGTGGAATCTCAAGAACCTCTTCACCGGCTGGCGTGACCCGAACCTGACCGATCAGGGCGTCAGCGAAGCCCGCCGCGCCGGCGCGCTGCTCGCCGCCGAGGGCCTGAGCTTCGACGTGGCCTATACCTCGGCCCTCACCCGCGCCCAGCGCACCTGCCAGCTGGTGCTGGAGGAAATGGGCCTCACCGGCCTCAGGACCATCGCCGACCAAGCGCTGAACGAGCGCGATTACGGCGATCTCTCCGGCCTCAACAAGGACGATGCCCGCGCCAAGTTCGGCGAGGAGCAGGTGCATGTGTGGCGCCGTTCCTATGACATCTCCCCGCCCGGCGGCGAGAGCCTGCGCGACACGGTCGCCCGCGTGCTGCCCTATTTCGTGCAGGAGATCCTGCCGAGCGTGCTGCGCGGCGAGCGCACGCTGGTGGCGGCGCACGGTAATTCCCTGCGCGCGCTGGTGATGGTGCTGGAGCGTCTGTCGCCGGAAGGCATCATGAAGCGCGAGCTCGCCACCGGCGCGCCCATCCTCTACCGCCTCGGCGCCGATGCGACCGTGAGCGAGAAGCGGGACATCCTGATCTGAGCGTTTCCGACGATCGGTCGGAGCATGGAACGGGGCCGGCGCGACCGGCCCCTTTTTATTGCGTCAGCGCGGGCGCGGCACGGCGGTGGAGGCCACCGCCGGCTGGGACGGGGCCTTGAGGCCCATCGCCACGCTGTAGGCCAGCGAACGGCCGAGGCAGTCATAGGCAAAGTCGTTGCCGTGCAAGCCGTCGAAGGCGCTCATCTGCGGGAAGCTGATCTTGTCCCGGTCATGCCACACCTGCATCATCGCGAAGCGATGAAAGACCGGCACGTTCATCTCGCGCCCCACGTCGTCGATCAGCTTCACCATCGGCTTGGAATCCGGGTCCGCCACCACCCAGGGGGCGTACTGCGGGTCCATCAGCACCACTTCCGCGCCATAGCCCCGAAGCTGGGTGATGCCGGTCCGGATGGTTTCGCCGATGTTGCCAAGGCCGAACTGCCGCAGAAGGGCGTTCGTGCCCACCTGCCAGATCACCACATCCGGCTGCGCCGGAGCGACGTCCCGGTCCATGCGGCGCACGTTCTCGGGCGCGTCCTCGCCGTTCACGCCGCGGTTGAGCACGGTGATGGTGGTGCCGGGAAAGCGCGCCGCCAGTTCCTGCTGGAGGCGCGCCGGATAGGTGCGGTCCGGACCGGAGGCGCCGACTCCTGCCGTGGAGGACGAGCCGAGCACCACGATGGTGAGCTGCTTGGTCTTCGCCAGCTTGTCAGCGGCGCGCGGCAACCGGAGCGTCGGCTGGCTGGTGACAGTCGAACACACCGGGGTTTCGGCGTGGGCGACGGCGGGAAGGGTGAGCGGCAGCGCGAGGACACCGAGACGGAAAAGGGACATCAGACGCATTGGATCACTGGGTCTCCGGCGCAGCCATGCCGTTGGTGATGAAGCGGGCGAGCAGATCACCGACACACCGGTGAACATCCTCGAACATGCTGGCGCCGGGCTGGAGATCGGAAAGGTCGAACGTCCCCTCCTCCGCCCAGTAGCGCATGATGTCGTAGCGGTTGAACAGCGCCGCGCCCTCGGACTTCACGGTCCAGCGCAGCGCCTGAAGATATGGCCCGGCGTCGAACATGAAGTCGGTGCGGGGACTATACTGCATGGTGATGACGATGGCGTCCGCCTGCCGCGCATGGATGGCCTGCACGCCGGACGAGAGCTTGGTGCCGAAGGCCGACATGTCGGTGCCCTTCAGCACGTCGGTGGACCCGAGCTGCCAGATCACGAGGTCGTAGCCGGACGGGGCGACAGGCGCGGAGAGGGCCGCATTCAGCAGCGGCAGGCTCTCGCCCGCGCCGGCCCGCGGCTCCATGCGGGTCGTTACGGTGACATCGACGCCCGGCAGGCGCTGGGACAGAGCCGCAGCAAGGCTCGCGGGATAGCGCTTGGCCTCCACCGTCTCGGTGATGGCCGGCATGCGAACGGCGGCGAAGACCAGCACTCGCAGCCGCTTGCCCTTGCGCACCGCCTCCGCCGCCCGGCGCAGCGGCACCTTGGGCGTGAGATAGCGGTCAGGCGCGGGGCAGGCCCGGACGGCGGACGCGGCGGGCGCCGCCGGCTGAGCCGCCAGCGTTCCCGGCGTGAGGCACGCCAGGGCCAGTGCGATCATCCATGGCCCGACCCTGCGGATCATGCCGGTCCTCCGGGAGGCCGCTCGGGCCCCCGCCGTTTCTCATTCTCATGATACCACGACATCACGGCGGCGAGCGCAACCATGATTGCGATTCCTGCCAAACTGACAGCCATATGGACCCACAGCCGGCCGCTCACTTCCACCAGCACCAGATGGGCGCCGAAGGAGAGGAAGACGCCGAGGCAGAAGATTTCCAGCGAATGCTGTCCGCACAGCACCAGGGGCCGGGCGAGCGGCGAGGTGAGCCCCCGCCAGTCCCGCGGCACGAAATGCACCACCACCAGCGCCAATGCGAGGAAGTGGAAGAAGCGCAGCAGAGACATGTCGGTCTTGGAAATGGGATAGATCAGCTCGCCCAGTTCCTCCGGCACGACACCATCAAGCGCCGGAACGCTCCAGCTCAGCACCACGACGGCCGAGACCACCAGGAAGAGGCCGGCGGCCACCACCGCCACCCGTGAGCGCAGCACGGGCTCCAGCCGCTCCGATCCGCCGATGGCGCACCAGCCGGCGAAGACAAAGAGCAGTTGCCAGGCGAGCGGGTTGAACAGCCAGACATGCTCCTCCGGCCAACCGGGCAGGTTCCAGCCCATGGCGCGCGTCACCGCATAAAGCGCAACCGACAGGCCAAGGGTGAGATTGGGCCGCCGCAGCAGGCCCGCAAGCACCAGCGGAAGGGCGGCCATCAGCAGGATGTAAAGCGGCAGGATGTCCGTGTTGGCCGGCTTGAAGCGCAGCAGCAGCGCTTGGATGAGCGTCACGTCCGGCTCGTCGAGGAAACGCAGGACGTTGGTCTCCTCCGCATAGAGCGGATTGTTGAACCGGCCCGCCACGTAGGAGATCTGGGCGAGGAAGACCACGAACAGGAAGACGAAGGCTACATAGAGCTGCCACGCCCGCTTCAGCGCGCGGGCGGAGGCGATGACGAAGCCGCGCTCATGCATCACCCGGCCATAGACCATCGCGGCTGTGTAGCCGGAGATGAAGACGAAGATTTCGGACGCGTCGCTGAAGCCGAAATTGCGCAGCGTCACCATGTTGAGGACGTTCGTCGGAACGTGGTCGAGGAAGATCAGCCACAGCGCCAGGCCGCGGAAGAAATCGAGCCTCAGGTCGCGCGGTGCGGGCGCGGGACGCGCACGCACCGGCAGGCGCACCACGGTTCCGGTGCGCGCCCCTTCCCCCCTCGCCCGGCGCGGTTCCGCCACGGGTCAGACGCCCTTGCCCCGCAGGGCAAGGCCGAACACCAGCGTGGCCACCCCGTTCACGATCAGCTCCACCCCCAGGAGCAGACCGAGAATGGTGAGGCTGCTCACCGGCCAGTGGGCGATGATGACCGCCCCGAGGAGCAGCGTCACGACGCCGGACAGAACGATGAAGATCCAGCCGTCGGTGCCCCGCGCGCCGAGGCCGGCGGCGATGCGGAACACGCCGCTCACCACGAAGGCGACGCCGAGCATCAGCGTGATGACGCCGGCCGCCAGCAGCGGCTCGGACATGATGAGCCCGCCGGCCACCACATAAAGCAGGCCGCAGACGAGCCACACCGCGAACCGGCTCCACTCCCGCACCCGGAAAGCGTGCAACACCTGCACGACGCCGGCCACGAGGATCATCGCGCCCACATAGAGCGCGGTGGCGAAGGTGGAAGCGACGAGATGCGCCAGCGCCACGAACCCGAGCAGGATGAAGACGGCGCCGAGGGCGACGAACCAGCCCCAGGAATGCCGCATCTGGGACAGTCCCGGCAGCAGAGGCCCGCCGGGAGCGATGCCGCCCCGCGCATCGTTGGGAATCGTCATGGAAGCCTCCATCCGCAACCTGGAGCGCAATCATAGGCGACCTTGGCGGCCGATGCTAAGACATCGCCGCGTCCACACGCGGGAATGATGCCGCACGAACACGCCATCCGCACCACAAAGGCTCCCATGTCCCGCTCCACCCCTCCCGTTCCGACCCTGGGTGCGGCCTTGCGGCGAGGCGTGCGCCTGCACCGCCGGCTCGCCATCGCCGTGGGGGTCGCCATCGTGATCGTGCTTTTCGCGCCCATGCTGAGCTTCCGCACCCGCCTGCTGGTGGGCTGGGACGCGGGCATCGCGCTGTGGCTCATCCTCACCCTGCATATGGTCAACGGCTCCAATGCGGCGAAGATCCGGGCCCGTGCCGCCGAGGAGGACGAAGGCGCCGCCGCCATCCTCATCGGCTGCCTGCTCGCCAGCTTCAGCAGCCTCGTGGCGGTGGTGATGGAGGCGGGAGCGACCGCCCATGCCAGCGGCGCGGCGGCAGCGCACATCCTGCTCGCCATCGGCACGCTGGCGCTGTCCTGGTGCTTCATCCACGGCATCTACGCGCTGCACTATGCCCGCGAATATTATGCGCCCGACGTCGACTGCCATCCCATGCTCGGCTTTCCGGGCTCGCAGGAGCCGGATGCCTGGGACTTCATGTATTTCTCCTTCACCATCGGCACCTCGGCGCAGACGGCGGACGTGAGCGTGAACTCGGCGCGGATGCGCCGCTTCGTGCTCGGCCACCAGCTCGTGGCCTATGCCTTCAACGCCTCCGTGCTGGCGCTGGGCGTCAACGTCGCGGCGGGACTGGTCTGACCCCACCGCGACGGTTGTTTGCCGGCTATTTCGCCGCGACCGTCGGCGTCGGCAGCAGTTGCAGCGTGCCGATGACCTGCTGGCCGAAGCTGTTCAGCAGGTTGTTCTGCTCCGCGAT
Organism: Azorhizobium caulinodans ORS 571; assembly: GCF_000010525.1. Taxonomy (GTDB): domain Bacteria; phylum Pseudomonadota; class Alphaproteobacteria; order Rhizobiales; family Xanthobacteraceae; genus Azorhizobium; species Azorhizobium caulinodans. The sequence goes on along the minus strand of NC_009937.1, from coordinate 182,403 downwards.
CGACGTGCCGGGCAGCGCCGCCACCGCCGGGCAATAGGCGAGGATCAGGGCGTTCGCCACATCCGCCCGCCGCGCCTTCGGGTTCTGCTGCACCAGCGTCGTCGCATAGGTCTTGGCGGCATCTCCGCTGACCGGCGGCTTCGGCGTGCCCAGCAGCGCGACCGCCGCATCCCCGAGCGCCTTGGGCACTTGCTTGCCGTCGTTCGCCGGGCAGGCCAGCTTGGCGGCAAGGCTCGCCGGCTCACGGCCGATGAGGCCCGTGCCCGCCGGCACCGCCCAGATCACCGGCACGTCCGGAATGGTACCGGAGGCGAGACGCGGCGAAATGGCGGCGGCCACCTGCAGCGTCCAGCGGCGCAGGTCGCCATATTTCTGCCAGTCAGGCGCCTGGCTCGCCGCCACCACCGGACAGTAAGCGGCGGTGAGCGCATCCACCACGCCGTTGGGCGAGCTGTCGCCGGAGGCTGAGGTGTAGGCATCCGCCAGCTTGTCGATGGCCCGCGAGCCGCCCTGGATCATCTGGGTGAGCGAGGCGACCACCTTGGCGTCCGGCCCGCTGTTGCCCGGCGCACCGCCCACCTTCGGGCAGTCGAAGGAAGAAGCGACCTGCGTGCCATAATCCGGCACATGGGCCGTGGCGCGCCATGCGGCCACCATGCCGGCGGTGGCATTGGCGGTGCCGCCGTTGCCCCACGAGGTGCGCACGTAATTCACGAGGTCCGCCACCTGGCTGTCGGACAGGCGTCCGGCGAAGGAGGGCATGGCACCATAGGTGCCGCCCGCCGGCAGGCCGCCCAGCACCGCCATGATGACGTTATAGGGCTCGGCCGCCGTCACCGCCGGATTGCCCGCGAGCGGCGGCACCGCGACGCCCGCGCCGACCCCGCCGTCGCGATGGCAGGGAGCGCAATTGTCGATGTAGCTCTTGGCCGCGCGCACATAGACATCATGCGGCAAGGGGGAAGCCGCCTCGGGGGCGGGCTTGTCCTTGGGCGGCGGGCTGTCGAGCAGATAGGTCACCATGGCGTCGATGTCGCCGGGGGTGAGATAGGCAAGGCTCTCGTGCACCACCTCGGCCATGGGGCCGAACACGGAGGTCTTGCCCGGCGCCGATCCGGTCCGCAGGAACTGGGAGAGCGTGTCCTTGGTCCAGTTTTTGGCGAGCGCGGCGGAAGCAATGTCCGGCGCGTAGAAGCCGTCCACCTCGGAGCCGGTGAAGATGTCCTTCGACTTCACCGCGCCCATGATGTTGCGCGGCGAATGGCAGTCCGAGCAGTGGCCGAGCGCCTCCACCAGATAGGCGCCGCGGTTCCAGCTGTCGCTCTTGCCAGCGGTGGGCTTGAAGGTGGCGGGCGTGAAGAAGAGCTCGCGCCACGCCAGAAGGCCGAGGCGGACGTTGAAGGGGAACTTCAGCTCGTTTTCCCGATCGGGCTGCGCCACCGGCTGGATGCGCCGCACGAAGGCCCAGAGCGCCTTCAGATCATCGTCCGTAATGCCCGTGTAGGCGTCGAACGGCATGGCCGGATAGAGATAGGCGCCGTCCTTGCGGATGCCGTTGTGCAGGGCGGCCTTGAAGTCGTCGAAGGTCCAGCTGCCGATGCCATATTGCGGGTCGGACGTGATGTTGACCGAATACATCACGCCGAAGGGCGTCTTGAAGGGCAGGCCGCCCCCATAGGGCTTCGACTTGTCGCCCGTGTGGCAGGGCATGCAGTCGGCCGCGCGGGCGAGATAGGCGCCGCGATCCACAAGAGCCGCATCGTCGCTCGCCGCCTGCGCAGCGGCGGAGCTGATGCCCCCGAAGCCCGCCAAGCCCAGACAGGCCGCCCCCAGAATGGTGTTCCTCATCCCCGCCATGGCCGTTTCCCCGTTTGCCTTGGGAGGTACATTGGACGGGTTACAAAAAAGAGACAATCGCCAGTTGCAGGCGCCCATTGCTGAACCGGGCGGCTTCCAGCAAAAAGACGTCCATGACCGCGAACCGCCCCGCCCTTCCGACCCGCGACAAGGCCGTCTCCGACCTCTCGGCGACCGAGGCCTCCGACGAACATGCCGCACTCTCGCAGGAGATCGCGTCCCACGACGCGCGCTACTATCAGGAGGACGCGCCGGTCATTTCGGATGCCGATTACGACCGGCTGCGGCGGCGCTATGAAGACATCGAGGCGCGCTTCCCCGCGCTCAAGAATGACGACAGCCTCTCGCGCAAGGTGGGCGCGGCGCCTTCGGCGAAATTCGCCAAGGTGGTCCATCAGGTGCCCATGCTCTCGCTCCAGAACGCCTTCTCCGACGAGGAGGTCGAGGAGTTCGTGGCCCGCGTGCGGCGCTTCCTCAATCTGGCCGAGAGCGCGGAACTCGCCTTCACCGCCGAGCCGAAGATCGACGGCCTGTCCTGCTCCCTGCGCTACGAGGGCGGCGTTCTGGTGCGGGCGGCGACGCGCGGCGACGGGACGCAGGGCGAGGACGTGACCGCCAACGTGCGCACCATTGCCGAAATCCCCCATCGCCTGACGGGCGCGGGCGTGCCGGACATCATCGATATCCGGGGCGAGGTCTATATGGGCAAGGCGGACTTCCTCGCCCTCAACGCCCGGCAGGAAGAGGCCGGCAAGCCGGTGTTCGCCAATCCGCGCAATGCGGCGGCGGGCTCGCTCCGCCAGCTCGATCCCGAAATCACCCGGTCGCGCCCCTTGCGCTTCTTCGCTTATGCCTGGGGGCAGGCCGAGCCCGGCCCGCCCGGCGCCAGCCAGCATGAGGTGGTGGACGCCTTCCGGCGCTTCGGCCTGCCCACCAATCCGCTCACCATCCGCGTCACCGATGCGGCGGGGCTGCTGGCCCATTACCGGAAGATCGGGGCGGAGCGCGCGAGCCTCGGCTATGACATCGACGGCGTGGTCTACAAGGTGGACAGCCTCGCGCTTCAGGAGCGCCTCGGCTTCGTCTCCCGCTCGCCGCGCTGGGCCATCGCCCACAAGTTCGCCGCCGAGCAGGCGACCACGGTCATCGAGGCCATCGAGATCCAGGTCGGCCGCACCGGGGCGCTCACGCCGGTGGCGAAGCTCACGCCCGTCACCGTGGGCGGCGTCGTCGTCTCCAACGCGACGCTGCACAATGAGGATTACATCCGCGCCATCGGCGGCAATGGCGAAGAGATCCGCGAGGGCATCGACATCCGCGTCGGCGACACCGTGGTGGTCCAGCGCGCCGGCGATGTGATCCCGCAGGTGGTCTCCGTGGTGCTGGACAAGCGCCCGGCCGGGGCCACGGCCTATCAGTTCCCGCACCACTGCCCCGTCTGCAACAGCCAGGCGGTGCGCGAGGTGGACCCCAAGACCGGCAAGCAGGATGCGGTGCGCCGCTGCACCGGCGGCCTCATCTGCCCGGCGCAGGCGGTGGAGCGGCTGCGCCACTTCGTCTCCCGCAACGCCTTCGACATCGAGGGGCTCGGCGAGAAGCAGGCCCACGCTTTCTATGAGTGGAAGCTGATCGCGGAGCCGGCGGACATCTTCCGCCTTCAGGCCCGCAACGAACAGTCGCTCTCGAAGCTGGAAAACCGCGAAGGCTGGGGCAGGACCTCGGCGCAGAACCTCTTCGCCGCCATCGAGGCCCGGCGCACCATCGCGCTCGACCGCTTCATCTTCGCCCTCGGCATCCGCCATGTGGGCGAGACCAATGCCAAGCGGCTCGCCCGCCATTACGGCTCGGTGGAGGCCCTGCGCGATGCCGCCATCGGCGCCGAGATGCCCACCGAGATGGAGGAGGCCTCCGAGGAGACCCCGCCCACCCGCCGCCGCAAGCCGCAGGGCAATGAGGTGTGGCAGGAGATGACGGACATCGACGGCATCGGCGCCGTGGTGGCCGAGGCGGTGGTGGAGTTCTTCCGCGAGCCGCACAACCGGCAGGTCGTGGAAGAGCTGCTGAAGGAAGTGACGCCCCAGCCGCTGGAGGCCGTCGCCTCAACGTCGCCCGTCTCGGGCAAGACCGTGGTCTTCACCGGATCCTTGGAGCGCATGACCCGCGACGAGGCCAAAGCCATGGCCGAGCGCCTCGGCGCCAAGGTCGCCGGCTCGGTCTCCGGCAAGACCGACCTTCTGGTCGCTGGCCCCGGCGCGGGCTCCAAGCTGGAGAAGGCCCGCAGCCTCGGGGTGAAGACCATCACCGAGGACGAGTGGTTCGATCTGGTGGGCTGAGCCTGCCGCAGCTGACGTAAAGGTGGCGGCGCGGCATCGGCTTGGCTAAGGTGTCATCGGGAAGGTGCGGCCCTTTGGGGCCGTGAAAAGGGAATCCGGTGCGGCCACAAGGCCCAGGCCGGAGCTGCCCCCGCAACTGTAAGCGGCCGAAGACGCGATCCTCATGCCACGGGCACGCCCCGGAAGGCGATCGCGGACAGGACGCGAGCCAGGAGACCTGCCTTCTCGCAACTGAACTCGAAGCCGTCGGCGGGACGGATGGGGGTGGACATGACGACCGACAGCGCCTGAGCCGCCGCGCGTGCGTGCCGCGCCAAAGACGCGCCCCCTGACCCGTTCTCTTTCATCCGGAATTTTCCCATGCATATCGAACCCGGCATCCTGTCGGCCGCCAAGGTCGTCGCCGCCAACGCCGCCGCCATCGCGACCCTTGCCACCTATGCGCCCAAGCTGGTGCGCAACCCCGTGATCCTCGTGAAAACGGTGCTCGCCGCCGCTTTCTTCTCCGTCTTCATGGAGATTTTCCACCTGCCGGTGGGCGCGTCGGAACTGCATTTCGTCGGAGCTTCAGCGGTCTATTTCATCTTCGGCTTCGTGCCGACGCTGTTCGGCTTCGCCCTCGGCCTGCTGCTGCAGGGCGCGCTGTTCGAGCCGCAGGACCTCGTCCACCTGGGCGTCAACAGCCTCTCGCTCATGGTGCCGCTGATCGCCGTGCACGAGACCTTCGGCAAGCGCTTCTTCGCCCGCGACGAGAGCAAGCTGCCCGTCTCCTGGGCGCAGATCCTGAAGTTCGACGCGGCCTATTATTCCGGCGTCGTCAGCATGGTCGGCTTCTGGCTGCTGATGGGCAACGAAGCCACGCCGGTCTACGACTGGGCGATCTTCGCCGCCTCCTACCTGCCGCTGGTGCTGTGCGAACCCATCTTCACCTTCGTCGCGCTGAAGCTGCTGGGCCGCATCGAGAACAACAGCGCCGTGCGCCGTTTCACCGTGGTGGGCGAACTCGCCACCCGCTGAGCCCGATCCGTCATCGCGAGACCAGCCGGCCGGGGAAACCCGGCCGGTTCTGTTTTGAGGGTTAGGGCGCCCGTCCGGGAATGTCGGCTTCGCGCCCATTTGCGTGCCTGCCCCCTCCCAACCCTCCCCCGCAAGCGGGAGAGGGCTTTCCCCGCCAGGGTTTGGCCTGTCGCTGCGGTTGGCGCAACAGGCCCCCTCTCCCGCTTGCGGGGGAGGGCTGGGGAGGGGGAAAAGGCCGTTCCGGCCGTGCTCGCCGGGCGCTCAGAGCGCCGTGCGGGCGCGGATGGCAGCGGAGAGCGTGCCTTCGTCCAGATGGTCCAGCTCGCCGCCCACCGGCACGCCATGGGCGAGGCGGGTCACCTTCACGCCGGTCTCGCGCAGCAGGTCGGTGACATAATGGGCGGTGGTCTGGGCATCGACGGTGGCGCCGAGCGCGAGGATCACCTCGTTGACGCCACCCGCCCCCACGCGCTCAACGAGCTTTGTCAGATTGAGGTCGTCCGGGCCCACGCCGTCGAGCGGAGAGAGCACGCCGCCGAGCACATGATACTTGGCGTTGATGGCGTTGGCCCGCTCCAACGCCCAGAGGTCGGCCACCTCCGCCACCACCACGAGCACGCTCGAATCGCGATGGATGTCCGTGCACACCGTGCAGGGATCGCGCACGTCCACGTTCCCGCACACCTGACACTCGACGATCTTGCCGAGCACATCCTGCAAGGCGAGGCCGAGGGGGGCCATCAGCGTTTCGCGCTTCTTGATGAGATGCAGCGTCGCCCGGCGGGCCGAGCGCGGGCCAAGGCCCGGCAGGCGGCCCAGAAGCTGGATGAGGCGTTCGATCTCGGGACCGGCCACGGCACGGGACATCAGCGGCACACTTTCACAAATCGGCTTCCCGTCATGTAGCGCGCCACCCGCCGGAGCGCCAATCCGGGACCAGCCAGCCGCACCCAGGCATTGGCATTACGTATGCCAATATTGCCCACGGATCAGGCTTCCTGCTAATTCATTGGGCAACAAACAAGCCGAACGGGAGGCGCCCCATGCTCGAAACCCTGAAGCGGCTCATTCCGCCCATCGGGCCGGTGAGCCCGTCCGAGCAGGTCCGCGCCGCCTGCGGGGCGCTGCTCGGCATCTTCCTGACCGGCTTCATCACCCGTCTCGCGCTCGGCTCGGGCTCCGCCGTGCCGCTGCTCATCGCCCCCATGGGCGCGTCCGCCGTGCTGCTGTTCGCCGTGCCGTCGAGCCCGCTCGCGCAGCCCTGGTCGATCCTCGGCGGGAATCTGGTGGCCTCCACCGTCGGCGTCACCGCCACCATGTGGATCCCCGATCCCTTCCTCGCCGGAGGCGTCGGCGTGGGCGGGGCCATTGCGCTCATGCTGGCGCTGCGCTGCGTGCATCCGCCCAGCGGGGCGGTGGCGCTCACCGCCGTGGTGGGCGGCCCGGCGGTGACCAAGCTCGGCTATGCGTTCGTCCTGTGGCCGGTGATGGTGAATTCGCTGGTCATCCTCTCGGTCGCCATCGCCTACAACAACCTCACGCGCCGGCGCTATCCGCACCTCGCCCCGCTCAAGACGCCGGCCCCGGCGGCGCAGGAAGCCCGCGCGGCCACCTTCGCCCATCAGGACATCATCGCCGCCCTGCGGGAGGCGGACGAACTGATCGACGTGGACCCGTCCGACCTCGAGGACATCCTGCACCGCGCCCAGCTCCGCGCGTTCGATCGGCGCTCGGACGGGCTCACCTGCGGAGACATCATGACGCGGCACGTACTCGCGGTCTCTCCCGCCACCCCCATTCTGGAGGCCATGGAACTGTTGCGGTCCGGCCGGACCAAGGTGCTGCCGGTGACCAGCGACAAGGCGGAGGTGATCGGCGTCCTCACCCAGACCGACTTGCTGGACAAGGTGGACTGGGACCATAAAGGCCCGCGCCTCGGCTTCGGCAGGCGCGTCAGCGCGGCACTCCGCGCCGGGCGGGCGCCGGATGGAACGGTGGAGGAGATCATGAGCACGCCGGTCACCGCCGTCACCGCCGAGATGCGCGTCGCCGCCCTCGTGCCGCTCATGTCGCAGAGCGGGATGCACCACATTCCGGTGGTGGACGCCAAGGGCCAGCTCGCCGGCGTGGTCAGCCAGGGCGATCTCATCGCCGCGCTGATCCAGGGCCGCGGCGAGGCTCCCCCCGCCCAAGTGGCCTCCTGATGCACGATCACGTCACGCCGCAGACCATCGCAGACCTGCTGGACCGCTTCTATGCGAAGGCGCGAGCGCACGAGCGGCTCGGCCCGGTCTTCAACGCGGCGGTGGACGACTGGCCCGAGCACATGGCGACGCTCAACGCCTTCTGGGGCTCCATCATGCTGGCGAGCCGCCAGTACAAGGGCAATCCGCTCGCCATGCACCGCGCCCTGCCGCTGACGCCGGACCTGTTCGGCGACTGGCTGGCGCTGTGGCGGCAGACCACGGGCGAGATGTTCACGCCAGAGCTTGCCGCCCTCTTCGTGGAGAAGGCGGAGCGCATCGCCGAAAGCCTGAAGGCGGGGCTGTTCTTCAACCCCGCCGCGCTCCGGCGCTGAAAGCGATCAGAACAGCTTGAGGCCGGGAGGCAGGGGCAGGCCGCCGGTCAGTTCCTGCATCTTCTCGGCCATCACCTTCTCGGCCTTGGCGCGGGCGTCCGCCAGCGCGGCGACGATGAGGTCTTCGAGGATCTCCACCTCTTCCGGCTTCATGAGGCTCGGGTCGATGCGCACGGACTTGGTGGCGCCCTTGGCGCTCACCCGCACGGTGACGAGACCACCGCCGGAGGCGCCGTCCACCTCGGTATTCTCCAGTTCCTCCTGCACCTGCTGCATCCGGCCCTGAAGTTCCTTGGCCTGCTTCATCATGCCCATGAGGTCGCGCATCGTCAGGGTCTCCCGGTTCCGGTCACGGTGTGGCCGGCCGCGCGGAGCGCACCGGCATGTTCAGGACAAAGGCCATAGGTCGGCGGCGGGGCGCATTCAAGGCCGGGCTGTGTGCGAGCCCCGGCCGGGCAGCGCGGCGATGAGCCGCTTGAGCAGCCCCTTGCGGGCCTGTTGCGCCCGGACCCGATCGAGTTCCGCCACATGGACGATGGCCTCGGGAAAGCGGCGCACGATCGCTTCCTGCACGGCCAGCGCCTCGGCGTGGCGGCCTGCGCGTTCCAGAAAGCGCCGGTACACATAGAGCAGGCTCGGATCGTCCGGCGACAGCGCAAGCGCCTTGCGGAAGCGGGCATCCGCCTTGTCCCAGTCCCGATGGGAGGCCAGCACCCAGCCATAGGTGAGCGAAACCCACGGATCGTCGGGGGCCAGCGCCAGCGCCCTGTCCAGCAGGCGCACACGGCGCCCACGCAAGACCCGCGGCAGGGCCAGCGCCTTGTGCATGAGATAGCGCGGCGACCGATCGCTGCGTTGGCGCACCTCCGCCTCCAGAGCCTGCGGATCGAACGTCCCCCGGACCACCGCCTCCACCGTGGGCCCCAGCAGCCCCATCTCCCGCAGCAGCGGCAGGCAGGGATGGCCCGCATGGGGCAGACGGACATGGCACACCGGCATCTCCCGCCCGATCAGACGGGCATGGCGACGGTCGGCGGTGCGGGGATCATAGAATAGATAAGCCCTCGCCTCCCGCCGCACCGGTTCGGCATCGAACGGAAAGCGCAAGCCTTCGGCGGCCCGCTTCCAGCGCTTCTCCCATGGCACCCTTGCGGGATCGACGGAATATTGCGGCGAACAGGCCAGCACCACGTCCGCCCGGAGGCGACCCGAGAAACGATAGGCGGCATAGCCGCCCATGCTGCTGCCATAGGTGGCGAGACGACGTCCCTCGCCCACCGCCGCCCGTATGGCGGCGAGCGCCGCCGGCATGTCCGCATCTTGATACCAGTCGTTGCGCGCCGGGATGACATGGAAGGCCTCGATGCCCTGCTGCGCGAAGAAGGCCGCACCAAATCCCGCGCGGTCCAGCGACGGGAAATCCGCATAGGGTTCAAAGGTGACCACGACCGGGCCGGAACGGTCCCCGGCGCCCCGCACGACGCGGAGCGTCGGGGAAGCAAAGATCTCTTCACGCACCAATCTGGCACCCCACCGGAGCCGGATTTACAAGAGACGGCGGCGTCCTCCGCCGTCAGTCGAAGGGTGAAAGCCCGTCCTCGTCGGCATCGGGGCCCGAGTCGACTTCCTCCACCGGTGCCAGGGTGGCTTCCGGCACCTCTTCCTTGATGCGCACGTCCACGATCTGCGCACCGGGGAATTGGGAGAGCACGGCCGCCACCAGCGGCTCGGCCCGGATGCCGTCCTCCCGCTCCTCGCGGGCGGCACGGGCGATTTCCGCGATCGTCGCCTCGCCCTGTTTGGAGGATAGCGACACCAGCCACCGGCGGCCGGTCCATTCGGCAAGCTTGCGGGAGAGATCCTGAACGAGGTTCGGATCGCCGCCCGGCGCCATGGAAATCTCGATGCGCCCTTCCTCGAAATGCACGAGGCGGGCGTGGCTCTCCACCGCATGCTTGAGCATGAGGTCGCGCTTCTGGGTGGCGAGCGCCACCACATCCGCGAGGCTGGAAAGCTGCGGGCCGGCCACGGCGACGGGCTCCGCCGCCACCCGCTGGGGCGCGGGCTCCGAGCGGGCCGCCACCGAGAGGCGGGCGCCACCGCCGGCGGCCATGGCGGTCATCGCCCCGCCGCCCATTCCACCGCCGCCACCCGAAGGCGGAGACGGGGGCGCGGAGGCCTCCGGCGCCGGCATGTCCTTCAGCTTGCGTAACGCCTCGTCGGGCGTCGGCAGATCGGCGGCATAGGCGAGGCGCACCAGCACCATTTCGGCGGCCTGCGCGGGCTTGGCCGCCTGCTGCACCTCGGCGATGCCCTTGGTCAGCATCTGCCAGGTGCGCGAGAGCACGCGCATGGACAGGGCCTCCGCCATCTCCACGCCGCGGATGCGTTCGGCCTCCACCAGCGAGGCGTCGGAGGCGCTATCCGGCACGATCTTGAGGCGGGTGACGAGATGGGTGAATTCGGCGAGGTCCGTGAGGATCACGGCTGGATCGGCGCCCGAATCATACTGATCGCGGAATTCGGCCAGCGCACGGGGCATGTCGCCCTTCATCAGCGCGTCGAACAGGTCGATGACGCGCGCCTTGTCCGCAAGGCCCAGCAGGCGGCGGACCTCCTCGCCCGTCACCGCGCCGCCGCCATGGGCGATGGCCTGATCGAGCAGCGAGAGCGAATCGCGCACCGAGCCTTCCGCCGCGCGGGCGACGATGGAGAGCGCCTCGGCATCCACCGAGACGTTCTCCTTCGCGCAGATGCGCGACAGATGCGCGGCCAGCACGCCCGCCTCCACGCGCCGCAGGTCGAAGCGCTGGCAGCGGGAGAGCACGGTGACGGGCACCTTGCGGATTTCCGTGGTGGCGAAGATGAACTTCACATGCTCGGGCGGCTCTTCCAGCGTCTTCAGCAGCCCGTTGAAGGCCGCCGTGGAGAGCATGTGCACCTCGTCGATGATGTAGACCTTGTAGCGGGCCATCACCGGGCGGTAGCGCGAGCCTTCGATGATCTCGCGGATGTCGTTGATGGAGGTGTTGGACGCGGCGTCCATCTCCATCACGTCCACATGGCGCGACTCGATGATGTCCTTGCAGTGCTTGCCGAACACCGAGAGGTCGAGCGAGGGGCCGCCGGGGCTGCCGTCCATGGGCTCGTAATTGAGGGCGCGGGCGAGGATGCGGGCGGTGGTCGTCTTGCCGACGCCGCGAACGCCCGTGAGGATATAGGCCTGCGCGATGCGGCCGGAGGCGAACGCATTGGAGAGCGTCCGCACCATGGCTTCCTGGCCGATCAGGTCGTCGAAATTCTGCGGCCGGTATTTGCGCGCCAGCACGCGATAGGGCGCGGCCTGCGGCGCCGGAGCGGGCGTCGCGGCGGGCAGGTCGAAGGCGGGCATATCTTCGGGGGTGTCGGCGCTCATGGCGCCTTCATATCATTCCGGCGCGGGCCATGCCCATCCGCCGCACGGATATTCACGCCCCGTCCCGCGACCGGCCGAACCGCAGCAGCGCCCACGCGCCACCGATCCCGAGCGCAAGGGCGATCGCGCAGAACGCCAGATCGGTCGTCGTGTCATGGGGGAAGCGCACGGCGGCCGTCACCGAGGTGACGATGAGCACGATGGCCGCGCTCTGTTCGGGCCGGCGGGCCCGCGTCATCCACTGGAACATGACATGCCCATGCGTGGAGAAGGTGGGAGGCTGGACAGAGACCCGAGACCGGGCTCGTTGGGGCTGCTTCCTTCCGGACCTGACCCGGTTGGCGAGTGGCTCGTCCACCGCCAACCTCCCGGCCCCTATATCGTCGCCCACGCGCCGAATGGCAAGCCCGCCTTGCGCCGGCTTTCGATTCTTCCTCAAGTGCGGCCATGACCGATTCGTTCACGCTCGATCCTCGCCTTGCCGCCGATGGCCCCGCGCTCGGCGACCTGCCGCTCTGCCACCTGCGCCTCGTGGAGGACGCGCGCTTTCCATGGGTGGTGATGATCCCTCGCCGGGCCGCGCGGGTGGAGATCATCGACCTCGCCCCGCAGGACCGGGCGACGCTCATGGAAGAGATCGCCACCGTCAGCTCCGCGCTCAAGTCGGTGAGCGGCGCGCAGAAGCTGAACGTGGCCGCGCTCGGCAACATGGTGCCGCAGCTCCACGTGCATATCGTCGGCCGCACGGCGGGCGATGCGGCCTGGCCCGGCCCGGTGTTCGGGGCCGGCACGCGAATGCCCTATGGAGAGGATGCCCGGAGCGCGTTCGTGAGCCGGCTCAAGGCCAGTCTCCGCCTGCCCTGAGGCGCTTGCCTCCATCGGGCCGGCGTGCCACGGTCCGGCGCAGGCCTCCCGCCCTCAGTTCTCAGGCTCCATGCTCGCGTCCTCGTCTTCCCCTCTCGGCCCGTGGCCGGCTCTCGGCTATGTGGGCAATCCCCTCGATCGTGCGGCCCAGCGTCGGGGCGAGGCGGACGCCCTCGCCCGGCGCTCCGATGCCCAGGCCTATCTCCTGGGTGGGGAACTCGTGGCGCTGAAAGCGGGAAAGGGAGAGGTCCACGGCCCCCTCTTTTCCCTTCCCGAGGCGCAGGACTGGGGCGGCAGCGAGCCGCTCTTCCTCGGCCTTGAGGACGGCGCCCCCCGCTTCGGCCTCTTCTTCCCTGTCGAGAATCGCGAGCGCATGGAGGCCGCCGGCCTCATCGTCACCGATCTGCGCAGCATCGCCGTGGGCGGCTTGGTCGAAGCCCGCCATCTCGGCCCCATCGCCTGCGCCAAGGCGCTGGGCGCCTGGCACCAGCGTCACCGCTTCTGCTCCAATTGCGGCGCCCCCACCCGCGTGGTGGAGGCGGGCTGGCGGCGCGACTGCCCCTCCTGCGGCGGCCAGCATTTTCCGCGCACGGACCCGGTGGCGATCATGCTCACCTATTCCGGCGACAAGTGCCTGCTCGGCCGCCAGCCGCGCTTTGCCCCCAACATGTGGTCGTGTCTTGCCGGCTTCGTGGAGCCGGGCGAGACCTTCGAGGAGGCGGTGCGGCGCGAGACCTTCGAGGAAGCCGGAATCACCACGGGCAAGGTCGCCTATCATTCCGCCCAGCCCTGGCCCTTCCCCATGTCGCTCATGATCGGCTGTCTCGCAGAGGCGACGTCCACGGACATCGTGATCGATCCGCTGGAACTGGAGGCCGCCCGCTGGTTCGACCGCGCCGAGGCTGCGGCCATGCTGACGCGCACCCACCCGGACGGCCTGTTCGCCCCGCCGCCCGTGGCCATCGCCCACCATCTCATCCGCGCCTTCGTGGAAGGCGCCACCGCCTGATCGGTGCGGATCAGAGCCGGCCAGTGAGGGAGCCTGTCGCATGACGCCTGTTCCGGGCGCCTCGCCAGCCAAGCGACCGCAGGGGCTCCTCAACCGTCTCCGCCGCCTCGTGATGCTGGAACACGGCACGCCCCACCGGCCGCGCCGCCGGCCGCCGGCGCTGGTGTTCGGGCTCGAGGACAAGGTTCCCGCCGGGGCGCTTATCGCCCTCTCGGGCCAGCACGCCATGCTGGCGCTCACCTTCCTGATCTATCCGCTGGTGGCGGCCAGCCAGGTCGGGCTATCGCAGCCCGAGACCAATGCAGTGCTCACCGCCTGCACGCTGTGCATCGGCATCGCCACCATGCTCCAGTGCGCGCGCTCCCGGGTCGGCAGCGGCTATCTCATCGTCCATGTGCCCTCGCCCGGCGCCTTGCCGCTGGCCATCCAGGCGCTGACCCTGGGCGGCGTCGGGCTCATGGCGGCCATGACGCTGCTGGTGGGCGTGTCGCAACTGTTCATCGCCCGCATCGTTCGCCCGCTTCGGGTGCTGCTGCCGCCGGAGGTCTGCGGCGTCGCGGTGACCACGCTCGGCATCTCGCTGGCGGAACCGGCGCTCCGGCGCGCGCTCGGGCTCGACCGGGGCAGCAGCGTGGTGGACGACAATGCGCTGATCGTCAGCCTCGTGACCGTGGCGCTCATCGTCGGCATCGCCATTTTCACGCCCCGGCGCATCAAGATCTTCGCCGTCCTGATAGGGGCCTCCTCGGGCTGGGCGCTCGCCGCCTGGCTCGGCATCGAGCAGCCGGGCGGCGCGGCGCTGCTCGCCTCGGCGCCGCTCGTGGCACTGCCTTCGCTGCATCTGCCCGCCTTCGAGATCGCCCCTTCCCTGCTGCCGCTGGCGGCACTGAGCGTGATGCTGAACATCGTGGACGTGCTCAGCATCACCGTCTCGCTGGAAAAGATGAACGATGCGGAATGGCGGCGGGCGGACATGCGGGCGGCGAGCCGCGCCGTCACCACATCCGGCATCGGCAACGTGCTGAACGGCCTCGTCTCCGGCTTCCAGTCGGGCCTGTCATCCTCGGCAGTGGGCCTTGCCTTCGCCACGGGGGCCACCGCGCGCATCATCGGCTTCGTCGCCGGCGCGCTCATCTTCGCCACCGCCTTCTTCCCGAAGGCCATCGTGGCGCTCACCCTCATTCCCGCGCCCGTGGTGGGTGGCATCCTCATCTACACCACCGCTTACCTGCTGGTGGCGGGCATGGAGCTGATCCTTTCCCGCCGTCTCAGCGAGCGGCGGGTGTTTCTCGTCGGCTTGTCGATCCTCGCGGCTCTGTCCGTCGCGCTGCTGCCCATCAAGGGGCAGTTTCCGGGCTGGATCCAGCCTCTGGTCTCCACCCCCATGAGCGTCGGCGCCTTCTGCGCCATCGTGCTCAACCTCATCTTCCGGATCGGCATCTCGCAGGAGTCCGGCTTTACCGCCGGTCTCGGCACCGATCCCTACCCGACCATGCGCGACTTCCTCGAGCGCCAAGGGGATCTCTGGGGTGCGCGGCGCGACGTGATCGCCGCCGCCATTCCGGTGGGCGCCCAGGCGCTGGAGCTGCTTCTGGAGAACAGCATCGCCACCGGCGAGGTGGAGGTGCGCGCCCGCTTCGACGAGACGCACCTCGACGTTTTCCTGCTTTATGACGGCGCGGTGCTGGAGCCGCCAAAGGCGCGCCCCTCGCCCGAGGCCCTTCTGGGTGATGACGCGGAGGTGGCGGCCTTCTGCGCCTATATGATCCAGAAGCTCTCCGACCACGTCACTTTCGGCCAGAGCAGCGGGCGGGCCCGCATTGCGCTCCGCTTTGACCACTGAGGGCCGCAGCGCGCCTCACGCCTCCGGCTTGGGCGAGCGGGTGGTGCGGAAGGGGTGGGCGGGATAGACGCCCAGAATGCGCATCTCGCGGGAGAAGAAGGCCAGTTCCTCCAGCGCCAGCTTCAGGTTCCGGTCGTCCGGATGGCCGTCCACGTCCGCATAGAACTGGGTGGCGGTGAACTCGCCGTCGAGCTGATAGCTCTCCAGCTTGGTCATGTTCACGCCATTGGTGGCAAAGCCGCCCAGCGCCTTGTAAAGCGCCGCCGGCACGTTGCGCACGCGGAACACGAAGGTCGTCATCACCGGACCGTTGCCCGCCGGCGCCCAGTCCGCCTCGCGCTTCAGGATGATGAAGCGCGTCGTGTTGTGGGCCTCGTCCTCGATGTTCTCGGCGAGGATGTCGAGCCCATAGATCTCCGCCGCGAGGCGGGGGGCGATGGCGGCGCGGGTGATGTCCTTGGCGTCCGCAATCTCGCGGGCGGAGCCGGCGGTGTCGCCGCCCACCACGGCGGTGAGATTGAGCGTGCGGATGGCCTTGCGGCACTGGCCGAGCGCCATCACGTGGCTCTGCACGGTCTTGATGGTGGAGAGGCTCGCGCCCTTCACCGCCATGAGCTGGTGGGAGAGCGGCAGGAAGAACTCAGCCGTGATCTGGAGCGAGGAGCGCGGCATCAGGTGGTGGATGTCCGCCACGCGCCCCGCCACCGTATTCTCGATGGGGATCATGGCGAGCTCCGCCGATCCGTTGTCCACGGCGATGAAGGCGTCCTCGAAGGTCGGGCACGGCACCGCTTCGTAGTCCGGAAACACCTCCCGGCAGGCGATGTGGGAATTGGCCCCCGGTTCGCCCTGGAACACGATGCGGCGGTTCATGCCTTGCTCCTCAGTTATCGTTGCTTGCGAGCAGGGCGCGCGCCCGCTCGAGATGCTCGGGCGTATCGACCCCCAGCGGCACCGCGTCAACCACCGCGACATCGATGCGCATGCCGGCCTCCAGCGCCCGCAACTGCTCCAGCCGCTCGCGCTTCTCCAGCGGCGAGGGTGGCAGCGACACGAAGCGCTCCAGCGCGGCACGGCGATAGGCATAGAGCCCGATGTGGTGATAGAGCGGCCCCTCGCCCGTGGGCGCCGTGGCGCGGGTGAAATAGAGCGCGCGCAGGCGATTCTCCCCGATCGGCGTACCCACCACCTTGACCACGTTCGGGTCCGTGCGCTCGCCCTCTTCCGTGATGACGGCGGTCAGGGTGGCGATGTCCGCCGGCCCCTCCTCCAGCGGCACGAGCGCCGCGCGGATGGTCTCGGGCGCGATGGTGGGCAGGTCGCCCTGCACATTCACCACCACCTGAACGGCACCGTCCGGGTCCAGCACGCCGAGCGCCTCGAAGATGCGGTCGGAGCCGGAAGGGTGATCGGCGCGGGTCATCACCGCCTCGAACCCGGCGGCGCGCACCGCGTCCGCGATCTCCACCGCGTCGGTGGCCACCGCCACGCGACCGATGCCGGCTGCGACCGCACGTCGCGCAACCTCGACGATCATGGGCCGTCCGCCCACGTCAGCGAGCGGTTTTCCCGGCAGCCGGGAGGCCGCGAGGCGCGCAGGAATGAGCACCAGGACGTCTGAGGCGGAGAAGGCCATGTTCCAGCTCAAGGAATTTTGCTGCGGCGCACCCGCCACACGCGGCATTGGGGCGCGCCTTATACGAGTTGCACGGCATCTTTCAAAGTGATTAGTTCCAAGCTGCCGCCGCGTAAAACCGTGCGGCAAAGCCTGTTTGCACGCCCCGATCTCAGGCGAGGAATTAGGGCTCCGGGGGAGCGAAGCGTCGATGGATAGTTTTGAATTAAACAAGATCGCAGGCGCGGTGCTCGGCACGCTGACGTTGACGCTCGGCCTCGGCATCGTGTCCGAAATCCTTTTCACGCCCGAGGCTCCGGCCAAGCCCGGCTACGAGATCGCGGTGCCGGAAGGCGGCGCGACCGGCCAGGCGGCCCCCAAGGCGGCGGCCGAGGTGCCGATCGCCCAGTTGCTGCCCACCGCCTCCGTGGAGAAGGGAGCCAACGTCGCCAAGCGTTGCGCCTCCTGCCACAATTTCGCGGAAGGTGCCGGTGCCAAGGTCGGCCCTGATCTCTATGGGGTGGTCGGCCGCAAGAAGGCGAGCGTCGCGGGCTTTGCCTATTCCTCGGCCCTCCAGGGCAAGGGTGGCGACTGGTCCTTCGACGATCTCAACGCCTTCCTGACCAACCCGAAGGCCTATGTGCCCGGAACCGCCATGGCGTTCGCCGGCATTCCGAAGGAGAGCGAGCGGGCGGACCTCATCGCCTATCTCAACACCCTCTCCCACAGCCCGCTGCCGCTGCCCAAGGCCGCCGACGCCGCACCGGCGAAGTGAGACCCCGGCGGGGCTGCTCTGCGGCACCGACCCGCCGCCTCACGCAAATGTCACAGCAGGCCGGCTCCGCGAGGAGACCGGCCTTTTTCCTGTTCACGTGCGGGGAAAATGCGTGCGGCAACGGATCTTCCGCTATCATTTCCCGCTGATCACGCCATGTTTCTGCCGTCGCGTCAGGCGTGATATGCGGTCTGTCCTCGCGGGCCGCCGCCCGGCGGCCAGCAGCCCGGAGTCGTCGATGCTCGTGAAGATCCGCCGGATCGCCCTCGCCACCGCCATCCTCGCCTGCACCGCGCCGGCGTTCGCGCAAGCCCAGCAGGCCGCAGCCCCGGCGCCGTTCCGCTTCGCGACCTCGCTGATGGGCGAGCCCAAGTACAAGCCGGACTTCAAGCATTTCGACTATGTGAACCCGGATGCCCCCAAGGGCGGCGTCGTCCGTTTCGCCGAGGACGGCACGTTCGACAGCTTCAATTTCGTGGTGCCACGCGGCACCGTGGGCGCGGGCATCGGCAACATCTACGACACGCTCACCACCCAGTCGCGGGACGAGGTGGCGACCGCCTATGGCCTCATCGCCGAGGGCCTGAGCTATCCCGCGGACTTCTCGTCTGTCACCTACCGGCTGCGCGCGGAGGCGAAGTGGCAGGATGGAACGCCGATCACGCCCGATGACGTGGTGTGGTCCTTCCAGGTGCTCACCAAGAACAACCCCGGTCAGGCCTTCTACTATCGGCACGTGAAGAGCGTGGAGAAAACCGGCCAGCGGGAGGTGACCTTCACCTTCGATCAGGGCGGCAATCGCGAACTGCCGCAGATCGTCGGCGAACTGCTGGTGCTGCCCAAGCACTGGTGGACCGGCACCGACGCCAACGGCAAGGCCCGCGACATCACGCAGGGCACTCTGGAAGCCCCGCTCGGCTCCGGCCCTTACAGGATCAAGTCCTTCGTTCCCGGCCGCACCATCGTCTACGAGCGGGTGAAGGACTATTGGGGCAAGGACCTGCCGGTGAACGTCGGGCGGAACAATTTCGACGAGCTGCGCTACGAATATTATCGCGACGACACCGTCGCGCTCGAAGCCTTCAAGGCCGACCAGTACGACTGGCGCATCGAGCCTTCGGCCAAGAACTGGGCCACCTCCTACGATTTCCCGGCCAAGCAGCAGGGCAAGGTCGTGCTGGAGATGTTCGAGAACCGCGCCTCCGGCGTGATGCAGGCCTTCATCCCGAACCTGCGCCGGGCCAAGTTCCAGGACCCGCGCGTGCGCCGCGCGCTGAACTATGCCCTCGACTTCGACGGCATGAACCACACCCTCTTCTTCGACCAGTACAAGCGCATCGGCAGCTTCTTCTCCGGTACGGAACTGGCCTCCTCGGGCCTGCCCACCGGGGCCGAGCTCGACATCCTGAACGGCGTCAAGGACAAGGTGCCGCCCGGCGTGTTCACGACGCCCTACACCAATCCGGACAACCCCTCCGAACAGGACCGCCGCGCCAACCTGCGCAAGGCGGCGGACCTGCTGAAGGAGGCCGGCTGGCAGGTGAAGGGCAAGCAGCTCGTCAACGCCAAGGGCGACGCCTTCACCCTGGAAATCCTCATCGCCAGCCCGGCCTTCGAGCGCGTGGCCCTGTTCTACAAGCCGGCGCTGGAGCGCCTCGGCATCCAGACCTCCGTGCGCCTCGTGGACAGCTCGCAATATGTGAACCGCGTGCGGGCGCGTGACTTCGACATGATCATCTCCGGCTGGGGCCAGTCGCTCTCGCCGGGCAATGAGCAGCGCGATTATTGGGGCTCGGACTCGGCGGACCGCGAAGGCTCGCGCAATTATGCCGGTATCAAGGATCCGGCGGTGGACGCGCTGATCGAGAAGATCATCTATGCCACCGACCGCCAGCAACTGGTCGCCGCCACTCACGCGCTCGACCGGGTGCTCCTGTGGAACGACTATGTGATCCCGGCCTGGACGCTCGGCTTCACCCGTACCGCCCGCTGGGACCGTTTCGCCCACCCGCCGGCGCTGCCGCAATATTCCTTCGAGTTCCCCGACATCTGGTGGTGGGACGCGGCCAAGGCCGCGAAGATCGGAGGCGGCAATTGAGCGCCGGCACGGACCGTCGCACCCTCCTGCGCCTCGCCGCCGCCGGCGGGGCGGCGGCTTTCCTGCCCGGCCTCGGCGCCGGACGGGCGCGGGCGCAGACCCCGCCGCCGGCACCGGCCAGCGAGGGCGGCGCCGCCGCCCCGGCGGTGGAGCGGCACGGCCTGTCGTCCTTCGGCGAACTGAAATATCCGAAGGACTTCAAGAATTTCGACTATGTGTTTCCGGGCGCGCCAAAGGGCGGCACCTTCTCGCAGATCGGGCCGACCGCCGCCTATAACCAGTCGTTCCAGACCTTCAATTCGCTGAACGGCTACATCCTGCGGGGCGACGGCGCACAGGGTATCGCGCTCATCTTCGACAGCCTGATGGTCCGCGCCTCGGACGAACCGGATGCGGTCTACGGACTTGTCGCCTCGTCGGTGAGCATCTCGGACGACGGGCGCACCTATCGCTTCCGGCTGCGCCCCGAGGCGCGCTTCCACGACGGCACGCCGCTCACCGCCGAGGATGTCGCCTTCTCGCTCAACACCCTGAAGGCGCAGGGCCATCCGCTGATCCGGCAGGCGCTGCGGGAATTCACCGGCGCCGAGGCGGAGGACAAGGGCACCGTGGTGCTCTCCTTCACCGCCCAGCGCCCTCGAGATGTCCCGAGCTATGCGGCGACCCTGCCCATCTTCTCCAAGGCCTATTACGGCAAGCACAAGTTCGAGGAGACGACCCTCGACCCGCCGCTTGGCTCCGGCCCCTACAAGGTGGGGCGGTTCGAGGTGGGGCGCTTCATCGAATATCTGCGGGTGGCGGACTATTGGGCGGCCGATCTGCCCGTGAACCGGGGCCGGCACAATTTCGATGTGCTGCGCTTTGAATATTTCCGCGACCGGGAGGTGGGCTTCGAGGCCTTCAAGGCCCGCGCCTATCTCTTCCGCGAGGAATTCACCTCCCGCGCCTGGGCCACACAGTATGACTTCCCCGCCCTCAAGACCGGCCGGGTGAAGCGCGAGGTGCTGCCCGACGAGACGCCCTCGGGCGCGCAGGGGTGGTTCTTCAACACACGGCGGGCCAAATTCCTCGATCCGCGCGTGCGCGAAGCCATCGCGCTGGCCTTCGATTTCGAGTGGACCAACAAGAACCTGATGTTCGGCCAGTACGAACGCACGTGGTCCTTCTTCCAGAATTCCGACCTGATGGCGAAGGGGCTCCCCTCCCCCGCCGAGGAGAAGCTGCTCGCGCCTTTCCGCGATGCGCTCCCGGCCGAGGTGTTCGGCGAACCCTATGTGCCGCCCGTCAGCGACGGCTCGGGGCAGGACCGGGCGCTGCTGAGGCGGGCGGCGGCGCTCCTGAAGGACGCCGGCTACACCATCCAGCAGGGCCGGCTGGTGGACGGCAAGGGGACCGCGCTCACCATCGAGTTCCTGGACGATGACGGCGCCTTCGAGCGGCATACCTCGCGCTTCATCGCCAATCTCAAGCTGCTCGGCATCGAGGCCAGCTTCCGCATCGTCGATCCGGCGCAATATCAGGCGCGCCTGAAGGATTTCGATTTCGACATGGTGGTGCGCCGCTATTCGGTCTCGCTCAATCCAGGCGACGAACTGCGCGCCTACTTCGGCTCGGAGGCCGCACGCCTGCCCGGCTCCAACAATCTGTCGGGCATTTCGGACAAGGTGGTGGACGCCCTCATCGCCGATGCCATCGCCGCTCAGACCCGCGCGGACCTCGTGACCGCCTGCCGGGCGCTCGATCGCGTCCTGCGGGCGGGCCGCTACTGGGTGCCGCAATGGAACAAGGCGTCCTTCTGGATCGCCTATTGGGACGTGTTCGACCGCCCTGCGGTGAAGCCGAAATATGACCGCGGCACACCCGACACCTGGTGGTGGCGCAAAGGCATTGCCGATCCGCCACCCGTGGTGGAGCCCGGCCCGGCGTCTCCGCAAAAGGACGGTTGACGCCGCGCCGTCGGATACCGCACGGTCCATCCAGTTCCGGAGACCCGATGCTCGCTTATATCGTCCGCCGTCTCGCGCTCATGGTGCCGACCATCCTCGGCATCATGCTGGTGTCCTTCGTCGTCGTGCAGTTCGCCCCCGGCGGCCCCGTCGAGCGCGTGATCGCGCAGCTGACAGGCGATGACGTCTCCGCCACCGCCCGCGTCTCCGGCGGCGGCGGCGATTTCGCGGGCGGCGCGCAGGCGCCCGGTGCCGGCGGCGGCGGGGCGGACGCCTCGAAATATCGCGGCGCGCAGGGCCTCGACCCCAATTTCATCAAGGAGCTGGAAAAGCAGTTCGGCTTCGACAAGCCCCCCGCCGAGCGCTTCGCTTTGATGATCTGGAATTATGTGCGGTTCGACTTCGGACGCTCCTATTTCCGCGACATCTCGGTGCTGGACCTCATCGCGGAGAAGCTGCCCGTCTCCATCTCCCTCGGGCTCTGGATGACGCTGCTCACCTACGCCATCTCCATTCCGCTCGGCATCTCCAAGGCCATGCGGGACGGCTCGCGCTTCGATGTATGGACCTCGGCGGTCATCATCGTCGGCTATGCTATCCCGTCCTTCCTCTTCGCCATCCTGCTCATCATCCTGTTCGCGGGCGGCTCGTTCCTCGACTGGTTCCCCCTGCGGGGCCTCACCTCCGACAATTGGGCGCAGATGAGCTGGCCCCAGCGCATTGGCGATTATGCCTGGCATCTCGTGCTGCCGCTCACCTCCATGGTGCTCGGGGCGTTCGCCACCATGACGCTGCTGACGAAAAACTCGTTCCTTGAGGAAATCCGCAAGCAATATGTCATCACGGCGCGGATGAAGGGACTGCCCGAGCGCGCCGTGCTCTACCGGCACGTGTTCCGCAATGCCATGCTCATCGTCATCGCCGGCTTTCCGAGCGCCTTCATCTCGGCCTTCTTCACCGGCTCGCTGCTGATCGAGACCATCTTCTCCCTCGATGGCCTCGGCCTGCTCGGCTTCGAGAGCGTACTGAACCGCGACTATCCGGTGGTGTTCGCCACCCTCTACATCTTCTCGCTGGCCGGCCTTCTCATCGGCCTCGTCTCGGACCTCACCTACATGCTGGTCGATCCGCGCATCGACTTCGAGACGCGGGACGTGTGAGCGCCATGGACACCACCGCCAACGCCCTCCCCGCCACCGACGCCCCGCGCAAGCGGCCCTTCTTCTCGCCGCTGAACCAGCGCCGCATCACCAACTTCCGCCACAACCGGCGGGGCTGGTGGTCCTTCGTGCTGTTCATGGTGCTGTTCGTCCTCAGCCTGTTCGCGGAATTCATCGCCAACAACAAGCCGATCCTCATCCGCTATGACGGCGCCTATTACGCGCCCGTGCTGCGTGCCTATCCGGAGACCGCCTTCGGCGGCGACTTCGAGACCGAGGCGGACTATCGCGACCCCTATCTCCAGAAGCTGATCGCAGAGAAAGGCGGCTGGATGATCTGGCCGCCGATCCACTTCTCCTATTCCACCCACAATCTCGATCTGCCGACCCCCGCCCCCTCCCCGCCCACCTGGATGCTCACCGAGCAGCAGTGTGCGGCGGTGGCCGAGAAGAAGGGCGTGAAGGGCTGCGCGGGGCTCGAATACAACTGGCTCGGCACGGACGATCAGGGCCGCGACGTGCTCGCCCGCCTCATCTACGGCTTCCGCATCTCGGTGCTCTTCGGCCTCGCCCTCACCCTCATCTCCTCCGTGGTCGGCGTCGCTGCCGGCGCGGTGCAGGGCTATTTCGGCGGCTGGGTGGACCTGCTCTTCCAGCGTTTCATCGAGATCTGGACCTCCATCCCCTCCCTCTATCTGCTGCTCATCATCTCGTCCGTGCTGGTGCCCGGCTTCTGGGTGCTGCTGGGCATCCTGCTGCTGTTCTCCTGGGTGAGCCTCGTCGGCCTCGTGCGGGCGGAATTCCTCAGGGCCCGCAACTTCGAATATGTGCAGGCGGCGCGGGCGCTGGGCGTGGGCAACTTCACCATCATGATGCGGCACCTCCTGCCCAACGCCATGGTGGCGACCCTCACGTTCCTGCCCTTCATCCTCTCCTCTTCGGTGATGACGCTCACCGCCCTCGACTTCCTCGGCTTCGGCCTGCCCCCCGGCTCGCCCTCGCTGGGCGAACTGCTCTCGCAGGGCAAGGCCAACATCCAGGCCCCCTGGCTCGGCCTCACCGGCTTCTTCACGGTCGCCATCATGCTGAGCTTGCTCATCTTCATCGGCGAAGCCGTCCGCGACGCCTTCGACCCGCGCAAGACGTTCGCGTGAGTGTGCTAGACTGGTGCCCGGAGGCCGAGCCATGAACCGGATCGTGCGCGAGCATTACCCCGTCGAGAAATTGCCGGACGATCTGCGGGCCGCGGTCGAGGACGAAAGCTCCGTCCGTGTCGTGCTGGAACGGGAAACGGCTGCGCCGCCCGCCGGAGAAATGGCCCGCGAAGGTCATTTCAGCCGCTGGCGGCACCTGCGTCAGACACGGTTCGAAACGCCGGAGGGCGTTGTCGCCCACGTCCGCGCCCTGCGGGACGAATGGGATCGCCGATGAGCGTTCCGAGGGTCTATCTGGATACCAATGTTTTCATTGCGGCGTTCGAGATGACCGGTGCCCATTCGGACCACGCATGGTGGATATTGAAAGGTATCGAGGCCGGTACGATCATTGGCGTCACCAGTGAGATCACACTGGCAGAAGTCCTCGTGAAGCCCATGGAGCGGGATGATGAGGCTCTTGCGGACGCCTACGAGGGTATGATCGCGCCAGCTCCGTATTTCGAGACCGTCAGTGTCGGCCGTGATGTCCTGACCACGGCTGCGCGCCTGCGGGCGGGGCGGCACTCGCTGCGCCTGCCGGACGCCATCCACGTCGCCTCGGCGCAGATCGCGCAATGCAGCGTCTTCATCACGCAGGACGAGCGCATCGCGCTTCCGGACGATCTACGTCGGCTCGGCGTCACTCCATTCACGCTCGACGATATTCTGGGGCAACCATGACAGAGACCTCCGCCCCCCTCCTCTCCGTGCAGGACCTCTCCGTCGCCTTCCGCCGCGAGGGACGGGAGCAGATCGCGGTCAATCGCGTGTCGTTCGATGTGAAGCCGGGCGAGACGGTGGCGCTGGTGGGCGAGTCGGGCTCGGGCAAGTCGGTGACGGCGCTCTCGGTGCTGAAGCTGCTGCCCTATCCCTCCGCCAGCCATCCGTCGGGGCGCATCCTGTTCAAGGGGCGCGACCTCCTCACCGCCTCCGACCGGGAACTGCGGGCGGTGCGCGGCAATGACGTGACCATGGTGTTCCAGGAACCCATGACCTCGCTCAACCCGCTGCACACCATCGACCGCCAGATCGGCGAGATGCTGATCCTCCACCGCGGCCTTTCGGGCACGGCGGTGCGCACGCGGACGCTGGAGTTGCTGCACGAGGTGGGCATTCCCGATCCCGAAAGCCGGCTCGGGGCCTATCCGCACCAGCTTTCCGGCGGGCAGCGCCAGCGCGTCATGATCGCCATGGCGCTCGCCAACGAGCCGGACCTGCTGATCGCCGACGAGCCCACCACCGCGCTCGACGTCACCGTGCAGGCGCAGATCCTGAAGCTGCTGAAGGATCTTCAGGCGCGGCTCGGCATGGCCATGCTGTTCATCACCCATGACCTCGGGATCGTGCGCAAGATCGCCGACCGGGTGTGCGTGATGCAGAAAGGCGAGATCGTCGAGCAGGGCGGCGCGGAAGAGACCTTCCTCCACCCCAAGCACCCTTATACGCAGGCGCTGCTGAAGGCGGAGCCGAAGCCCGATCCCGCCCCCGCCGCGCCGGAGGCGAAGGTGGTGGTCTCGGCGCAGGACCTGAAGGTCCATTTCCCCATCAAGCGCGGCATCCTGCGGCGCACCGTCGGCCATGTGAAGGCGGTGGACGGCGTGAGCGTGGAAATCCACGAGGGCGAGACGCTGGGCGTCGTAGGCGAGAGCGGCTCGGGCAAGACGACGCTGGGCCTCGCCTTGCTGCGGCTCATCTCTTCCAAGGGGCCCATCGCCTTCCTCGGCCAGCGGGTGGACGGGCTTTCTTTCGCCGGCATGCGGCCACTGCGGGCGCACATGCAGATCGTCTTCCAGGACCCGTTCGGCGCGCTCTCCCCCCGCATGTCGGTGGCCGACATCGTGGAAGAGGGCCTGCTGATCCACCAGCGCAAGCTCTCGCAGGATGAGCGGGAGGCGCGGGTGATCGCGGCGCTTCAGGACGTGGGCCTCGATCCGGAGAGCCGCTTCCGTTATCCGCATGAATTCTCCGGCGGCCAGCGCCAGCGCATCTCCATCGCCCGCGCCATGGCGCTCGAGCCCTCCTTCGTGGTGCTGGACGAGCCCACCTCGGCGCTCGACATGCTGGTGCAGGCGCAGATCGTGGATCTGCTGCGCGCGCTCCAGCGCAAGCGCTCCCTCACCTACATGTTCATTTCCCACGATCTGCGCGTCGTCTCGGCGCTGGCGAGCCGCATCCTCGTGATGCGCAACGGCACGGTGGTGGAGGAAGGCCCGGCGCGGGAGGTGTTCGAGCATCCCCGCGAGGCCTATACGCAGGCGCTGTTCGCCGCCGCCTTCAACATCGAGACGGCCCATGCGGGAGTGACCGCCCAGTGACGAAGACGCCCTTTCAGGACGAACCGGCCCGTATCGACATTCTCGACGAAACGCTGATCTACAAGGGCTTCCGCCGTTTCGAGCGCTATGACCTCCGCCTACATACGCCGGGCGCCGAGCCTGTGGTGCAGACCCGCGAAATCCTGCGGGTCGGCGGGGCGGTCGGCATCCTCGCCATTGATCCGGTCCGCGATGCCATCGTGCTGCTGCGCCAGTTCCGCCTCACGGCGCACATGGCAACCGGACGGGGCGAGCTCATCGAAATCCCGGCCGGGCTGATCGAGCCCGGAGAAGACCCCGCGCTCACCGCGCGGCGGGAATGCATCGAGGAAACCGGGCTTGACCCGGTCGAGGTGGACTTCCTCTTCTCCTGCCTCGTCTCGCCGGGCGCCGTGGATGAGATGGCGTGGTTCTACCTCGCCTTCGTCGATGCCTCGAACCTGCCGGAGACCACCGGCGCGGCGGACGAGACGGAAGTCATCCGCCCCTTCCTCGTGCCGCTCGATCGGGCCATTGCGGCACTCGACGACGGATCTTCCCTCGCCAACGGCTATCTGCGCCTCGCCCTCATGTGGATCGCCCTGCACCGCGCCGACGTCGCCGCCCGCGGCGAGGCCTGGCTGGCCCGCCGGGCAGCCTGAGGGCGCGCGCAGCTCCCGTGCTCAGGCCGCCGCCGCATTGGCGGCGAGGACTTCGCGGCTGAGGTCCAGCCACGCGAGGGCGGCGCGGGAGAGGTAGCCGCCTTTGCGCCAGACGAGGGCCATGTGCCAGTCGGTGCCCGGCTCATCCAGCAGCACGCGGGCGACGCCGGGGCGGGGGCGCTGGTCCGCGATCATGCGCGGAAGAAACGTCACCCCCACCTCCGCGGCGACCAGTTCGACCAGAAAATCGGCCTGGGCGCTGCGCACGGCCACCTGCGGCTTCAGGCCCCGCCGCTCGCAGGCCGCCTGCAGCACCGTATCGATGGCGAAGCCCTCCTGAAACAGCAGGAAGGGATCGGCGGCGAGGTCCCCCAGGTCCACGCGCGCCGCGCCGGCGAGGCGGTGCGAGGCCGGCAGCAGCGCCACGATCGGCTCCTGATGGATGGACTGCCAGGCGAAGTCGGGCGCCACCGGCAGGAGCGAGCCTGCAAGGTCCATTTCGCCCGCCAGAACCATCTCCTCCAGCCGCCGGCTGCCATGCTGGTGAAGCTTGATCTCGATGCCGGGAAAGCGCTGGCGATAGAGGGCAAACAGCGGCGCGAACAGGATGTTGCTGCCGAGCGGCGGCAGGCCGAGCCGCAGCACCCCGCGCGTGAGGCCCCGCAGTTCGTCGAGTTCGCTCACCAGATCCTCCCGCTCGGCCAGCATGACCGCCGCCCGCCGGTAGACGATCTCGCCCGCCGCCGTCAGCCGGCTGCTGTGGCCGAGACGATCGAGCAGCGGCAGCCCCAGCTCGTCCTCGAGCTGGCGGACGGCCTTGCTGACCGTGCTCTGCGTGGCGAGGATGGCTTTTGCGGCATTGGAGAAGCCACCCTGGCGCACGACCTCGACGAACGCGCGTAATGTCCTGATTTCCATCGCCCTTTCCTTTCCGGATGGCGCGGGGCTGAGCGATCAGACCAGTGGTGCGGTCTCGATGCCGTATTTGCGGATCTTGTCGAACAAGGTGGTTTTGGCGATGCGCAGCGCTTCAGCTGCCCGCGAGATGTTGCCGTGCTGGCGCCGCAGCTCTTCGGCGATGATCCCTCGCTCAAAGACTTCCACCGTCTGGCTGAGCGGTGCCGGCGTATCGGACGCGCCCTGACCGATGCTCGACTTCAGCCCGAGCACATAGCGCTCCGCCTCGTTGCGCAGTTCGCGGACATTGCCGCGCCATTTGTGGGCCATGAGTTCGCGGATGTGGCTGTCGCGGATCTCCGGCGCAGGGCGGTCCAGGCGCAGCGCGGCCTGGCTGACAAAGTACTGGAACAGAAGCGGAATATCCTCCCGCCGGTCGCGCAGCGGCGGCAGGTCGATGGTCGCCACGTTGAGGCGGAAATGCAGATCGGCGCGGAATTTTCCCTCTTCCGAGAGCGCGCCGAGATCGGCCTTTGTCGCCGCAATGACCCGGAAATCAACAGGAATGAGACGGTTGGAGCCGAGCCGCTCCACCACGCGCTCCTGCAGCACGCGCAGAAACTTGACCTGCATGGCCATGGGCATGCTCTCGATCTCGTCGAGAAACAGCGTGCCGCGCTGGGCATGCTCGACCTTGCCGATGCGCTGCTTGGCGGCGCCCGAGAAGGCGCCGGCCTCATGGCCGAATATCTCGCTCTCGAACAGCGTCTCCGGCAGGCCGCCGCAATTGAGCGCCACGAACGGCCCGGTCCGGCCGGAGAGGTCGTGCAGGCAGCGGGCGATCAGCTCCTTGCCGCAGCCGGTCTCGCCCAGGATCATCACGTCGGTGGGCGTCGCGGCAAGGTCCTGCACCAGAGCGCGCAGCTCCACCACCGCCGCCGAGCGCCCGACGATGCGGCTTTCGAGGCCGCCGATGGCCGCCACCTGGCGACGGAGGGCCCGCACCTCCATGGTCAGCCGCCGCTTCTCCAGCGCCCGCTGCACCACGCCCACCAGTTGCTCCGGCGAGAAGGGCTTCTGAATGAAGTCATAGGCCCCGTCGCGCATGGCCTGCACCGCCGTCGCCACATCGCCATGGCCGGTGATGAGGATGACGGGAAGATCGGCATCCGCCTCCACGAGCTGGCGCAGATAGGCCATGCCGTCCATGCCGGGCATGCGGATGTCCGTCACCACGACGCCGGGAAAATCCTGCGGCGCCATGCGTGGAACCTGCTCCACGCACTTCGCGCCGATGACCGTGAGGCCTTCCAGCTCAAGCGCCTGGAGGCAGCCGAGGCGGACGTCCTCGTCGTCCTCGACGATGAGAACCTTGAGGTCAGGCATCGCAGGTCTCCTTCTGCTCGGCGAGGGGCAGCGTGATGGTGAAGGTGGCTCCGCCATCAGGATTGTTGTCGGCCGTCAGCGCGCCGCCGAAGCCGCGGATGATGTCGGCGGAAATGGCGAGCCCGAGCCCGAGGCCGCTGGTCTTCTTGGTGGTGAAGAAGGGTTCGAAGAGATGCGCCTTCACCGCGTCCGTCAGCCCGATGCCGTTGTCGCGAACGCGGATGATCCCGCTCTCACCCTCCGCCCCCCAGCTCACCTGGATGTGCGGCACCCGCAGGTCGCTGCTGGCATCCACCGCATTGCTGATGAGGTTGACCAGCACCTGCTCGAGGCGCACCGGGTCGCACAGCACCGTGAGCACGCCGCCGGGCGGCAGCAGCTCGACCACCACACCGTCCTTCGTGAGGCGATGGGCCAGCAGGGCCACGGCGCCATCTACGCGCAACCCGACGGCGGTCGCCCCGATCTCGCCGGTCGAGCGGCGGGCGAAGGAGCGCAGTTGTCCGGTGAGCGCGCCCATGCGCGCCACCAGATCGGAGATGCGCCCGAGGTTGAGGCGCACGGTCGCGAGATCGTTGCGCTCCAGGAAGCGCACCGCATTGGCCGAGAGCGTGCTGAGAGCCGCGAGCGGCTGGTTGATCTCATGGGCGATCCCGGCGGAAAGCTGGCCGATCACGGCGAGGTTTTCGGTACGGATCAGCTCCTCCTGAAAGGACTGGAGCTGCTTCACGGCCTGGATGCGCTCGCTCACCTCCCGGCGCAGGCCCTCATTGGCGCGACGCAGTTCCGCGCTGCGGGCCTCGACGAGGATTTCCAGCCGGTCGTGGGAGGCCTGGAGCGCCTCGCGCATGGCAAGGCGCTCGCGGATGCTGAGCCGCCGCATGTTCAGCACGTGCAGCAAGGCGCAGGCGAGGGCGGCGAGGGCCGCGCAGGCGATGGCCCATCCCCAGGCGACCCGATAGACCTCGCGCGGCTCGGAGAGGACGATCATGTGCATGTGCAGATCCGGCACGGGGCGGCCGGCGGCAAGATAGGTCGCGGTGCCGGCCGGGGTGCCCGCCCGCACGAGGAAGGACCCGTTCCGGAAGGTGGTCAGCACCTTCCAGTCCAGCGTCCTGATCTCCCGGTGATTGTATTGCTGCGAAGCTTCCAGATGGGCGAGGGTCGCCGCGGGCAGCGGGCGCAGGGCGCCGAACTTCCAGTCCGGTACGGAGGAGACGACGACGATGCCGTTGTCATCGACCATGAGGGCCGGCTCGGGCTGGCCGAGCCACAGCCGCTCCAGCTGGTCGAGCCCGAGCTTCACGGCGACCACGCCGAGCCTGCGGCCTCCGTCCTCCACCGCGCTGGCGAGGAAATAGCCCGGGGCATCGCCCGTCGTGCCCACCGCGTAATAACCGGTGGTCCGCCCCGGCTGGGCGTTCTGGAAATAGGGCCGGTAGGAGATATCCCGGCCGATGAAGCTGTCTTTCTCCGACCAGTTGCTGGAGGCGACGATGCGGCCCGAGGGATCGACCAGATAGGTCTGGAGCGTGCCGGCGCTGTCGTTGAGCGTGCGCAGCTGGCGGTTGATCTCGGCCACGCCCTCGGCTGTCGCGGGCCGGCTGAGGAAGTCGATCACGTTCGGGCTGACGGCAGCAGTGCGCGGCAGGAGGCCGTACTTCTCGATTTCCCGTTCCAGCGTCTCGTTGGCGATGTCCATGCGCCGCTCGGCGAGCGCGTGCTGCTCGTTGATGCCAGCGGCGCAGACCATCTTATAGCCGGCCCAGCCCGCCACCACGGCGCACAGCACCGCGAGGGCGAGGGAGATCAGGAAGTCACGGCGCCGGAAGGTCATCACGCATTCAAGATGGGTCAGGTGCACGGGATCGAGGCCGGCAGGCACCTTGCCTCCACACCGCGCGCCGCAGCGATGGCGATAGCGGCACGGCACCTGCCCCGCCCAGGTCGGCATGCGCGCTTGTTTCGCATTGACAGCTAGCGCATCCATAGCTTGCAAACCTTGTCGCAGGTCAAAGGACGACGGCGATGAGGAAGGCCTCGGTGAACACGGCGAGCACCGTCCCGATGACCACGGAATCGGAGGCCGGCATCGCATAGGTGCGGTTGCGCACGGCGAACATGGAGGCGGCGATGGCGGTGGGCACCGCCCCGACGATGAGCGCCTGGCGGGCGAATTCCGCATCCACGCCGAAGAGGAAGATGCCGAGCGCCATCAGCGCCGGCTGGAGGACGTTCTTCATCCCGACGTTCACCGTCACGTCGAGGTTCACGCTCGGGCGCTCGCCGAAGAACATGAGCCCCAGCGCCAGCAGCGAGACCCCGCCCGCCGTCGTCGCGACGAGCTCAACGGAATGCTTCAGGGCGGCCGGCAGCGTGACGCCGGAGAAGCTCAGGATCACGCCGAGGATGGGCAGCCACACCATCTGGTTGGTCACAGTGCGCCAGAGGCTGCTCTTCAGGATGTCGGCGACGCCGCTTTCGTCCGGCCCGCTGGCCATCTCGCCCCAGCGGCTCAGCACGATGGTGAGCGGCAGGATGATGAAGCTGGTGATGAGATTGCCCACGAGCACCGCGAGGAAGCCCGACGGACCGCAGACGGCAAGGAGGATGGGCGCGCCGAAATAGGCCATGTCCGGAAAGGTGCAGACCAGCGCCTGGATGGCCGAGGTCTTGAGGTCATGGCGGAAGGCGAGGCGGGCGATGACGAGCGCGACGATGTAGGTGCCGACGAAGCCGAAGGCCATGCACAGGATGAAGGGCAGGTTCTGGAGCTTCTCCGGCGGCGTGTTCAGGGCGCCCAGGAACAGCGAAAACGGCAGCGCGAAGCGCATGACCAGCGCGGCGAAGACGTTCACGTCCTCGCGCCTGAAATAGCCTTTCCTGCCGCCGAGCCAGCCGAGGAACATGAGGAAGACGACGGGCAGGAGCGCCCCGGTCATGACGGCGAACATGCTGAACCCCTGAACTGGGCCGCAAGCGACGCGCGGCCTATGAGGTTCCGTTAGCAACGCCCGTGCCAGCGCCGGATAGGCCACAGTCCTCTGTAAACACTCGCCAATTTACTTCGACACGGGGCGCGCATTCGGATTTCCGAACGCGGGCCCGTTCCCGCGTTCGGGTTTCGGAACGCGCTTGCGCCCACACCACGCCCGCGCGGGGATGGCGGACGCGCGGCGCAGGGGCGAAAATCCTCTGATGCCAGCTCCTTCCAGCCGTCTTGCGCGGCGTGGGTGCGGCAAGATCGCGGTCCGGCCTTTACTGGCATGCGCCTTGCTGCCCGGAGAGGGTCATCGCGGCGCGGGCCATCCCTCGACGGGGCGCCCCATGCCGGCCGCAGCACGCCGGCCCGCCGCGCGATCCGCGAAGGAAATTCACCGTGCGCGAAACTGTTCATTTGACCATCGACGGGTGCGAGGTCGCGGCCGACCCCACGCAGTCGATCCTCCAGGCCTATGCCCGGAGCGGGGCCGAGCTGACGGCGAACGTCGGCTGCCTCGGCCAGGGCGTATGCGGTTCCTGCCGCTGTCTCATCCGCAAGGATCAGGAGCGGCAGGTATCGACGGCGCTCGCCTGCGAGACGCGGGTGGAAGCCGGAATGCAGGTCAGCTTCATCGACCATTTCCTGCCGGCCCATGTGCATCGCTATGACCTCTCCGACATCAGGGACAGCTGGGGACTGCTCGGCCAGATCCGCGCCGTGTTTCCGGAAGCCGCGTATTGCCGGCATTGCAGCGGCTGTGATCGGGCCTGTCCTAAGGGCCTTCCGGTGCAGTCGGGCGTCGCCAGCGCCGTCGCGGGAGATCTTGCCGCCGCAGCCGCGGTCTTCGATCCCTGCGTCATGTGCAATCTCTGCACGCTGGCCTGCCCCGAGAACATTCGGCCCAACCATCTCGGCCTGTTCGTGCGGCGGGCCATCGCCGCCCTCACCCTGCGCCCGGTCGATCTCATGCGGCGCCTGCGGGACATCGAGACCGGCGCCATGACCGTCGAAGGCCCGCAGCCGGCCACCGCATCCGGCGAACCGGCGGAAGGATGAGCCCATGACGATCCAGATTCCCTATGCCGCGGCGCTCGCCGCCATCGCGTCCGGTTCGGCTCCGCCGGTCCGCAGCGACGACCTTCCGGTCGAGACGCTCCTGGCCCGCTTCCATCCCGACCATGGGCCGCGGGCGCGGGTGCCGCTGCGCATCGGCGCCAACGCCGGTGACGCCTGCCACCCGGAACTCGCCCGGCTGCTGGAGAGCAATGCGCTGATCGACGATCTCGACCTCGCGCGCGCGACGCCTCTTGCGACGGACGTGCTGGTCATCGGCGGCGGCGGCGCGGGCGCGGCGGCGGCCGTCACGGCGGCGCGGCAGGGCGCGCGCGTCATCATCGCCGGCAAGCTGCGCATCGGCGACAGCAATACGGTGATGGCGGAGGGCGGCATCCAGGCCGCGGTCGGCGCGGAGGACAGCTTGCAGCGCCATTTCGACGACACCGTGCGCGGCGGGCACGGCCGGGGCGAGCACATGCTCATCGCGCAGATGGTGCGCGATGCGCCGGATGTGATCCGCTGGCTCATCGACCTCGGCATGGCTTTCGATCTCTCGCAGGACAAGGCCCTCGGCCAGACGCTGGTGCGGAAGCGGGCCGGCGGCACCACGGCGGCGCGTATCCTGTGCCACCGCGACTTCACCGGGCTCGAGATGATGCGCGTGTTGCGCGAGGCGGTGGAACTACAAGGCGGCATCGAGCAGTTCATGCGATGCCCCGCCGTGGAGCTGCTGTCGCACGAGGACGGCAGTTGCGCCGGTGCGGTCCTGTACGATCTGGAGCGGCGCAGCTTCCTGCTGGTGCGCGCCAACGCCGTCGTGCTGGCGACCGGCGGAAGCGGCCGGCTGCACCTCCAGGGCTTCCCGACCTCCAACCATTACGGCGCGACGGCAGACGGCCTCGTGCTGGCCTATCGGCTGGGCGCGCGGATGCGGGATCTGGATTCCTTCCAGTATCACCCGACCGGCGTCGCCTGGCCGCGCCATCTGGCGGGCGGCCTGATCTCGGAGGCCGCACGCTCGGCCGGCGCCGTGTTGCTCAACGGCCTCGGAGAGCGCTTCGTGGACGAGCTCCAGCCCCGCGACGTGGTGGCCGCCGCGATCCTGCGCGAATGCGCGGAGCAGCGCGGCATCATGCGGGACGGGGAGACGGGCGTCTTCCTCGACGTGCGCGGTGCGCTCGCCGCGCGGCCGGACCTGCTGGAGCGCGATCTCGTTTCGCTCGGGCATCTGGCCGCAAAGTGCGGTCTCGACCCGAGGACCGAGCCTTTCCTCATCTATCCGACGCTCCACTATCAGAATGGCGGCATCGAGATCGACGGCGACGGGGCAACCGCCGTGCCCGGCCTGTTCTGCGCCGGCGAAGTCACCGGCGGCATCCACGGCCGCAACCGTCTGATGGGCAACGCCCTGCTCGACATCATCAGCTTCGGCCGGCGGGCCGGCGCGCGCGCCGCCGAAGCGAGGCCGCCCCACGCGCCGGGGCGCGGCGGCCTCTCCCATGTCCACCGCTGGCGGCGGGAACTGGCGCGGGCGGGGCTGCCGGCGGATCTGCGCGCCCCGCAGCTCTATCCCACCTACGGCAATTTCGCTCTGCGCCGGGGCACCACAGACAGGGGGAACCCATGACCTCGCTCAATCAGATCCTGCTGAATCCCGCCATCCAGCTCGGGGCGGACCTCGACGGATGGTTCGCCGCCGGCGGCGGGCTGGGCCTCGACGCCGCCCTTGCCGATCCCGGCGCCATCATCCCGGCGCTGGAGGCCGCAGGCCTGCGCGGCATGGGCGGCGCCGGCTTTCCCACCCACCGCAAGTGGGCCGCCGCCGCGGCGGCGCAGAACACCGACCGGACCGTGGTCTGCAACGGCAATGAGGACGAGCCCGGCACCTTCAAGGATCGCCATCTGCTGCGCTGGACGCCCCATCAGGTGATCGAGGGCGCGCTGATCGCGGCACTGGCCATCGGCGCCCGGCGCGTCTTCCTCTATATCAACCCCCAGCAGATCGAGGCGTTGGCGGAGATGCGCCGCGCCGTCGCGCAATGGGCGGATACCGATCGCCTGCGCGCGGTGGAGCGGCGGATCGGAGCGACCCTCGAACTCACCGTCTTCCCCACATCGGGCCGCTATATCGGCGGCGAGGAGACGGCGGTCATCTCGAGCCTCGAAGGCGGCTTTCCCTTTCCGCGCCGCAAGCCGCCCTTTCCGGCGGAAAGCGGCTATCGCGGCACCCCGACGCTCATCAACAACACCGAGACGCTCGCCAACGTACCCCACATCCTGCGCCACGGTGCAGCGTGGTATCGGCGGCTCGGCCTCGGGGAGGCGGTGGGCACGAAGCTCTATTCCCTCTCGGGCGACGTGCTTCGCCCGGGGCTCTACGAGCTGCCCATGGGCACGCCGCTCCAGGACCTGATCTTCGTCCACGGGGGCGGCATGCTGGAGGGCAAGGCCTTCAAGGCGGTGTTCACCGGCGGCCCCTCCAACACGCTGCTCACCGCCCGCGACCTGGACGTCGCCCTCGACTTCGATTCCGTGCGGGCGCGCCGCTCCCGTCTCGGCACCGGGGCGATGATCGTCATTTCGGAAGGCACCAGCATCGTGCGCAAGGTGGCGGAATATATCGACTTCTTCGCCAAGGGCTCGTGCGGACAGTGCCCACCCTGCAAGGCGGGGACGTTCCAGATGGCGCGGCTGCTGGACCGGGTGGACAGCGGGCGTGCCGTGCCGGCGGATCTCGCCGCCCTCTACAACCTCTGCCAGATCCTTCCGGGCAGCGGCCGCTGCGGGCTGATCGACGGGGCCGTGACGGTGGTGGAGAGCTCGCTCCATACGTTCCCGGCCGAATACCGGATCGGCGAGCCGTCACCCGTGCCCTGAGCATGCGGTCCGCTCCGGCGGTCTTCTTCACCAAAGCAAGCGGCGCCCCGGAGGCGCCGCTTTTCGTTTGAGCCAGACATGTTGGCGCGTAAAAGGCGGAGCCGGGAAGACGCGCCGGATGTTCCATGCGACCCCACCCGTCCGCCGAACCTTGCCGAAACAAAAGGGCTGCGCCCGGGAGAGGCGCAGCCCTTGAAGCGGATCGGAGGTCATGGCCGGCACGCCATGGCGCGGACGCATCGCACCCGCGCGATCCTCGCACGATCCGCCGTGTGGCGGTGGAGGTGGCGCGGCGGCTGGAAGAAGCCGTGTCGCGCCCCATCCCGGAAAGGCCCGTGCCGGACCGTCGGTCCCGGCCGCCCGGACGCCGCCACCTCCCGCAAGGGCGGACAGCGGCGCCCGGACTGGCTCAGAAGACGTTGACGACGACGATGGTCAGCACGGCCATGACGAGGCGGGAGACCGCATAGCCGATGGTGTAGCCGAGCGCCGGCACCTTGCTGCGCCCGGCATCCTGGAGAGCACCCAGCGCCGCCGTGGTGGAACGGGCGCCGGCGCAGGCGCCGAGCATGATCGCCGGGTTGAACTTGAACACGTAGTGGCCAAGGAAGAGCCCGACGAAGAGGGGCACCATGGTCACCACCGTTCCGGCGAGGAACAGCGTCACACCGTAAGTCTGGAGACCCGAGACAAAGCCGGGCGCGGCATTGAGGCCGATCACCGCGATGAAGCCGTTGAGGCCCACATTGTTGAACACCCAGAGCGCCGGGCCGGGGATACGGCCGAAGGTGCGCTTGGTTGAGCGCAGATAGCCGCAAAAGATGCCGGCGACGATGGCGCCCACCGACGTGCCGAAGCTGAGCGGAATGCCCGCCACATGCACGGTGATAGCCCCGAGCAGGCTGCCCACCACGATGCCGAAGCCCATGAAGGCCATATCCGAATTCTCGAGCGGACGGTCGGCATAGCCGAGCTCCTTCGCGATCTTGGCCACGTCCTCCTTGGCACCAAGGATGGTAAGCACGTCGCCCCGCTGGATGGTGATCTCGCTGTTGAGCGGCATCGCCAGATCCGACCGCACGAACTTGGTGAGGAACACGCCGCGGCCGGGCTTGCCGAACAGCGTACGCAGGATCTCGCCGAGGGTCTTGTTGGCATAGGCGCGGTTGGTCACCACGAGGTCCAGCAGCTCGGTGGAGAAGTCCAGCAGGGGCACGTCCTTCACCTCGACGCCGAAGCGGTCCTGATAGGCGATGAGCGCGCTCAGGCTGCCGGAGAAGGCCACCACGTCATTCTCGTGGATGACCGTGCAATCGTCGCAATCCACGATGCGATTGCCGTTGCGCACCCGGCGCACGAAGATCTCGTGGTTGAACAGCCGCTCGATCTCCCGCACGCTCTTGCCGATCAGTTCCGGATTGTTGACCCGGAAGGCGCGGGCGGAGAATTCGCGATAGGCAGTGGTGCCGTTGCCGACGCCGGTGCCATGGGCCTTCTCATAGGCCTCGCATTCCGCCGCCAGATCGAACTTCAGCATCTTCGGGGCAAGGGTGGCGAGGATCCAGGCGGACCCCGCCGTGCCGAAGGGATAGGTCACCGCATAGGCGACCGGCATGAGCGACAGCGCCATCTTCAGTTGCTGCGGGTCGAGACCTGACTGGGAGATGAGGTCGGTCGCGACGCCGAGGACGGTGGAATTGGTGTAGCCGCCCGACAGGAGGCCGGCGGTGAGCGCGGCATTGTAGCCCAGGAGCTTGCCAAGAATGACCGCCGTCACAAGACCGGAGATGCACACGAGAACCGCGAACACAACTTGCGGCAGGCCATCGCTGCGGAGCGCGCGGACGAACTGCGGGCCCACCGCATAGCCGACGGCGAACAGGAACATGGCGAAGAAGGTGGACTGAAGCACCGGCGGCAGCGAGATGTTGGCCTGACCGATCAGCAGGCCCGCCAGCAGGGTGCTGGTGACGGTTCCGAGGCTGAAATTGCCGATCTTCAGATTCCCGACCCAGAAGCCGATGGCGATCGTGAGATAGATCGCGATCTCCGGATACTTCTGGATGGTTGCGATAACGGAGGACATGACACGTCTCCAAGCGACATGGTCGACCGGGCCGGCATCCGCCGGCCCGGTACCCAGGAACTCGGGAACCCGCAGGTTCCGGATCAGGATGGGAAAGTGCTCAATAGTGGGGCTTGTAGAGCTGCCCCTCGATCCAGGCGCGGATGTCGCGGGGACGCTCCACCTGCGCGAGGCCGGCATCGAACATGTATTCGACGATGCGGGTCGCGGTGGTGACTTCCGTCTCAAGGATCTGATCCTGGCTCGGATACAGCATCCCCTTGGCGCAGAGCGCGGGGCCGACCTGATCGGCGGTGGCATGCGCCGCCACGATGAAGCACTCATCCGTCAGGCGCTTGGGACGCGCCACATAGGTGGCAAGGCCGATCGCCGGGTAGATGTAGAAGTTGTTGGCCTGGCCCGGACGGTAGATCTTGCCCTCGAACTCCACGTCGTCGAACTGTACGCCGGCCGCGAAGAGCGCCTTGCCCTTGGACCAGGTATAGGCCTGCTCCGCCGTGCACTCGGCCTTCGTGGTGGGGTTGGACAGCGCGAAGATCACCGGGCGCTCGTTCAACTGGCTCATGGCTTCCACCACCTGCTGGTTGAAGGCCCCCGCCTTGGTGCTCACGCCGATCAGGACGGTTGGCTTGAATTCCTTGATGAACTTCACGAAGTCCTTGGTCGGCGGACCCTTGTGGGCATAGAGCTTCTGCGCCTCGGTGAGGTCGGTGCGCGAGGCTTCCACGAGGCCGTTGACGTCGAAGAGGGCGATGCGGGCGCGCGCCTCCTCGGCGGTGAGACCCTTGGTCTGCATTTCGGCGGCGATGAGCTTGGAAATGCCGATGCCCGCGGAGCCGGCGCCGAGGAACAGCACCCGCTGCTCGGAGAGCTTGCCGCCGGTGATGTTCATCGCCGCGGCGATGCCCGCCAGCGCCACGCTGGCCGTGCCCTGGATGTCGTCATTGTAGGTCAGGATGCGGTCGCGGTAGCGGTCGAGCATGCGGATGGCGTCGGTGCCCTTCCAGTCCTCGAAATGCACGCAGCAGTCGGGGAACACCTCCTGTACCGCGGTGATGAATTCCTCGGTCAGTTCATCGAGCTCCGCCTCGGCCAGCGGGGGCTCGCGGGTGCCGAGATAGAAGGGATCGGCCCTGAGGCTCTCGTTGGTGGTGCCGATGTCGAACAGAACGGGCAGCAGGCAATCCGGCGGCACTGCGGCGCAGGCCGTATAGAGCTGGAGCTTGCCGATCGGGATGCCCATGCCATTGGCGCCGATATCGCCAAGGCCGAGGATGCGGCCGCCGGTGGAGACGCAGATGAAGCGCACGTCCTTGCGCGGCCAGTTGCGCAGCACCTCAGCAATGCGACCCTTCATGTGGCGGGTGATGTACATGCCCCGGGCGCGGCGATAGAGATTGCCGAAGGTCAGGCAGGCATCGGCGACGGTGGGGTCATAGAGGATCGGGATGAAGCGCTTGGGGTCGGACATGATCGTCTTGTAGAAGACGGTCTCGTTCCGGTCTTCGAGGCCGATCAGATAGATATAGCGCTCCAGATCATCCATCTTGGTATCGAGATGGGACAGAACGCGCTCCACCTGCCGGTCGAGGGATTCCACCGCGTGCGGCAGCAGGCCTTCGAGGCCCAGCGCCTGGCGCTCGTCGCGGGAGAAGGCCGTGCCCTTGTTCTGGTTGGGTTCGTGCAGCAGCGCCAGACCGGAAGACGCGAGCGCGTGCAGGGGAGCCTTGGTGCTTTCGACGTGCTTGAGCTGAGAAGCCATTTTCGTGTCCGCCATACTCTATTCTGTCTCGAGGGGCAGCGCGCCGGAGATCGGCGGAGGCTGGCCTCGCAAAACAGATTGGCAAGGGCCGTGCCAGCTTCTGTGAAAATGAAATCTCTTTGATTCTGCACGTCTTTTTCAGCCGAGCCCGGATTGTGCAAGTGATCCGCATCCGGTTTCCCGACGATCATCCGGATGCAGCGATCGGGAATTCGAATGCCGCAGCCTCACCCTGACCGCTGGCATCCAACCGGCCCGGCGCGTCGGCGCCCGGCCCTGTTCCTGATGGAATGGAACGCACCACTGACGCTTGAGAATTCAAGCGTTCCTTCCGTCGATGAGCAGGACGTTCAATACTGCCCGCTGATCCTGCGGCATGAAGTCCGGATACGGCGAAGGCCGGCTTGCACTAGAGCGCGATCCGAGATGGCAGAGAGCTGTTGAAGGACCTCACCGTGGACAGCGCGCGCGACTTCGATAACGACAAGCCCGTGCACCCGCGCGGCACGGATGCCGCGTCCTTCGACGGTCTCATCCTCACGCCCGAAGGGACGCGGGAGAGCATCGAGGCCGGCACGCGTCGTCTCGAAGCCGCGACATTACTGGAGGACGGAGGCGCACTCCACGCTCGGGGCGGGCAGCGTCTTCCCGTTCCGGCTGCCGGCGCCTGGGGGTTAGCCGGGAGGCGCCCGGTTCAGACCGGACGCCGGGCCGCGCGTGCTTCGAGCGCGCGATCGATGCAGTCGATCATGGCGTTGCCTTCGAAGGGCTTGGCCAGAAAACCGAAGGCACCGGCCGCGTCCACCTGCCGGCGCACCTTCTCCTCGGGATATCCGGTGATGAAGATGAGGGGCACCATGTCGCCCTCGGCCCGCAGCCGGCTCTGGAGGTCCACGCCGCTCATGCCCGCCATGTGAATGTCGGTGATGACGCAGTCGGCCTGATCGCGCTCGGCAGACTTCAGGAAGTCCTCTGCGGACGCGAAGGAGCGTGTGCCAAACCCGAGGGAGCGGATGAGACTTTCGGTCGCCCGGCGGACGGCTTCGTCATCGTCGATGATCGCGATGGTCGGCACTGGGGACACTTCGGGGGACACCTCGACACATGCAGGACCTCGGGTCCGTCTCCGCGCACCCGCATCGCGCCACCTTACCCGCAGCTCGCGCCCGCCGATATCATACACAGGTTTGGCCGCCGGCCGATTTGCGCGTCCGGCATCGACGACGCGACCTCCGGAACCGCCCGAAGCGCAACCCCGGATTGCCGAAGCCGCCCGACCACGTGTGACCGGAACGGCACGCCTCCCCCCCGTCAGGAGAGGCGGCGTCATTGAAAATGGCAGGCGCGCTGATTGTCACCTGTCCGTCATGGAACGCCCGTAGGGGCAGCGTGATCTGCGGGGGTTACATTCCATGCGCTGCCTTTCCTCGTCCGTCTCGCGGACGGCTATTGCCTGCGCCCTGGCCTTTGCGCCGGCGCCCGTTCTTGCTGCCAGCTTCACCGTGCCGACGGGCAGCACCAACACGACGGTGCAAACGCTGACGGGTACGCAGACCGGCGCCGTGTCGGTCGGCGGCACGCTTTCCACCACCGCCAGCAGCGTGACGCTCGGCATCGCCACCGGCACCGGGGTCGTGCTCAACAATGCCGGCACCATCTCGTCCGGCAACCGCGCCGTCGACACCACGTCCACCGTCACCGGCCTGCTCACGGTGAACAACGGCGGCGCCATCACGGCGACGGACGACGGCTTCCGCATCAACGGCACGCTGGCGGGCGGGACGCTCCTGCTCAGCAATTCCGGCACCATCGTCTCGTCGACGGGCCAGGCGCTGGATTTCGACAAGGCCACGGCCACGAACGCCATCGTGACGATCACCAATTCCGGCTCCATCCAGTCCAGCGGTTCGGACGCCGTGCGCCTCGGCGGCGGCACCATCAGCCTGAGCAATTCCGGCACCATCTCCACGACCTCGGCGGGCAAGCGGGCGATCAAGTTCGACACCGCCTCGAACGTCGACACGCTGGTGTCCCTCTCCCTCACCAACGGGATCGGCGGGCTGATTTCCGGCACGGACGATGCCATCAAGATCGCGGGCAATGCCGGCAGCACCTCGGCGGCGGTGATCGCCATCAACAATGCCGGCACCATCCGCTCGACGGCGGGCGGCCAGGGCATCGATCTGGGTGACCTGACCTCCACCAGTCTGAAGATCACCATCACCAACCAGTCCACCGGCCTGATCACCGCCTCGGACAATGACGGCGTCAAAGCCGGCATGAACACGGTGGTGAGCAACTACGGCACCATCACCTCGAACTACACGACCACGTCCGCGGACGCGCAGAACTATTCGGCTGTCAAGTTCGACGGCGCCTCGGGCGCCGTGCACAATTACGCTGGCGGCGTGATCTCGGGCGCCTATCACGGCATCAAGGCCTCGGGCCTCACCGACAATATCGACGTCATCAACGATGCCGGCGGCACCATCACGGGCCGCAACGGCTCGGGCGTGAATTCCAACGGCACCGGCTCTGTGCTGAACTACGGCATCATCACCGGCAGCTTCGATCCCGCCGCGAGCTTCGGCGATGGCGACGGCGTGGACATCGACCACATCGGCACCATCGTCAATTACGGCACCATCCAGGCGCTGGGCTCCAAGGGCACCAAGCCGGGCGAGACCAAGCCCTCCACCAGCGAGGGCATCGCCATCGGCGGCGGCTCCATCACCAACGGCTCGGCCACGGTGCGCACCGCGCTCATCTCCGGCGCCAACAACGGCATCCTCGCCGACGACAGCAACAGCGGCAGCATCTACGGCGCGCTGACCGTGACCAATTACGGCACCATCCAGGGCCTCAACGGCTACGGCATCCAGGTGGTCAACAATGCCGGCTTTGCCACCACCATCACCAATTATGGCACCATCTCCGGCACCACCTATGCGGTGGCCATGGGCAATGGCAACGACCTCTTTGTCTATGAGGCCGGCTCAAGCGTGAACGGCGCGGTGAAGGGCGAAGGCGGCACGGACACGCTTCGGCTCGGCGAGGTGGCCGGCACCTTCAACCTGTCGCTCCTCGGCGACAGCGCCACCTATCAGGGCTTCGAGATCCTCGATCTCGCCATTGGCTCCGGCTGGACCGTCACCGGCTCCAGCAGCTTCTCCGGCGCCACCAATGTCACCGGCGCCAGCCTGACCCTCAACAACGCCTCGCTCGCGGCCTCCGTGGTCACGGTGGGCGGCAGCAATGCGGTGCTGGCGGGCACCGGCACCATCGGCAGCCTCGTCGCCAATTCCGGCGCCACCATCTCGCCCGGCCTCACGGCCAGCGGCCTCGGCACGCTCTCGGTGAATGGCGCGGCGCGCTTCAACAGCGGCTCCACCTATGCCGTTACGGTGACCAATTCCGGCGCCAGCGACCGCATCGCCGTCTCGGGGGCCACCACCCTCTCCACCGGCGCCAGCGTGAGCGTGCAGGCCATCGCCGGCCTCTACAATTTCCGCCAGACCTATACGATCCTGACCTCCGCCGGCGGCATCTCCGGCACCTTCGGTCCGGTCTCCTCAAACTTCGCCTTCCTCACGCCCTCCCTCAGCTATGACGCCAACACCGTCTATCTGGCGCTGAACCGCAACGACACGACCTTCGCCAGCGTCGCCACCACGCGCAACGGCCGCCAGGCCGCCGCCGCGGTGGAAGCGGGCGGGCCGAACACGGCGCTCTACAATGCGGTAGCCACCGGTAGCATCACCGCCTCCCAGTCCGCGTTCCAACTGCTCTCGGGCGAGGCGCAGGCCTCCTTCGGCACCACCGCCTTCAACCAGAACCAGATGGTCGGCGATGTGATCGACGCCCGCCTGCGGCAGTCGAACTACGCAGGTGCGACGGGTGCCGCCGCCGGTCTGGGCGCCGGCGGGCCTACCGCTTATGCCAATGAGCGCGCCGTAAAAGCCGGCCCCTTCTCCAGCGCCGCTGCGCCCGCACCGGCGCCGCAGGCCTGGACCGGCTGGGTGCAGGGCTATGGCCAGTGGAACCACCTGAGCGGCAACGGCAATGCCTCGACGCTGGACAGCACCGTGGGCGGCGTGCTCGCCGGCCTCGACACGAGCGTCAACAACTGGACCCTGGGCTTCGCCGCCGGCTATGGC
Organism: Azorhizobium caulinodans ORS 571; assembly: GCF_000010525.1. Lineage (GTDB taxonomy): Bacteria > Pseudomonadota > Alphaproteobacteria > Rhizobiales > Xanthobacteraceae > Azorhizobium > Azorhizobium caulinodans. The sequence goes on along the minus strand of NC_009937.1, from coordinate 138,537 downwards.
TGGTCCAATTCCTCCGTCGCCAATCTCGGCTCGCAGGTGAACAGCGACACCGCCCAGTTCGCCTTCTATGCCGGCACCGCCTTCGGCGCGCTCAAGCTGCGGGCCGGCGCGACGCTCGCCTACTCCAACGTGGACAGCAACCGCGTGGTGGTGGTCGGATCGCTCACGGAACGGCCCACCGCGTCCTATGACGGCTGGTCCGGCGGCTTCTTCGGGGAGGCGGGCTATGCCCTGCCTGTCGGCCCGGTGGCTTTCGAGCCCTTCGCCCAGCTTGCCTGGAGCGGGGTGAACATGGGCAGCTTCGCGGAGACGGGCGCGCCGGTGACCGGCCTCTCCTCCTCGGGCCTGAGCTTCGACACCTGGTACACGACGCTCGGCCTGCGGGCGGCGGGCGCCGTCTCCTTCGCCGGTTACAACATCGTGCCGCACGCTTCGGTGGGCTGGCGCCATGCCTATGGCGATGTCACGCCGGCTCTCGCGGTCACCTATCTCAACACGGGCACCGGCTTCACCGTGCAGGGCCTGCCCATTGCCGAGGACAGCGCGGTGCTCGGCGCCGGGCTCGACCTTGCGCTGGGCAAGGGTTTCACGGTGGGGGTCAGCTATGACGGCGCCTTCGCCTCGTCCAGCCAGAGCAATGCGGTGCGCGGCACCGTCGGCTTCACCTTCTGACGTCGGCGCGGGCCACCCGGCCCGCGTCACTTTGCCTTTTTCGCGCCGAACGCAGCCGAACGGCCCCTCTGTTGTAAAATTGTAAGCCGGCGTGAGGATAAGAAGGCGCCGCGCCGATTCTGGCCGGGTTCCGTCCACCGGGGCCGCCCAGCCCCTTTGCAGGGGGACAGGCAGATGCCCTGGGAGGCGGTGGTTTTCCGTGGGGGCGCTGAGCGCCGGGCAGGACCCTCGCGGCCCCGCCCGGATCCGCAGCAGGCTGACATCGCCGGTGTGCCGGCACGAGGGGGCGGGATGAAGGATCCGATTGCGAAGTCCATCGGCTACCGGCTCAACCACACGGCCCGGCTCCAGCGTGCGCTCTCCGCGCGCCTGCTGGCCGACCTTGGCCTGTTTCCGGGCCAGGAATCGGTGCTGAAGATGCTGGTGGAGCAGGACGGCCGCACCATGGGCGAACTGGCCACCGCCTTGCGCGTGCGCCCGCCCACCGCCTCCAAGACCATTGCCCGCCTGACCACACAGGGCCTTGTGGAGCGCCGCGCCACCGATGGCGACGGCCGCCTCGTGCGCGTCTTCCTTACCAGCACCGGACGCGAGCGCGGCCTCGCGGTCGACGGCATCTGGGAAGCGCTCGAGACCGAGATCGTCGACGGGCTCGATAACAAGGAGCGCAAGCGCCTGCGCAAGCTGTTGCGGAAGGTGGAGAAGAATCTTGCCGCCCGCCTCGGGGCCGACCATGGCGCCGACGACGAGCCGGAGGGCGCCGAGGACGACGAGGAGGCCTGACCCGGTCAGTCCATCAGGCAGGCGGTGGAGGCGATCCGATAGGTGCGCCCCTCGCCCAGCATGTGCGCCTCGAACGGGCCGGCGAACAGACCGGCCAGCGCGCCGTGGCGCACATTGAGCCCGCCCGCATAGGCGCCCAGCGCCGGCAGCACGACGCGTCGTCCGTCGGTGGCAAAGCAGCGCCGGCGGATGGACCGCCCGCGGACTGATAGACGCGCCACGGGATGGAGATGGCCCGCCACCTCGCCGGGCGTGTGGTGCTCTGACGGCTCGTGGCGGAAGACCAGCGAGCCGAGGGAAAGTTCGCGCACCCATTCGCCCTCGAGCCCCGCCTGCGGCTCGGGATCGTGGTTGCCGGCCACCCAGATGAAGCTGCGGCCGGCCTGAAGGGCCGCAAGGCGATGGCGCGCCTCGTCGTCGAGCCGCTCGGCGCCCCAGCGGTCATGGAAGCTGTCGCCCAGCGAGACGATCGTGCGCGGCTGGTGCGCGTGGACGAGCGCCTCCAGCCGGGCGAGGGTCTCGACCGTGTCATAGGGCGGCAGCATCTGGCCGCGGCGGGCGAAGGCGGAGCCTTTCTCCAGATGGAGATCCGCCACCACCAGCAGCCGCTCGTCCGGCCACACGAGGGCGCCCCTGGGATCGAGCCAGACCGCGCAGCCGTGAAGGGCTGTCAGCGGTTGAGAGGCGGAATCGACGCGGGCGAGCATGGCCCTTATTCGCCCATCCGCCGCCCCTCGGCAAGACCGATGTTCGCGGGATGTTCCCGGTGTCCGGGTGTGGCGGCGCGGAACGGCAACCGGCCGAGCGGAGCGGCGGCCGGCCTTCGCAGCGCGTCTCGCACGGCTTCGGCGCGGCGCTCGCCACCCCTCCCCTTTCCGTCACGGCCGCACTTGCTCAGGCCATCTACGGGCCAGGGCCAGGAAAGTCCTCAAAGGTCGCGCCAACGACCCGGCGTGGATGCCCAGGACAAGCCCGGCCATGACGAATGGGGAAGGCGATGCCCAGACCGACGGCGGGCGGCGCCCGGCCCCCTCAGCGGAAGAGATGGCGCAGGCCGGAGGGCTGGCAGCGCAGGTATTGCGGCGGGGCGGTGACGCTGGCACCGAGTTCCGCCGCCGCGTGCCAGCCCCAGCGCGGGTCATAGAGCGCCCCGCGCGCGATGCCGATGGCATCCGCCTCGCCGGCCGCGAGGACGGCCTCCGCCTGCTTCGGCTCGGTGATGAGGCCGACGGCGATGGTCGGCAGGCCGGTCGCCTCCTTCACGGCCTTGGCGAGCGGCACCTGATAGCCCGGCTCCACGGGGATCTGCTGCAAGGGCGAGAGGCCGCCGGAAGAGACGTGGATCGCATCCGCGCCCCGCGCCTTCAGAGCCTGCGCGAACGCGATCGTGCCCTCGATGTCCCAGCCGCCGTCCACCCAGTCAGTGCCCGAGACGCGCACGATCACCGGCACGCTGTCCGGCAAAGCGGCGCGCACCGCCTCGAACACCTCCAGCGGGAAGCGCATGCGGTTTTCCAGCGATCCGCCATAGGCGTCCGTGCGGGCATTGGAGAGGGGCGAGAGGAACTGATGCAGCAGATAGCCGTGGGCGGCATGGATCTCCACCGCCTCGAAGCCGATGCGCGCGGCGCGCCGGGCAGCCTCCGCAAAGGCCGTGCGCAGGCGGTCGAGGCCCGCGTCGTCCAGAGCCGCGGGCGGGGCGTCGGCATTGCGGAAGGGGAGCGCGGAGGGCGCCACCGTCTGCCAGCCGCCTTCGGCCTCGGGCACCTGCCCGCCACCCTTCCACGGCTGCGCACTGGAGGCCTTGCGCCCCGCATGGCCGAGCTGGATGGCAAACCTCGGCATGCCCTCCGCCGGGATCTGCGCCTTCACCCGCGCGATGACGCCGGCCAAGGCCGCCTCCGTCTCATCGGAATAGAGGCCGAGATCGAAGGGCGAGATGCGCCCCTCGGGCGTGACGCCCGTCGCCTCGATGATGAGCAACCCCGCCCCTGACATGGCGAGCGTGCCGAGATGGATGAGGTGCCAGTCGGTCGCCGCCCCTTCCTTCGCCGAATACTGGCACATGGGGGCGATGACGATGCGATTGTCGAGCGCGAGGCCGCGCAGGGTCAGCGGTTCAAACAGCAGGGGCATGGGAAATTCCGGGAGGAATGGGAAGATGCCGTCAATATGGGACGGCGGCGCACATTCGGCGAGTGCCGATTGGGCCCGGCTTGCGCCTTCGCCCGCCGTAACGCACGCACCGCGCACCCCAGTCTCACGCCGGCTCGCGGACACCGCCGGCCGGACGATCGAACGGAAAGCGAACCGGCTTTTCCACAGGCCAGGCGCCTATCGATCCGTCAGCCGCCGCCCGACGCGGCGAAGGTTCAACAAGGTCTCCTTGGGGTTGATCTCACGGGCGCCAGATGCGACGCATAAGGTTGAGTGGGGCAATGCGCAGGGGACCTTGAACGGATGTTCGGGCGCCTCGAAACGCGGGGCACACGAAATGGCTAACTCCAGATGACGGCGGCGCGGGCTGAACATGGCGACGATAAAGACGGCCGAGATTGAACAGTTCGTGCAGATGGTTGACGGCAATTATGCTGGAAATCTCGCCCATCCCGAACTGGCGGCGGCCTATTATCCGCTGTCCCTCTCGTTCGAGACGGAAGTAAATCAGGAGATCGATCCGTTCTCGGAGGAATATTTCCAGCAGCAGTTGGCGCTGTACAAGGAAATTTCCGGTCGCGAGCTGAACCAGTGGGATGGCGAGCTGCATCCCGTGGATGTGCCCTCGCTGGTGAACGCCAGCAACCCGCTGGGCCTGGCCCATGCGCCGTTCATTGCCGAGCACGTGCGGGCGCTGACGACGATGTTCACGCTTTCGAGCCTCGATGTCCGGCCGAACATTCTGGACATGGGTGCCGGGCACGGCGTGAGCTCCGAGATTTTCGCTTTCTGCGGCGCCCATGTGCATGCGGTCGATATCGACCCCCAGCTCAGCCTGCTGAGCAAGGTCCGGGCCGCTGCGCGCGGCTATGACATCCGGCGCAGCACCCTGAATTTCGATGATCTGTCCAGCGTGCCGGACAATCATTACTCCGCGGCCTTCTTCTTCCAGTCCCTTCACCATTGCCTGCGCCCCTGGGTCCTGATCGAGACACTGAAGGGCAAGATCGTGGCCGACGGCGTGATCGCATTCACCGGCGAGCCGGTTCAGGCCGGTTGGAAGAACTGGGGTATCCGCATGGATCAGGAATCCATCTACGTGGCCCGGAAGTTCGGCTGGTTCGAATCCGGCTGGTCGCACGATTTCATCCGCGAGTGCTTCGCGCGCAACGGCTTTACCCTCAAGTTCTTCAGCGGCGGCCACGGCGGCGGCGAAATCGGGGTGGCCACGGCCGATCCGGGCAAGTTGGCACGCTGTGTCGCCGCCGCGGCTCACCACGGCTTTGCGGAAAGATACCCCGGGTGAGGAACGGGTAGGGGGAGCCGGTTGCAACCGCGCGAGCCCCCTCCCCCTGCTCAGCTCCCGTTACGCGCCTTCACCTTGCGCACGGCTTCAAGCTGGAAGCGCAGGGCGGTGAGCTTGTCCTGTTCCTCGGGCGACAAGCCGGTCTTGTCCATGTGCGCCATGATGACGTCGAGCGCATCGCCGATGCGCCCGATCTGCCGGCCGTAGCTGCCGACCTCGTCGAGGATGGCCTCCTCGGCCTGCGGATTGCCCGACTGGCCGAGATTGACGCTGATGCCGGTGAAGCTGGCGTTCTCGAAGAAGCGCCACGGATTGATCGCCTGCCACAACTGCTCTGGCGCCAGTCCCCTGAACAGATTTGCCATTGCGTCCTCCCCGCCTGTGCAATGCACAAGGCTGCGGGAGAAGGCGCCGGGTTGCAAGAGGCTTGGGGCGCTACTTATGCCAAGCAATCAATCTATCACTGTCAGTAGAGTGTAGCTCTTGTGAGACCGATGGCCGCGGCCTCTGATCTCTCTTACCCGCATTTGGACCCTGCGGAAGGTGCCTAGAATGCCCGGACGGATCTGTGTTCCGCTGCTGGTCAACCAGTCCATGCACGCCGGAGAAACTGTGCCCTTTAGCACCCCGGCATCCGAGCCCTGATCGAGTTCAAACCGACGCCCGTCTGGCAAAAAGTAGAACAGGCCCTCAGCCGTCTCTTCGGTTTCATGAAGCGTACTAGTCTCCGTGCGTTCACGCGCGAGTTCGACTTCGTCGCGGTGAAGCGTGAATTCTCGTCGATCTTCTACAATGCGTAGGGTTGCTCCAGCGTCACCCAACACTTTGAAAAATGACCGAAGCGCGTTAAATAAGCGATTATCTACATCCTCAGCGATGTTATCAAACGATTCTTGATCGGGTGAGGCTACCCTAAAAATGAGATCTGTTGTCCGCTCCAGGACATTCTTCATCGCGCTATCCACGAGCTGAGGATCTTCGGCTTGCTGAAGTATAAAGCCGAATGAGCCACGGGCGACATCCGTCAACATGAGCTGTGTTCGGTCGCGCTGAGGCACCGGACCGCGCGTGCCGAGCGGGCGTTCAACTACGGCATGGGCACTCGACACCAGCTTCTGAAATTCCGCGATCGCGTTAGCTCCGAAATCCGCTTGTATCCCGTAGGAACCCAGAACAGGGCGTCCACCAAAGAAAAGGCCGACTTCGGCGTTGGTAGACGGCCGGCCCTCAATTTGCTGGAGGCGCTGATTGAGATCATCGCGCCTGCGAGAAAACTGAAGGTGACCAATGGGATCGTCCTCGGCGCTACGGGCGTTCAGTAGCGCTTCGACAGCGGCAAGATCCGCTTTGGTTGCATCACGTTCGAGGCGCTTCAGCATAGTGCGTCACTCATATCATTGCCCTGGCTGCAGCATCGTCTGAGCGAAGTGGGATCAAAACCATGCCCTTCCATTGGGCAGTATCTCGTTGATGGGAAAATAGGCCGTTAAAGTATGCGGTGTCCTGGACCAGCAGGTGCGGGGGCTTTTGCAGGTCGATGAAATATGCGTCACATTGGAAGCTAGCCTTGGTTGCTTTCGGCACGAACAGCGGCTCATTCGTCTGGGCGAGTTGTGCCCACGCTTCACCCGACGACGCTATGTGTGGGCGATGGGCGAATGTTACCACATCTACATCGTTAGGTGGACGCCCTCGTATCGTTTCGCAATCTTCGACGAAACTTCCGTCGATCCACTGGAAGCCATCCACGATGCCGATGTCAGCCAGTGCTGCCCTGTAGGCCAACAAGCCTCTTACTATTTCGGTGCGCTCTGGCGATTGGGCAAAGCGGAGAACGATCTCGGTCGCGCTTGCAGCGTATGGTGACACAAGTGCTCGACTGGCTGCACTTTGCCCCGTGAATGGCGGTATCACGCCAGATGGACCGAATGCCGGTATCACGTTGCTCTCCCCCGATAGCACCAGAAATTATATTCCAAAAACTGCTGCGCTCGTCACCCCATCGCCTCGCGCACCAGTTCCTCCTCGGCTTCCGCCAGAAGCGCCTCGTGGGTCTCGGGCCCGCCCACGCTCTCGCGGCCGATTTCGAGGAGGACGGGCACCGAGAGCGGCGAGACGCGCTCCAGCGGCTGGTGGACGATGTGGCCGCGGATGCGCATGAGCATGTCGGAGAGGCGGCGCACGTCGAGGAGACCGGTGGCGGCGTCGGCGCGGGCCGCGCGCAGCAGGATGTGGCCGGGCTCGTGCCGACGCAGCACGTCATAGATGAGATCGGTGGAGATGGTGACCTGCCGGCCGGTCTTCTCCTTGCCCGGAAAGCGCCGCTCGATGAGGCCGGCGATCACGGCGCAATAGCGGAAGGTGCGCTTCATCAAGGCCGATTCCGCCAGCCACGCCTCCAGATCGTCGCCCAGCATGTCCGCGTCGAACAGGGCATCCAGCGAGAGGCGGCCGTCTTTCGCCGCCGCGCCCATGTCGCCCGCCGCATAGACGGCGAGGGCATAATCGTTCGCCACGAAGCCGAGCGGCTTCAGCCGCGCCCGCTCCAGCCGGCGGGTCAGCAGCATGCCAAGCGTCTGGTGGGCAAGGCGCCCCTCAAAGGAATAAGCGACGAGATAATAGCGGCCGGAGCGGGCGAAGGTCTCCACCAGCAGTTCCTTGCGGCCCGGCAGGCGGGAGCGTTTCTTCTGCAGTTCCAGCCACTCGCGCACCTGCGCGGGCAGCGCCGCCCAGCGTGACGGGGAGGCGAGCAGCGCCCGCACGCCGGCGGCGAGGAAGGTGGAGAGCGGGAACTTGCCGCCCGCATAAGAGGGCACGCGCGGCTCGGTGGCGGTGGTGCGCGAGACATAGACCTCGTCCTCCACCATGGTCTCATAGCGCAGGATCTCGCCCGCGAAGACGAAGGTGTCGCCGGGCACGAGCGTCTCGATGAAATATTCCTCCACCTCGCCCAGCATCCGCCCGCCGAAGCGCGGCCGCCCGGCCGGGCCGGTCCTGGGCGCGCCGCGCGCGGAGACGAGGCGCACCTTCAGCATGGTGGCCTCGACGATGGTGCCCACATTCATGCGGTAGGTCTGGGCCACCTGCGGATTGGCCACCCGCCAGAGCCCGTCCTTGGTGCGGCGGATCTTGGCGAACCGCTCATAGGCGCGCAGCGCATATCCGCCGGTGGCGACGAAATCGAGCACCGCATCGAAATCCTCCCGCGACAGGGCGCGGTAGGGCGCGGCGGAGCGCACCTCGTCATAGAGCGCATCCGCCGAGAAGGGGGCGGCGCAGGCGCTGCCGAGCACGTGCTGGGCCAGCACGTCGAGCGCGCCCTCGCGCTCGGGCGGGGTATCCTGCGCGCCCGCCGCCACCGCCTCCAGCGCCGCCCGGCATTCCAGCACCTCGAAGCGGTTGGCAGGCACGAGCACGGCGCGGGAGCTTTCATCCAGCCGGTGGTTGGCGCGGCCGATGCGCTGCATGAGGCGCGACGAGCCCTTGGGCGCGCCCACATTGATCACCTGATCCACATCGCCCCAGTCGATGCCGAGATCGAGGGACGAGGTGCACACTACCCCCTTGAGCCGCCCGGCGGACATGGCCGCCTCCACCTTGCGGCGCTGCTCCACGTCCAGCGAGCCGTGGTGCAGGGCGATGGGCAGATTGTCGTCATTGATGCGCCAGAGTTCCTGGAACAGCATCTCCGCCTGCCAGCGGGTGTTCACGAAGACGAGGCTGGTGCGGTGGGCGCCGATGAGGGCGTAGATTTCCTCCAGAGCATGGAGCGCGGTGTGGCTGGCCCAGGGCATGCGCGCCTTGCTCTCCAGCATGGAGAGGTCCGGCGCCGCCCCGCCTGCCGCCACAACGAGGTCGGCCAGCGTCTCCTTCTTCGGCAAGCCGTCCGCCTGCCGCACCAGATAGCGCCTGAGATCGTCCGGCTCGGCGACGGTGGCGGAGAGGCCCACCGCCTGAAGGCCGGGCGCGATGGTGCGCAGGCGGGCGAGGGCCAGCGCCAGAAGGTCGCCGCGCTTGGAGGTGACGAGGGCGTGCAGTTCGTCCAGCACCACGCGCTTCAGGCCCGAGAACAGGAATTCCGCATCCTTGGAGGCCAGCAGCAGAGCGATCTGCTCGGGCGTGGTGAGGAGAATGTCCGGCGGGTCGCGCCGCTGGCGCTGTCGGCGGGAGGACGGCGTATCGCCGGTGCGGGTCTCCACGCGGATGGGCAGGCCCATCTCGCTGATGGGCGCTTCCAGATTGCGGGCGATGTCCACCGCCAGCGCCTTCAGCGGGGAGATATAGAGCGTGTGCAGCGGCGAGGTGCGGGGCGGCGGGGTCCGGCCCACCGGCTGGCCTTCCGCCTTTTTCGCCTTGGCCTTCGCCTTGCGGGCTTCCGGGCTGCGGGCTTCCGTCAGTTCCACCAGCGTGGGCAGGAAGCCGGCCAGCGTCTTGCCCGCGCCGGTCGGGGCGATGAGCAGCACGGAGCGGCCGGCCCGCGCCGAAGCGAGCAGGTCCAGCTGGTGCCGGCGGGGCGCCCAGCCACGCGCGGCGAACCAGCGCTGGAACACATCGGGAAGGGCGCCGTCGCGCCTTTGCGTGAGGGTCGACACGCCCACAAGATAGGCACGCGCCCCCTCGGGCGCGAGACGCGGCGGAAACGATCAGCCCGCCTTCAGCAGCTTCTCGTATTTCTTCACCACCCGCTCGCGCTTGAGGCGGGAGAGGCGCTGGATCCAGAAGATGCCGTCCAGTTGGTCGATCTCATGCTGGAGGCAGACCGAGAGCAGCCCGTCCGCCTCCACCTCGTGCCCGGTGCCGTCGAGCCCCTGAAAGGCGACGCGCACGCGCGCCGGGCGCTCCACCTCCTCCACCACGCCCGGCATGGAAACGCTTCCCTCGGGGTGGCGGCCCATCTCGGGCGAGGCCCTGAGCACGCGCGGGTTCACGTAAAAGGCAGGCGCCGTTTCGGGCAGTTCCAGCGCCACGAGACGGATCATGAGGCCGGCATGCGGGCCGGTGATGCCGATGCCCGGTGCGGCGCGCATGGTGTCCAGGAGATCCTGCGCCCGGTCCGCCAGCGCCCCGTCGAACACCGTCACCGGCTCAGCGGGCTGGCGCAGGCGCGGATCAGGAAAGCGCACGAGGTCGAGGACGGCCATGGATCAGGGCTCCGGGGGATGAGGCGGCGGCACACAAGCATGCCGTCCGCCGCTGGTCCATGGCTGGCGCCCGCAACGTGCGACTGTTGCGCGCACGCCAGCTGTCCTATGGTGGCGCCGTGCGTAGGGGAGCGTTCGATGGCGCCGACAAGATACCGCTGGTTCGTGATCTTCCTGCTCTTCGCCATCACGGTGGTGAACTATATCGACCGCGCCGCCATCGCTTATGCCATCACTGCCATGGAGCGCGATCTCGGCCTCTCGCCTGCCGCCGCGGGCAGCATCCTCGGCGCGTTCGGCGTCGGCTATGCGATCACCACCCTGCTCGGCGGCTTCGCGGTGGATCGCTACGGCGCCCGCCTCGTGCTCACCATCTCCGCCGTGCTGTGGAGCCTGTCCATCGGCGGCACCGCCATGGCCACCGGCTTTGCCAGCCTCTATGCGGCCCGCGTGCTGCTCGGCGTGTCCGAGGGGCCGAACTTCCCGGCGCTGACCGGGGCGGTGAGCCGCTGGCTCGCGCCCAACGAGCGGGCCACCGCGCTCGGCAACGCTCTGGTGGCGGTGCCAGTGGCCCTCGCCATCGGCGGGCCCATCGTCACGCAGCTTCTGGCCCATCTGGACTGGCGCACGGCCTTCGGCGTCCTGTTCGCGCTCTCCATCATGTGGGTGCCGCTCTGGCTGGTCTTCTTCCGCAACCGGCCGGAAGACTCCCGCTTCGTGAACGCTGCGGAACTCGCCCACATCCGCACGCCCGATGCGACTGGGCCCGCCAAGCCTGCGGCGGGACACGGCCCCGGCCTCGCGCGGCTGCTGCTGACCAATCCCACGCTGGTGTCCAATTACTGGGCCTTCTTCGTCTTCGGCTATTTCCTGTTCTTCTTCATGACCTGGCTGCCCAGCTATCTGGAGCAGGCCTATCATCTCAACCTGAAGCAGGTCGGCCTGTTCACCGTGCTGCCCTGGCTGGCAGCGGCGGTCGCCCTGTGGTCCATGGGCCGCTGGTCGGACCATCTGCTGCGCACCACGGGTCGCCTGCGGGTGGCGCGCTCCTATCTCATCGCCGGCTCGCAACTGGTGGCGGCGCTCGCCATCGTGCCGGTCGCACTCACGGACAATCTCGCGGTGGCTATCACCGGCATCACGGTGGCGGTGGCCGCCTCCATGGGATCTAACGCCGCTTATTATGCGGTGAATGTGGATGTGGTCCCTGAACGGGCGGCCTCGGCGCTCGGCATCATGGACTTCGCCTTCGCGCTTGCCGGCTTCCTCGCCCCCGCCATCACCGGCTGGGTGCTGGCGCTGCGGGGCTCCTTCACCGACGGCTTCGCGCTCATGGCGGCGCTGGCTCTATCCTCGGTCGTGGTCGTGCTGCTCTTCCACCATCCCGACCGCCACCGGGCCTGAGGCATCAGGCCGGACGGCCATGCGGAGGGGTGAGTTGAATCGCGGGGGCGAATCGCTATGACTGGTCCCTCGCATTCGATGGTCAAGGCAAAGCGCAGGCGCGTGGGGATCAAGAGCCGATGAAGGTTTCGATCGAGCTCGGTCTTTCCAGCCAGGGTGCCCCCGCGCCCGTTCCGATGGACCTTGAGGAGCTTCTGGCCACCCGCCTGCTGGTGCAGGGCAATTCCGGCTCCGGCAAGTCGCATCTGCTGCGCCGCCTGCTGGAACAGAGCGCGCCCTGGGTGCAGCAGGCGGTGATCGACCCGGAAGGCGACTTCGTCTCGCTGGCCGAGAAGTACGGCCATGTGGTCGTTGACGCTTCCCGCAACGAAAGCGACCTCCACCGCATTGCCAGCCGCGTGCGCCAGCACCGCGTTTCCGTCGTGCTGGACATGGAGGGCCTCGACAGCGAGCAGCAGATGCGCGCCGCCGCCGCCTTCCTCGGCGGCCTGTTCGATGCCGAGCGCGACCACTGGTATCCCATGCTGGTGGTGGTGGACGAGGCCCAGCTGTTCGCCCCCGCCGCCGGCGGCGAGGTATCGGACGAGACCCGAAAGGCCTCCCTCGGCGCCATGACCAACCTCATGTGCCGGGGCCGCAAGCGCGGCCTTGCCGGGGTCATCGCCACCCAGCGCCTCGCCAAGCTCGCCAAGAACGTGGCGGCGGAAGCCTCCAACTTCCTCATGGGCCGCACCTTCCTCGACATCGACATGGCTCGCGCCGCCGACCTGCTGGGCATGGAGCGCCGGCAGGCGGAGATGTTCCGCGATCTCATGGCGGGGCACTTCGTGGCCCTCGGCCCGGCCCTCTCCCGCCGGCCGCTGCCGGTGAAGATCGGTTCGGTCGAGACCGGCGCCCGCTCGGTGACGCCCAAGCTCCTGCCCCTGCCGGATGCTCCGGCCGAGAACATGCAGGAGCTCATCTTCACCGCCGCGCCGGACGAGGACGAGCGCCTGCCGCCCCCTCCCCGCCGCGCGCCGGCCCCGGTGCCCACCGAGAACATCCTCTCCCAGCTCGCCCGCGCCACCCGCGAGGCCCCGGTGCAGGCGGGCCCCGCCGCGCCCACCATGAGCCCGGAAGAGCGGCAGGCGGCCATCGACCAAGCGTTGAAGGAAATCCTCTCCGATCCGGAAGCCGGCTTCCGCACGGCGGCGGTGCTCTATCAGGACTTTCTGGTCCGCTGCCGCATCCGCAAGGTGGCGGGCGAGGCCCTGAGCCTGCGTGCCTTCCGCCGCCGGCTCGCCATCGCCCATGCGGGCATCGACAGCGGCGAGCTGGAGAAGGAAGATTCGCCCTGGGGCGAGGTCATCTCCATGGCAGGCCAACTGCCGGAGGACATGCAGAGCGTGTTCCTCGTGCTCGCCCGCGCCGCCCATGACGGCAAGCCCTGCCCTTCGGATGCCGGCGTCGCCCACGCTTATGGCACGCGCTCGCTGGGGCGCGCGCGGCGGCTGCTGGCCTACATGGAAGAACAGGGCGCCATCGTCTGCCGCACCGATGGTCGCGGCCAGCGCATCATCGCCATTCCGGGCCTGGCCTGGGAGACGGCGCCCGGCGATCCCAACGCCCCGCATGAGACGGTTTCCCGTAGCGAAGCTGCGGAGTAGAACCACCCGAGCCGCCCCAAGAATCGACGAATCGTGGCGCCCTGCGTCGCGATCAACGCCAGAGGTCTGTCATGAAGTCGCGCGCCGCTGTCGCCTGGGAAGCCAAGAAGCCGCTCACCATCGAAACCATCGAGATCGGCGGGCCGAAGGCCGGCGAGGTGCTGGTGGAGATCATGGCCACCGGCGTCTGCCACACCGACGCCTACACGCTCGACGGCCTGGATTCCGAGGGCAAGTTCCCCGCCATCCTCGGCCATGAGGGCGCGGGCATCGTGCGCGAGGTGGGCGCCGGTGTCACCACGCTGAAGGTGGGCGACCACGTGATCCCGCTCTACACGCCCGAGTGCCGGCAGTGCAAAACCTGCCTCTCCCAACGCTCGAACCTGTGCACCTCCATCCGCGCCACGCAGGGCCAGGGCCTGATGCCCGACCGCACCTCGCGCTTCTCCTGCGAACCCGTGAATGGTCGAGGCGGCGAGATCTTCCATTACATGGGCTGCTCGACCTTCTCGAACTTCACCGTGCTGCCGGAGATCGCGCTGGCCAAAGTCCGCGAGGACGCCCCCTTCGACAAGATCTGCTACATCGGCTGCGGCGTCACCACCGGCATCGGCGCGGTGGTCTACACCGGCAAGGTGTGGCCGGGTGCCAATGTCGCGGTGTTCGGCCTCGGCGGCATCGGCCTCAACGTGATCCAGGGTGCCCGCATGGTGGGCGCCGACAAGATCATCGGCATCGACATCAACCCGGCCAAGGTGGAGATGGCGAAGAAGTTCGGCATGACCGACTTCATCAATCCGCTGGAGGTGGGCTCCGACAAGGTGGTCTCGGCCATCCAGGACCTGACCGACGGCGGCGCCGACTTCACCTTCGACTGCACCGGCAACGTCACCGTGATGCGCCAGGCGCTGGAAGCCTGCCATCGCGGCTGGGGCACCTCCATCGTCATCGGCGTGGCGCCGGCGGGGGCGGAAATCTCCACCCGTCCGTTCCAGCTCGTCACCGGCCGCAACTGGCGCGGCTCCGCCTTCGGCGGCGCGCGCGGGCGCACGGACGTGCCGAAGATCGTGGACTGGTACATGGAGGGGAAGATCAACATCGATGATCTCATCACCCACACCATGCCACTCGACGAGATCAACACCGCCTTCGACCTGATGCACGAGGGCAAGTCCATCCGCTCGGTGGTGATCTACTGATGGAGACCCTCTCCACGGCGAAGTCCCACGGCGGCGTGCAGGGGGTGTACCGGCACGTCTCCGAGGCCACCGGAACCGAGATGACCTTCGCCGTCTTCGTGCCGCCGCAGGCGGCGCGGGGACCGGTGCCGGTGCTCTGGTATCTCTCCGGCCTCACCTGCACCCATGCCAATGTCATGGAGAAGGGCGAGTACCGGGCCGCCGCCGCCGCGCATGGCCTGATGATCGTGTGCCCGGACACCTCCCCGCGCGGCCCCGGCGTGCCGGACGAGCCGGACAACTGGCAGTTCGGCTGCGGCGCCGGCTTCTATGTGGATGCCACGCAGGCGCCTTACGCCGCCAACTACCGCATGGCGAGCTATGTGCGCGACGAACTGCCCGCGCTGGTGGCCAGACACTTCCCGGCGGACATGGCGCGGCAGGGCATCTTCGGCCATTCCATGGGCGGCCACGGCGCGCTCACGCTGGCGCTGAAGAACCCGGACCGCTACCGGAGCTGCTCGGCCTTCGCCCCCATCGTCCAGCCCGCGACGGCAGGCTGGTCGCAGCCGGCGTTCGAGAAATATCTCGGGGCCGATCCCGCCGCGTGGCGGGCCTATGACGCCACCGCCTTGATCGCGGACGGCGCGCGCTTTCCCGGCTTTCTCGTGGATCAGGGATCGGCGGACCCCTTCCTCACCACCGGGCTGCGGCCCGGCCTGCTGGAAGTCGCCTGCCAGGAGGCGGGCATCCCCCTCACGCTCCACATGCGCGAGGGCTATGACCACTCCTATTACTTCATCTCCACCTTCATGCCGGACCACATCGCCTGGCACGCGGAGCGGCTGAAGGGGTGAGGATCAATGGAGGGGGCGCTTTTGCGGAGGCCGCGTGTACCCCCCTCCCCATCCCTCCCCCACAAGGGGGGAGGGGGTTAACGGACGGACCCCAGAGCCCTCCCCCCTTGTGGGGGAGGGTTGGGAGGGGGGGTAGAACGGCCGGGGCCGCAGAGCCCGCACCTCACCCCAGCGCAAACGCCACCGCCGCCTCCGCGTGAAGCGCCGTCGTGTCGAACAGCGGCAC
Organism: Azorhizobium caulinodans ORS 571; assembly: GCF_000010525.1. Taxonomy (GTDB): domain Bacteria; phylum Pseudomonadota; class Alphaproteobacteria; order Rhizobiales; family Xanthobacteraceae; genus Azorhizobium; species Azorhizobium caulinodans. The sequence goes on along the minus strand of NC_009937.1, from coordinate 123,167 downwards.
GGTGCTGTCCTCCGGTTTCACCAGCAGCATGATCTCCGTGCAGCCGAGGATCACCGCCTCCGCACCCCGAGCGACGAGGCGGGCAATGACGGCCCGGTAGGCCTCCCGCGAAGCCGCCTCGATGCGGCCCTGCACCAGTTCCTCATAGATGATGCGGTGGACCACCGCCCGATCCTCCGCCTCCGGCACCAGCACGTCGAGCCCGTGGCGGGCGGCAAGGCGGCCCTTGTAGAAGTCCTGTTCCATGGTGAAGGCGGTGCCCAGCAGGCCGACGCGCGTCAGGCCGGCGGCCTTGACGCGCGCGGCGGTGGGATCGGCAATATGGAGCAGAGGCACGCCGACCGCGCCCGCCACCTCGCCCGCCATGCGGTGCATGGTGTTGCTGCAGATGAGGAGGACATCCGCGCCGCCCCGTTCCAGCCGGCGGGCGGCATCCACCATGAGCGCCGTTGCCGCGTCCCAGTCGCCGGCGGCCTGAAGCGCTTCCACTTCCGCGAAGTCGAAGGACCACATCAGGCAGCGCGCGGAGGCAACCCCGCCGAGGCGCGCCCGCACCGCCTCATTGATGAGCCGATAATATTCTGCCGAGCTCTCCCAGCTCAGCCCGCCGATGAGGCCGATCACCTTCTGCGCCATGCCGCCTCCATCCGTGTATGAGGTGAGGGCGGCGCGAACCGCCCCCCCTTCAGTTGCCCTTGCGCTTCATGGCTTCCGCCAGCGCGGCGGCGAGCGCGCCGTCGGCGGGCGGGGCATTGCGGCGGCCGTCATTGCCCGGCTTCGGGCCGGCGGTGAACTTGCCGCCGGGCAGCGGGCGGCCCTGCGGCGGCCCGCCCTGCGGACGGGCGGCGCGCACCTCGCCGCCATCCTTGCGCATGGACAAGGCGATGCGCTTCCTCGCCACATCCACCTCCACCACGCGCACCTTCACGATGTCGCCGGCTTTCACCACCTCGTGCGGGTCCTTCACGAACCGGTCCGCCAGCGCCGAGACGTGCACCAGCCCGTCCTGATGGACGCCGATGTCCACGAAGGCGCCGAAGGCGGCGACGTTCGTCACCGTGCCTTCCAGCAGCATGCCCGGCTTCAGGTCGGACATCGTGTTCACGCCCTCCATGAAGGTGGCGGTCCTGAACTCCGGGCGCGGGTCGCGGGCCGGCTTCTCCAGCTCGGAGAGAATGTCGCGCACGGTGGGCAGGCCGAAGCGCTCGTCCACGAAGACGGCGGGATCGAGCCGCTTCAGCGTCGCGCTGTCGCCCATGAGGCTGCGGATGTCACGGCCGCAGGCGGAGATGATCTTCTTCGCGAGCCCATAGGCTTCCGGATGCACGCTTGAGGCGTCCAGCGGCTCGGTGCCGCCGGTGATGCGCAGGAAGCCGGCGCACAGTTCGAAGGTGCGCGGGCCGAGGCGGGCGACCTTCAGCAGTTCCTTGCGGTTGGCGAACGCCCCCACCTGATTGCGATGGGCAACGATAGCCTCCGCCAGCGAGGCACCAAGGCCCGAGATGCGCGAGAGCAAAGGCGCGGAGGCGGTGTTGAGATCGACGCCCACCGCATTCACCGCGTCTTCCACCACCGCGTCGAGGCTTTTGGCGAGGCGGTTCTGGTCCACGTCATGCTGGTACTGGCCGACGCCGATGGATTTCGGTTCGATCTTCACCAGTTCCGCCAGCGGGTCCTGAAGGCGGCGTGCGATGGAGACGGCGCCGCGCAGCGACACGTCGAGGTCCGGCATTTCGGCCGCTGCAAGCGCGGAGGCGGAATAGACCGAGGCGCCGGCCTCGCTCACCACCACGGTCCGCGGCTTGGTGCCGGGAAGCTTGGCGATCACATCGGCGGCGAACTTCTCCGTCTCGCGGCTCGCGGTGCCGTTGCCGATGGCGATCAGCTCCACCTGATGCTTGACGATGAGGCGCGCCAGCTCGGCGCTCGCGCCGGCAATGTCGTTGCGCGGCTGGAAGGGATAGAGGGTCGAGGTGCCGAGAAGCTTGCCCGTGCCGTCCACCACCGCCACTTTCACGCCGGTGCGGATGCCGGGATCAAGCCCGATGGTGGTGCGCGAGCCGGCCGGGGCGGCCAGCAGCAGATCCTTGAGATTGCGGGCGAAGACGCGGATCGCCTCCTCTTCCGCCTTCTCGGTCATGGCGGTCATGAGGTCGATGGAGAGGTGGAGCGAGAGCTTCACCCGCCACGCCCAGCGCGCCACATCGCGCAGGAACGCATCGCCCGGCCCGCCGCCCACGGGGCCGACATTGACGGAGGCGGCGATCATCCGCTCCACCGGCTTCACCGGAGAGGCGTCGTCCCAGTCCACCTCGATGTCGAGAGTCAGGAACTCCTCATTGCGCCCGCGCAGCATGGCCAGCGCGCGGTGGCTGGGCACGGTCGCCCATTTCTCCCAATGGTCGAAATAATCGCGGAACTTGGCGCCCGCCTCCTCCTTGCCCGCCACCACCTTGGAGACGATGCGGGCATTGGCCTGAAGGTGTCCGCGCAGGCGGCCCACGAGATCGGCATTCTCGGCGAACATCTCCACCAGAATGTCGCGGGCGCCGTCGAGGGCCGTCTTCACGTCCGGCACCTCCTCTTTCAGGAAGCCCTGCGCCAGGACGGACGGCTCCTTCGTGCGGTCGGCGAGGATGGCTTCGGCTAGCGCTCCGAGCCCGCGCTCGCGGGCGATTTCCGCCTTGGTGCGGCGCTTGGGCTTGTAGGGGAGGTAGAGGTCTTCCAGCTCCGCCTTGGTGCCGGCGGCGCGGATCTTCGCGGCCAGTTCGTCGGTGAGCTTGCCCTGCGTCTCGATGGACTGGAGCACGCTGGCGCGCCGCGCCTCCAGCTCGCGCAGATAGGAGAGGCGCTCCTCCAGCGTGCGCAGCTGGGTGTCGTCGAGGCCGCCGGTCACTTCCTTGCGGTAGCGGGCGATGAAGGGAACCGTCGCGCCTTCATCCAGCAACCCCACCGCCGCCACCACCTGCGCGGGCTTTGCGGCGATCTCGCCGGCGATGATGCGGGCGATGTCGGCAGAGGGTGCGGCCATGAAGAAGTCCTTGAGCTTATGTGTCGCGGCAAAGGGAAATGCCGCGATTCTGCTGTGCCTGCCAAATGCGGCGCCGCTCGGGTCGGCGGCTCCGTCATCCTGCGAACTCGACGGCGGCGCGCAAGACGGTATTCTCCCGGCCGCTTCGCACGGTGGCCCGCGCCCCGCTGCACCACGACACTCACCGGCGCCGCATCCCTCGCGGGGCCGTCAGCTTTCGGATGTTCGGCGTCATGATTCCCGTCAGCACTTTCAAGGACCGCCGGGTGGCGGTGTTCGGCCTCGGCGGCTCGGGCCTTGCGACCGCGCAGGCGCTCCTTGCCGGTGGCGCGGAGGTGATCGGCTGGGATGACGGCGAGGCGGGCCGCAAGAAGGCAGAGGCCGCCGGCATCACGGTTTCGGATTTGCACGAGGCGGACTGGTCGGGCTTTGCCGCTCTGGTGCTGGCGCCCGGCGTGCCGCTCACCCATCCGACCCCGCACTGGACGGTCGGGCTGGCGCAGGCGGCCGGCGTCGAGATCATCGGCGACATCGAACTCTTCTGCCGCGAGCGCCGAGCACTGAAGCCCACCGCGCCTTTTGCCGCCATCACCGGCACCAACGGCAAGTCCACCACCACCGCCCTGCTCTCGCACCTCATGAAGGTGGGCGGGCGTGATGTGCAGATGGGCGGCAACATTGGCACCGCCATCCTCTCGCTGGAGCCGTTCAAGGCCGGGCGGGTGCATGTGGTCGAGTGCTCCTCCTACCAGATCGACCTGGCCCCCGGCCTTGATCCCTCCGTCGGCATCCACCTCAACCTGACGCCCGACCATATCGACCGGCATGGCACCTTCGAGCATTACGGCGCGGTGAAGGAACGCCTCATCGCCGGCGTGCAGCCGGGCGGCACCGCCGTGGTGGGCGTCGATGACGCGCCGTCCGCCGCCATCGCGGACCGGGCCGAGGCTGCCGGCATCCACGTCGTGCGCATCTCGGTGAAGCAGCCGCTGGCGGACGGCATCTGGCTCGACGGCGAGACGCTGGTGGTGAGCGAGAAGGGTGCGGAGGTCTTCCGCCTGCCGCTCACCGGCATCGGCTCGCTGCGCGGCGCGCACAATGCGCAGAACGCCGCCGCCGCCATGGCCGCCGCGCGGGGCCTCGGCCTTGCCTATGAGGTAATCGCGGTAGGGATGCAGCGCTTCCCCGGCCTCGCCCATCGCATGGAGCAGGTGGGCACGCGGGGCAAGGTGCTGTTCGTCAACGACAGCAAGGCCACCAATGCGGATGCGGCCGAGCGGGCGCTGGCCAGCTTCTCCGACGTCTTCTGGATCGCAGGCGGCAAGCCCAAGGCGGGCGGCATCACGCCGCTGAAGCCCTTCTTCCCGCGCGTGCGCAAGGCCTATCTCATCGGCGAGGCGGCGGCGGACTTTGCCGCCACCCTGGGCGATGTGCCCCATGAGGTGGTGGGCACACTGGACAGGGCCGTCGCTGCTGCCGCGCGGGATGCGGCGGCCTCAAGCCTCGACCATCCCGTGGTGCTGCTCTCGCCCGCCTGCGCCAGCTTCGACCAGTATCCGAACTTCGAGGTGCGCGGCGATGCCTTCCGCCATCTGGTGGAGGAACTGCCGCAGGAGACCGCTCCGGCCTGATCCCGAGGGCGGGCGGAGCGGCCTTCACCAGATCCGGCCCCGTGCTAGCGCGGGGTGATCTTCTGGTAGGTGTTCTTCAGGTCGTCCTGCAGCACCGTCGCCTTGCCGTTTGCGGACAGGATCAGGTCCTGCGCCGGCGTCTTCATGGCATAGGTCCAGCCCGCGGGCAGCTTCAGCTTCGCGCCGAGGCCGGGCAGGTCGGCATAGGTGAGCTTGGGGTCCACGATCTGGGCATAGGACTGCATCACATAGACCGACCCGTCCGGTGAGGTCAGCTCGAACACCGGCTTGCCGGCGTCGAAGCGATAGACGGTGCTGCGGTCGATGGCCCTTTCCTGATAGGGCTTGTCGTGCAGTTCGGCCAAGGTGAGCTGCACTTCGGCGCGCTTTTCCAGCGTGATGCCGTTGACGGTCACCACTTCGCCCTTGGCGGTGGCACCGGACGCAATGATCTGGTCCATGAGGAAAAAGCGCGGCCCGTTGCGCGCCGTATAGAGCGCGTCGAAGGCCTTGCGCAGTTCGCCGTCGGTGAGGCCGTCCCAATTGGCCTGCGGGCAATCGCTGTGGCCCAGCGTGTTGAACACCTGGGCGCTGACGCCGTTGAGGCCGATGGACATGGGCAGCAGCTCGCAATAGCGCACGTCGCGCAGCGGCCCCGATCCCGACCCCTGACGGGCGGCCGCAGGGGCCGGTGCTGCCGGGGCCGGCTGGGCGTGGACCGGCGGAGCGGCAATGAGCACAGCCGCAAGGCCGGCAAGTACGCAGGCCCCGGTGCGCAGCGCCACGGCACGACGGCGCTCGGGTCCACGTCTGTCGGTCCAAGCCGGGGCTGATATGCGAAGACCCATCACTGTTCGTCTCCCTTACAAATCCGCGGGGATGCTATCCCCCGGCGGGGAGATGAAAAGGGTCGGAGCCGATGGGGCCAGAAAAGAAGCGGCATGCACCCGCCGCGCCTGACGTGTCTCCCAGCGCAAGGCGGATGTGCGCGGCTGGGCCTTGTGAAGCCGGGCGCGGCGTGGCACCTCACCGGCGCGCCGGGGCGGTCGTTGCGCCGCGGCACGGGCAGCCCCCTGCCCCCGCGCCGAGGAGATGGGTTCATGAATGACGTCGCGCCGCCCCGGAGTGCCCTGCCGCTCCTGTCCGGCTTTTCCGAGATCGCCGGCAACTACGATCTCATCCTGTGCGACGTCTGGGGCGTGATCCACAACGGCGTCTCCGCCTTCCCCGCCGCGTGCCACGCGCTGGAGCAGGTGCGCGCGACGGGGGCGAGCGTCTTCCTCGTGTCCAATGCGCCGCGCCCCAACGCGTTCGTCATGGCCATGCTGGATGGCATGGGCGTGCCACGCACCTCCTATGACGGCATCGTCACCTCCGGGGACGTCACGCGCAGCGTACTGGCCGATCGGCCCGGCGCCCGCATGTTCCACCTCGGCCCGGCCCGCGATCTCGGCACCTATGAGGGGCTCGACCTTGTCCACACGCCGCTCGGCGAGGCGGAGCTGGTGGTCTGCACCGGCCTCCTCAATGACGATGTGGAGACGCCGGACGACTACCGGCCCATGCTGGAGCAGATGCGCGCCCGCGACCTCGCCTTCGTGTGCGCCAATCCCGACATCGTCGTGGAGCGGGGCGACCGGCTCATCTATTGCGCCGGCGCTATCGCGCAGCTCTATGACGAACTGGGCGGCAGCAGCCTCTATTGCGGCAAGCCCCACCCGCCCATCTATGCGGAAGCCCTCAAGCGGACCCTGACCGTGCGCGACAGCGTGCCCGTTCCCTCCCGCATCCTTGCCATCGGCGATGCCCTGCGCACGGACGTGACGGGCGCAGCAGGCGCCGGCTTCGACAGCCTGTTCATCTCCAGTGGCATCCACGCCATCGAGCTGCGTTCGGAACATGGCGCGCCGCCGGACATGGAGCTGGTGGAGCAGCTCTTCGCCGCCGGACCGAGGCCCAATGCCGTGATGCCCCGGCTCTCCTGGTAGTTGCGCACCCCCGGCTCCGGATCGCCGCCCGCGCTTGACGGGGGCAGCCCCGTGGGCCAAGGGTGACATCCCTTCCCCGAGCCGGCCGGTTGCCGATGCCCGCGTCCCAGTTGTCCTTTCAAGTCGTTCAAGGCATCCGGCCGCTGCCGGAGCCGCTCGCGCGCCCGGTGCTCGCCATCGGCAATTTCGACGGCGTGCATCGCGGCCATCAGGCGGTCATCGCGACGGCCCGCGCCATGGGCGCGCGCCTCGGCCGGCCGACTCTGGCCCTGACGTTCGAGCCGCATCCGCGCTCCTTCTTCCAGCCCAGCGTGCCGCTGTTCCGCCTGACGCCCGCGCGCGAGAAGCTTGACGCGCTCGAGGCGACGGGCCTTGCGGGCGCGATCGTCCTCCCGTTCGATGGCACGCTCGCGGCGCTGAGCGCCGAGGCGTTCGTGGCCGAGGTGCTCGTGGGCACCTTCGGCATCGCGGGGGCGGCCGTCGGCTTCGACTTCCATTTCGGCAAGGCCCGGTCCGGCTCTCCCGCCTTCCTGAAGGAGCAGGGCGCGCAGCACGGCTTTCCGGTCGAGGTGGTGGAAGCGCTCCTGGAAGCCGACGACACCATCTCCTCGACCGCCATCCGGCGCGCCCTGGAATCCGGCCAGGTGGGCCACGCCGCCCACATGCTGGGACGGCACTGGTCCCTGCGTTCCGTGGTCATCCATGGCGACAAGCGTGGGCGGGATCTCGGCTATCCGACGGCGAACCTCGCGCTTCCGGAAGAGATTCAACTCGCCTTCGGCATCTATGCCGTTAAGCTCACCGTTGACGGTATTCCGCATGATGCCGTTGCAAGTTACGGGCGCCGTCCGACGTTCGACAACGGGCGCGCCCTGCTTGAAGTCCACATCTTCGACTTCTCGGGCGATCTCTATGGCCGAGAGGTGGAAGTGGCCTTTCACGGCTATCTGCGTCCGGAGCTCAAATTCTCCAGCGTGGACGAGCTGGTGCGGCAGATGGATGCGGACAGCCGCGCCGCCCGCGCCATTCTGGCGGCTTCGGGAAGCTGACGGCCTCACGCCGCCCTCCCGCATGTGTGGAGATTGATCCGCCCGGTTGAACCGGCCGGGGCGGTGAACCAGTCTCCAGACATGGATAGACACCGTTTCTCCGATCGGACCGCCCGGTCTGATCGGAGCGTGCCTAACGAACATTGGCCGGGTTAGGCCCCTCTTAACCTTGCCTGAAGCACTCTCTGGCGAACCTGATGCCCGACACCATGCCCACATCCGCGACCACACCCTCCGATGACCGCCGGTCGCCCTTCGTGCGCCTCGCGGATCTGCTCGCCGGTATCGAGCCTGGCCGTCCACCGCTGATCGCGGCCGTGGGCGAACCGCAGCATGCGTTTGCCGACTTCGTGGCGTCCGCCCTCCACGACACGCTGGAAGGCTTCGGCCGCTATCCGCGCCAGGAGGGCACGCCGGAGTTCCGCGCCGCCGTCGCTGAATGGCTGGGCAAGCGCTACACCCTCGCCCGCCCCGTCGACCCGGATCGGGAAGTGCTGGCGCTGAACGGCTCGCGCGAGGGCCTCGTGAGCGCCACCTTCATCGCCCGCCGCCGGGGGCCGGAGCGCAAGGGCGCGCCCATCGTCCTCGTGCCGAACCCGCTCTATGCCGCCTACCGCGCCGGTGCGGAACTCGCCGGCTGCGAAGTGGTGCCCATGCCCACCACCCGCGAGAGCGGCTGGCTGCCCGATCTCGACGCGCTGGACCCGGCGCTGCTCGACCGGGCCGTGGTGCTGTTCCTGGCCTCGCCGGCCAATCCGCAGGGCGCCGTCGCCTCGCGCGAATATCTCACCCGGCTCATGGAGATGACCCGTCGCCACGGCGTCTATCTGTTTGCCGACGAATGCTATTCGGAAATCTATCTTGAGGAAGAGAAGCCCACGGGCGTCCTCGAGGTGGCCGAGGGCAATTTCTCCGGCATCCTCTCCTTCAACTCGCTGTCCAAGCGCTCGTCGCTGCCGGGCCTGCGCGTCGGCTTCGTGGCCGGCGACCCGGTGTTCCTGCGCGACTTTCTCGCCTTCCGCGGCATCGCCTGCCCGCAGGTCCCCGAGCCGCTCCAGGCGGTCGCCGTGGCCGCGCTTCAGGACGAGGCGCACGTGATCGCCTCGCGCATGCTCTACAAGTCCAAGTTCGACATCGCCGACCGCCTCCTCCACAAGCGCTTCGGATACAAGCGGCCGGACGGCGGCTTCTTCCTGTGGCTCGACGTCTCGGACGCCGGCGGTGGCGAGGCGGCCGCCCTGCGCCTGTGGAAGGAGCAGGGGCTGCGCACGGTTCCGGGCGGCTATCTCGCCTCCCGCGACCTCACCGGCCACAATCCCGGCGAGCCCTACCTGCGCGTCGCCATGGTCCACGATCTCACCACGAGCGAAGAGGTGCTGAACCGCCTCATCGCCGGCCTGTCCTGAGGAGAGCGCGCTGATGCCCGTCCGCCGTCGTTCCGCGTCTGCACTGACGATGCGCGCGCATGGCGGGGGCATGGACTTCATTCCGGAGAGCGTCCGCCTCGCCATCCGCCGCCGGTCTTCCGAGATCTGCGGCGTGGTGGTGCTTGGCGCCGCCGCCTTCGCGCTCCTGTCGCTGATGACCTGGTCGGCCTCCGACCCGAGCCTGTCCAACGCCACCAACGCCAAGGTGAGCAACCTGCTGGGCCGGCCCGGCGCGGTGCTGGCCGATCTGCTGATGCAGCTCTTCGGCCTCGCCTCGCTCGCCATCATCCTGCCGCTCGCCATCTGGGGCTGGCGGCTGCTGACCTTCCGCCCGCTCAAGGGCGAGAAGCTGCGCATCGTCGCCCTCACCTTCGGGGCGCTCGGCACCAGCGCCTTCCTCGGCGCTTTGCCGGCCTTCGGCGCCTGGCCCATGCCCACCGGCCTCGGCGGCGTGATGGGCGATCTCATTCCGCGCCTGTTCCTGCTGCTCACCGGCAGCTTCGGCTCCTTCCTCGAATCCGCCGTCACCGGCCTTCTCGGTGGCACGCTGGCGCTCGCCGGCCTCTATGTGGCCTGCCGCCCCAATCCGCCGGAAGACGAGGCGGAAGAGGTGGACGAGCCCTACGACGCCGAAGAGGTGGAGCGCGGGGCGATGATCTCGCTGGGCGCCCTCACCCACACCTTCCTCTCGCTCAAGGCCCGCCTCTCTGGGCGCCGCCGGTCGCGCACCTATGTGCCGAGCACGCCGGCCGCGCGCGGGCCGGTCGTCGCCGGCGGCCGCATGGAGCCGCGCTTCGCGGCGAGCGCCCCCGCGCCCGTGGTGCCCGAAGCGCCCGTGCCCGACGAAGAGACCTATGTGGCGCCGCCCCCGCGCAGCCGCAGCCACGGCAAGCGCGTGCCGGTGGCCATGCCCGGCCGGCGCGGCTTCTACGAACTGCCCGACCTCGGCCTCCTCGCCGCGCCTCCCCCCTCCAAGGGGCCGACCATGTCGGCGGAAGCTCTGCAGGACACCGCCAAGCTGCTTGAAAGCACGCTGGAGGACTTCGGCGTGCGCGGCGAGATCGTGCAGGTCCGCCCCGGCCCCGTGGTGACGCTCTACGAGCTGGAGCCGGCGCCCGGCATCAAGTCCTCCCGCGTCATCGGGCTGGCCGACGACATCGCCCGCTCCATGAGCGCCATCTCGGCCCGCGTCGCCGTGGTGCCCGGCCGCAATGCCATCGGCATCGAGCTGCCCAACCAGCGCCGCGACAAGGTCCTGCTGCGCGAACTGCTCTCCACCAAGGACTTCTCCGAGAACGGCCAGAAGCTCGCCATCGCGCTCGGCAAGACCATCGGCGGCGAGCCGGTGATCGTCGATCTCGCCCGCATGCCGCACCTGCTGGTGGCCGGCACCACCGGCTCGGGCAAGTCGGTGGCCATCAACACCATGATCCTGTCGCTGCTCTACCGGCTGCCGCCGGATCAGTGCCGCCTGATCATGGTGGACCCCAAGATGCTGGAACTCTCCGTCTATGACGGCATCCCGCACCTGCTCGCCCCCGTCGTCACCGACCCCAAGAAGGCGGTCGTGGCGCTCAAGTGGGCGGTCCGGGAGATGGAGGACCGCTACAAGAAGATGTCCAAGCTCGGCGTGCGCAACATCGACGGCTTCAATGCCCGTGTGGCGGATGCCCAGAAGCGCGGCGAATCGCTGGCCCGCACCGTGCAGACGGGCTTCGACCACGAGACGGGCGAAGCCATCTACGAGCGCGAGGAGATGGAGCTGGGGCCGCTGCCCTACATCGTCATCATCGTGGACGAGATGGCGGACCTGATGCTGACCGCCGGCAAGGACATCGAGGGCGCCATCCAGCGGCTCGCCCAGATGGCCCGCGCCGCCGGCATCCACCTCGTGATGGCGACCCAGCGCCCGTCCGTGGACGTCATCACCGGCACCATCAAGGCCAATTTCCCCACCCGCATTTCCTTCCAGGTCACGTCGAAGATCGACAGCCGCACCATCCTCGGCGAGATGGGCGCCGAGCAGCTCCTCGGCCAGGGCGACATGCTCTACATGGCCGGCGGCGGCCGCATCAGCCGCGTGCACGGCCCGTTCGTGTCGGACGAGGAAGTCGAGCACGTGGTGCGCCACCTCAAGGCGCAGGGCGCGCCGGACTATGTGGACGCCGTGACCGCCGACTTCGACGAGGATGGCGACGAGGACGGCGCCGTGTTCGACAAGAGCGGCATGGGCGAGGGCGGCGACATCTACTCGCAGGCCGTCGCCGTGGTGCTCCGGGACAAGAAGTGCTCCACCTCCTACATCCAGCGGCGTCTCCAGATCGGCTACAACCGCGCGGCCTCGCTGGTGGAACGGATGGAGAAGGAAGGCCTCGTCGGCCCCGCCAACCATGCCGGCAAGCGCGAGATCCTCGTCACCGACGAGGCCGCCGAATAGGCGCCCGGCCCGCTTCCCCGACACAGGATCGCCATAGGGAATGGGTAGCCAGCTCAGGCTGCCACCGCCGGAACCGGCTGCCCGGCCGATGAAAAGCGGGGTGCGGATGCGGGTCCGGCAGGTTAATGAGAACGAGACTGCTTCGCCCCGGGACGGCCTGTGACCGCCGCCGGGGTGCCAGAGAAAGAGACGTATAAGCGGGGATATGCGCGAGAGCGTGATTCGCGCTGCTGCCGGAAGTGGATGATGCCCCGCCTGTTTCCTCTCCTCGCGTTCCTGACGGTCACGGCAGCGGCACCCGCGGCCCTGGCGCAGGGCGTGCTGCTGCCCCCCGGAGAGGTACCCAATGCCAGCGGCGGCGTGTCGGGCGCCGATCTGTTCTCGCCCCAGCCCATCGCGCCGCAGATGACTCCGCGGCAGCTGACGCCGCCGCAGCCGACGGCCCCGCAACAGATCCCGCCTTCCGCAGCGCCGCGGCCGGCGACCGCCCAGCCGGCACCGAGCGCGGCGCCCCCTGCCCCCGCCGCTCAGGCCGCCCCCGCGACACCGCCGGCGTCCGCGCCACTGCCGCAGCAGCGCCCGGCCTCGGCCAACCAGCCACGCCCGCCCGCCGCAGCGCAGGCTCCGGCCGCAGCTCCCACCTCGCCCCGCGTGGCGCCCCCCGCGCAGGCCCAGCAGGCGCTGCCGCAGGCCGGACAGCAGGGCCAGATCGAGCGCGCCAGCCCGGCGACCATCGAGAAGCTGACCACCTACTGGAATTCGGTGCAGACGCTGGTCGGCACCTTCGTGCAGGTGGATGCGGACGGCACCCGCAAGACCGGCGACTTCTACATGCAGAAGCCCGGCCGGGTGCGGTTCGAGTACAATCCGCCGACCCAGATCCAGCTCATCTCCAACGGCCAGAACGTCGCGGTGCGCGACAGGCGCCTGAACACGCAGGACCTTACGCCGCTGAATCAGACGCCGCTGCGCTTCATCCTCGCCGAGCGCATCGATCTCACGCGCAACTCCAACGTGCTGGGCGTCTATCAGGACAATCTCTACATCCAGGTCATCATGCAGGAGAGCGTGCCGATGATGGGCACCTACCGCCTGCAGATCCTGTTCGATGCCAAGGACTTCCAACTGCGGCAGTGGACTGTGACCGATCCGCAGGGTTACGACACCTCGGTCGCCATCTACGATCTCAACTACACCCAGCGGCCGGACCCGAGCCTGTTCGTCATCAACTGACGGATGCTCCGGCTGCGGCCTGAGGTCTGAGGAACAAGCCATGGCCTTCAGGGGCAGTTGCCAGTGCGGAACCGTGCGCTACGAGGTGGCGCGGCTGCATTCCGACATCGTGCATTGCCACTGCCAGACCTGCCGCAAGACGCACGCCGCCGACCACATCTCCACGGCCCGCGTGCTGCGGGAGGACTTTCGCTGGCTGGACGGGCAGGACCGCCTGACCGCCTTTGAATCCTCGCCGGGCAAGCTCCGGCTGTTCTGCTCGCTCTGCGGATCGCATCTTGTGGCCGACCGGGCGGAGCAGCCATTCGTCATCGTGCGCGTCGGCACCCTCGACGACGATCCCGGCACCCGACCCGTCCTCCACATCTGGGCCTCCCACCGGGTGCCATGGTTGGCGGACGGGGACGACGCGCCCTATTATGACGAGGTGCCCTGAGCGCATCGTTCCTGCCCTTCCCCGGGGCGCGCGGAACATGCCGTGGCGGGCATCCTCACCTGCCTCCTCCTCCCGCCTGCGGTTGCTGCCTTGTCCCTCACCGTCTGCACCTGGAACATCAATTCCGTCCGCATCCGCCTCGACATCGTGAAAGAGACGGTGGAGCGCCTGAAGCCGGATGTGCTCTGCCTCCAGGAGACCAAGTGCCAGGACGACAAGTTCCCGCTCGCCGCCATCCGGGAGCTGGGCTTTCCGCACATCGCGCTGAACGGGCAAAAGGGCTGGCACGGGGTCGCGACCTTCTCCAAGCGGCCGTTCGATGCCATCGAGAAGCAGGAATTCTGCGGCAAGGGCGATGCCCGCCATATCGCGGTGACGCTGGGCGGTGCAGGCGGGCTCTCGGCGCCCGTCACCATCCATAATTTCTACATCCCCGCCGGCGGCGACGAGCCGAACCCGGAGGTGAATCCCAAGTTCGCCCACAAGCTTGCGTTCCTCGACGAGGCCATCGCCTGGGAGAAGCTCACCGAGGCGGGACGCCCGGCCGGCGCCCACGCCATTCTCGTCGGCGACCTCAACATCGCGCCGCTCGAAACCGACGTCTGGAACCACAAGCAGTTGCTCTCCGTGGTCAGCCACACACCGGTTGAGGTGGACCTGCTGACCCGCTTCCAGGCGGCGGGGCCGTGGATCGACGTGATGCGTGAATTCGTGCCGCCCACCGAGAAGCTCTTCACCTGGTGGAGCTACCGCTCGCCGGACCACACGGTGAACGACCGGGGCCGCCGGCTCGACCATGTCTGGACGAGCCGCAGCCTCGCCGGAAAGGCGAAGGCCATGACGGTGCTGAAGGAAGCCCGCTCGTGGGAAAAGCCCTCCGACCACGTGCCCGTGGCGGTGACGTTCGAGGTCTGAGCCTTCGGGCGCACGACGCGCTCAGGTCCGCTCGGGATCGGCCACGTGCCAGAAGGCGGCCGCCCCTTCGGGCAAGCGCGCCAGAACTGCCTTGAACTTGGCCATGTCCACGTGCCGCCGCAGCGCCGTCGCGACGTCGGTGATGGAAGCCGCGGTCGCGAAATTGTGGTGGGGGCGCAGGGCCTGCACCTCGCGCGCGAGCGTTTCGCGGTCGGTGAAGGGGACAGGGGGCACCGTCGTGTCCCAGTCGGCGATGAAGATGGCCCGCAGCACTGGCGGCAGCACCTGAGCGAAACGGATCGCCTGATGCACATCGAGCCGGCGCCGGAAGGTGAGCAGCACGCTCTGGACCACCGTGTAGGTCTGGTTGCGGGTGCCGAGACCCGCGGTGTCCCGCGCATCGGCAAGGAAACGCTCGAATTCCTCCGAGGCGTGCTGATATTCCATGGGCATGGGCATGGCGGCGCCTCCCGTCAGCCCTTGCGGGCGGGCGGACGCACCGGCGTCTCCAGCTTGTCGCGCAGGCCGTCGAGGGAGCGCAGCACGGTCTCGACCCGCTGGGCGATCAGCTTGCGCAGTTCCACGGCCGCCTCCGGGAAGCTTTCCAGCACCCGCAGAAAGGTGGTGCGCGGAATGCGCAGCACGGTGGCGGCATCGATCGCCACCGCATCGGCCGGGCGCGGGCGTTCGAGGATCAGCGCCATCTCGCCCACAAGGCCGCCGGGCGTCACCTCCAGCCGCTGGGCGCGCCTGTCGCCCTTGGCGGTGAACACCTCGATGCGGCCGGTGCGCACCACATAGCCGCAGTCCGCCGGCTCTCCCGCCCGGAACAGCACTTCGCCCGGCGACAGACGACGCTCCTCCACGCTGATGGCAAGGGCGCGCAGAGCCTCCGCCGAGAGCGCCCGGAAGGTGGGTACGCTCTGGAGCAGCACCACATCCTGGTCGAGGCTCACGCGGGGCTCCTGAACTTGGACCGCCGCAACGGCGGGCCGGGATGGCGGATGGATGCCCGCGGCCGAAGCCGCAGGCGATCAGGGAACGAGCTTGTAGCCGCCCGCCTGCGTCGCCAGCAGGGTCGGGTTGGACGGATCGGGCTCGATCTTCTGGCGCAGGCGGTAGATATGGGTCTCCAGCGTGTGGGTGGTGACGCCGGAATTGTAGCCCCACACTTCCTGCAGCAGCGTCTCGCGCGCTACCGGTGTTTTGCCGGCGCGATAGAGATAGCGCAGGATCGCCGTCTCCTTCTCGGTGAGGCGGATCTTCGAGCCGCGATCGGTGAGCAGCATCTTGGCGCCGGGCCGGAAGGAATACGGGCCGATGGCGAAGACCGCGTCCTCGCTCGCCTCATGGCTGCGCATCTGGGCGCGCAGGCGCGCCAGCAGCACGGCGAAGCGGAAGGGCTTCGTCACATAGTCATTGGCGCCGGCATCGAGGCCGAGGATGGTGTCGCTGTCGGTGTCATGGCCAGTCAGCATGATGACCGGGGCCTTGAATCCGTTCTTGCGCATCTGGCGCACGGCATCGCGCCCGTCCATGTCCGGCAGGCCCACGTCCATGAGCACGAGATCGATGGCGCCGTTCTTGGCGGCCTCCAGCGCGTCCTGCGCCGTACCGGCGGAGACGGTCTCGAACTCCTCCTGCAGCGCCAGCTGCTCGATCAGCGCCTCGCGCAGTTCCGGGTCATCCTCGACCACCAGAATCTTCCACGCATTCGCCATGCAAACCTCCGTAACCCTGTGCGCCCTATTTCGGGCTTGCGGGCACGCGAATCGCGCAAGTACATCACGCTCGGGGATTCGCGCAAACTTGCCCAGCGAAACTGGGCGCTCGCGGTATTTAGGTAAATATGACCCGGCAGCTTCCTGTGGGGATCGCGACGATCACGGTGCGGCGCCGTCCGGGCTGCCGCCACCAGGGCGTGCTCACGGTGGCGGGCCGCGCCATTCCCGTGGCGCTGGGTCGCAGTGGGATCGGGTGTGACAAGCGCGAGGGCGACGGGCGAACCCCTGCGGGGGTCTGGCATCCGGTCCGGGTGCTCTATCGTGCCGACCGCGTGACGCGGCCAGCGACCTCTCTCCCGGTCGCGGCGATCCGTCCCGACGACGGCTGGTGCGACGCGCCCGAGGACCGGCGCTACAATCGCCCGGTCGAGCTGCCCTTTCCGGCGTCCCACGAACGCCTGTGGCGCGATGATCGGCTCTATGACCTCCTGCTCGTGATCGACCACAACACCCGCCCCCGGGTGAAGGGACGGGGCTCGGCAGTGTTCATCCATCTCGCGCGGCCCGGCTACCGGCCCACGGAAGGATGCGTCGCGCTCAAGCCCGCCGACCTCTCACGCCTCCTTACAAGGCTTGATGCCCGGACGCGCATCATCATTTCGTGACGGCACCGTTTCGGCCCCGCCGTTCTTTTCACGCACGAAATTCGGATGATATAAGCCGGTAACCGCATCAAGCGGCGCCCGGGATCACCCACCTGTCCGCTCGGACTTGGTTGGCGTGGTCCACCACAGAGCTACGGCATCGGATGTCTCCGGGGAGCGTTCCGCCTTCCGGTCCGGTACCCTAGCGGCGCAACAGGACGCGGCAGCGCCGCGACGGGGCCTCCCCGCCGTGCGTGCCAGCCGCGCGACACAGGGATGAGCCCGCCCATGGCGCAGATCGCGACCGCCGTCCGTCACGGACGGTCCCCTTGCCGTTGCCTCCCCTCCCCCCTGATACGCCCATGAGCACCGCGGTCGGCCCGCTGCGCAATCGCGTCGATCCGTTCGGCGACATTGCCGCCCATCCCGCCCGCGGCCTGCTGATGGGCAACCGGGGCGGACGCATCCACGATCCCGGCACCCGCACCCTCACCGGGCGCGCCTGGGTGTCGCGGCAGTGGATCTGCTGCGCCCTCACCTTCCGCGACCGCCGCCGGGCGGTGATGGGCGAGGGCTATACGGAACTCTTCTTCCTCGACGAGGTGGTGGCCTTCGCCGCCGGCCATCGCCCCTGCTTCCAGTGCCGGCGGGTGGCCGCGGATGCCTTCTCCGCGGCCTGGGCCAAGGGTGAGGGCCGTTTGCCGCCGGGCGCCGGCGAGATGGACCGCCGGCTGCATGCGGAGCGCCTCGATGGCACCCGCCGCCGCAAGCATCCCCGCCGGCTCGGCGACTTGCCGGACGGCGCGGTGTTCGCCGGCGAGGACGGCCCGGTTGCGGTGAAGGACGGCCGCCTGCTGCGGTTCAGCTTCGCGGGCTGGGCACCGCTCCACGGCGGGCCGGGCCTGGATGCGACCGTGCCGACGCTGACGCCGCCCTCCGTGCTGACCGCGCTGGCGGCGGGATACCAGCCGCTCTGGCACCCCACCGCCCAGCACCGGCCGTGAGGGCAGTTCCCTGACGGGTGATGCAGCGGCGCCACGCTGAGCTTGAAAAGTTGCCGGACGGCCTGCGGTCCCTGGATCGCAGGCCAAGCTTTGGCGTTGCTCCCGGCAACAAATCCCGTCAGAAACGACGGAGACATGACGGTGAGCCTATGACGTTCCGCTTCGGTTTTGCGTCCCTGCGCGTGTTCGCCTGCGCCCTCGCGGCGCTCGTCCTCTCGATGGCCATGGCCGGAAGCGCCAGTGCGCAGACCGGGCCGCGCGTCTATCTCATGCGCGGGCTTGCGAACGTCTTCTCCACCGGGCTCGACGACCTCGCTTCCAAGATGCAGGCCAAGGGCATCTGGGCGCAGGTCTATGAATATGGCCAGTGGCAGCAGCTCGCGGATGACGCGGTGTCCTGGTCGCGCGCCCACAACAAAGCGCCGGTGGTCATCATCGGCCATTCGCTCGGCGCCGATTCCGCCATCGAGATGGCCGAGCGGATGACCGCCATGGGCATTCCGCCCCGCCTCGTCGTCACCTTCGATCCGGTGGGCGTGACGCAGATCGGCCGCTCGGGCGGGCGCTTCGTGAACTACTACCAGTCGCACAACGGCTTCGGCAAAATGCTGACCACCGGCCCCGGCTTCTCCGGCACGCTGTCGAACCGCAGCCAGGATGCCGCCGCCGCGCAGGGCATCGATCATTTCAACATCGAGAAGGCGGACTACCTGCACCAGCAGGTGATCACCATGGTCCGGGCTCTGGGCAGCCGGCCGAAGCCGCGTCCAGCGCCGGCGCCCGCCATGGCCACGCCTGCGGTTCCCGCGCCCTCCGCGACGCCGGCCTCCGCCCCCGCGAGCGTGCCCGCCGCCTCCACCGCCAGCGCCACCGCGCACTGAGGCAGCGTCGGGGCTCAGCCCATCCAGGCCCGGATCCCGACGCCCACCGCCATCGCCGCCAGAACGGCGATGAAGTCGCTGCGTGTGATCTTCGTCACCACATAGGCCGCTGCGAGACCCGCCGCCATGGCGAGATCGCCATGGGCAACCGTCGGCGCGATGAGCGCCACCAGCACCGCACCCGGCAGGCAATCGATGATCTTGCGCACGCGCGGGGTCAGCGGGATCAGCCGCATGAGGAAGAAGCCGCTCGCCCGGTTGAAGGCGGTGGCGAGCGCCATCACCACGATGGCGAGGACCGTCTGCGGATCAACGCTTGTCATCGGCGAAGCCTCCCGCGACCGCGCCCGCCACGGCGCCGATGACGATGAACCACCAGCCCGGCAGCAGGAAGGATGCGCCGACCGAGACGGCGGCGGCGACGCCCCAGGTCACGGCCTCGCGGCGGCCCTTCCAGTTCGGCACCAGCATGGCGACGAAGAAGGCCGGCACCACCACGTCGATGGCGAACTTCTTCGGGTCCGGCAGGCCGCCGCCGATCACCTGTCCCGCCGCCGTGGAAGCCACCCAGACAAACCAGGTGATGATGCCAGAGCCGATGAAGAAACCGGCATCGCTGCCCCCGTTCGCCCGGTAGCGCATGGCGGCCGCCCAATTGTTATCGGCCATCAGCAGCAGCGAGGGATAGGCCTTCCAGCCCGGAAGCTGGCCGAGCCACGGGCGCATGGAGGCGGACATGAGGAAGTGCCGCATGTTCACCGCCATGGTGAGGAAGGCGAGCGCCAGCAGGCCGCCCGGCGTCCAGGTCTTCGTCCAGCCTTCCAGCGCCACCATCTGGGCGAGACCGGCGAAGACGAGTCCGCTGGAGAGCGAGGCTTCCAGCAGAGAGAAGCCCTTCTGCGCGGCGGCGGCGCCGAAGGCCATGCCGAACAGCACGAGCCCCGGCATCAGCGGGATCATGACGCGGGCGCCTTCCATCATGCCATGGGCCGTGACGGAGACGTGATCTTTCGGGGAATGGGGCATGGATGTCCGGCGGGATGTTCCTTGGGGTTATGCCGAAGGCACAACGCCGCGCCAACCCGATTTCGTCAGGCGCCCGTCTGCGGCTCGAACAGATGTTCAAGCCCCGCATCCCACGGCGGCACGGAGCCGTAGAGCTGGGCGAGGTGATCGATGAAGACGCGGACCTTCTGCGGCAGGAAGCGGCGGGAGGGATAGACCGCATAGACGCCCACCCGGTGCGAGGCGCGATAGGCCGGCAGCACCACCTGAAGCGCACCGCTGTTCAGCTCCGGCCCCACGTCCCAGGTGGAGCGCAGGGCGATGCCCACGCCCGCCAGCACCGCCTCGCGCACCACCTCGTTGGAATTGGTGCGCAGCGGACTGTGGACGCGCTGCGTCACTGGCCCGTCCGGCCCCTGCAGCCGCCAGGGGTCCTGCCCGTGGGTGGCGAGCAGCACATGGTCCGCCAGATCCGCGAAGGTCTTGGGCATCCCTGCGCGGGCGAGATAGGCCGGCGTCGCACACAGCACCCGGTGGACCGGCGCAAGGCGCCGGGCGACGAGGCTCGAATCTGTGAGGTCCGCGATGCGGATGGCGATGTCGAAACCGTCGCCCACGATGTCCACGAAGGCGTCGGAGAGTTCGAGGTCCACCGTCAGCTCGGGATTGGCGTCAAGCAGCGGGCCGAGATGAGGCGCGATGTGCAGCCGGCCGAAGGAGGTGGGTGCCGACACGCGCAACAGCCCCCGCGCCTCGGACGAGCGGCGGGCGAGCTGGCTCTCTGCCTCCTCCACGGACGCGAGGATGGCCACCACCCGGTCATAGAAGCCCTGCCCCGCTTCGGTGAGCGTGACCTTGCGCGTGGTGCGCTGGAACAGGCGCGTGCCGAGCCGCTCCTCCAGCCGCTGCACGCGCTTAGACACCACGGGCGGCGAGAGGCCCAGCTCGCGCCCTGCCGCCGAGAGACCGCCAGCGGTGACGATGCGGGCGAAGATTTCGAGATCGCCGAGATTGCCGATCATCGGTCGCACCTCGGGCGAGGAACGGCGGGTTGCGGTGGTGTCTCGGCGGATTGTTTCCATGGCGCTATTTATTTTAGCCGCTGCGGCAATAATCAATGCCGGATTTTCGCATCGAAACGATTATAGTCGCGGCAACGAGAACCATTCTAGGGACGACCGCCATGACGGGCCTCAGGCTTCCGGAAGCGGACGCGAGCGTGCTGGCACGCCGGGACGAGATCATCACCGCGCTGCGCGCCATCGTGCCGGGAGAAGGCGTCATCGATCGCGAGCGGGAGATGCGTCCTTATGAATCGGACGCGCTGACCGCCTATCGCCAGCTTCCCCTCGTGGTGGTGCTGCCCTCCAATACGCAGCAGGTCTCACAGGTGCTGCGCTATTGCCACGAGAACAACATCCGCGTGGTGCCGCGCGGGGCTGGCACCTCCCTCTCCGGCGGCGCGCTGCCGCTTCAGGATGCGGTGCTGCTCGGCATGGGCAAGTTCAACCGCGTGCTGGACATCGACTTTCCCAACCGCTGCGCGGTGGTGCAGCCGGGCGTCACCAACCTCGGCATCACGAAAGCCGTAGAGCATGAGGGCTTCTATTACGCCCCCGACCCCTCCTCGCAGATCGCCTGCACCATCGGCGGCAATGTGGGCGAGAATTCCGGCGGCGTGCACTGCCTGAAATACGGCCTCACCACCAACAATGTGCTGGGCGTCGAGCTGGCGCTCATCACCGGCGAGATCGTGCGTCTCGGCGGCAAGCATCTGGACGCGGGTGGCCTCGACCTGCTCAGCGTCGTCATCGGCTCGGAAGGGCTGCTGGGCGTCGTCACCGAAGTCACCGTCCGCCTGCTCAAGAAGCCGGACACGGCGCGCGCCGTGCTGGTGGGCTTTCCCACCTCCGAGGATGCGGGCGAATGCGTGGCCCGCACCATCGCCGCCGGCATCATCCCCGCCGGCATCGAGATGATGGACAAGGACGCTATCGCCGCCGCCGAAGCCTTCGTGAAGGTGGGCTATCCGCTCGATGTGGAAGCCCTGCTCATCATCGAGCTGGACGGACCGGAAGCGGAATGCGCGCACCTGCTGGAAGAGGTCGCCGCCATCGCGCGCGGCTGCAACGCCTCCACCTTGCGCGTGTCGCAGACGGAAGAGGAGCGCATGGGCTTCTGGGCCGGGCGCAAGGCCGCCTTCCCGGCGGTGGGGCGCATCTCGCCGGACTATCTCTGCATGGACGGCACCATCCCGCGCAAGGCACTGCCGCTGGTGCTCTCGCGGATGCGCGAACTCTCCGAAAAACACGGCCTCAAGTGCGCCAACGTCTTCCACGCGGGCGACGGCAATCTGCACCCGCTCATCCTCTATGACGCGAACAAGGGCGAGATGGACGCGGCCGAGGCCTTCGGCGCCGATATCCTGCGCCTGTGCGTGGAGGTGGGCGGCGTGCTCACCGGCGAGCATGGCGTGGGCATCGAGAAGCGCGACCTGATGCCGGAGATGTTCGACGAGGTGGACCTGGCCCACCAGCAGCGTCTGAAATGCGCCTTCGACCCGGAAAGCCTGCTCAATCCGGGCAAGGTGTTCCCCACGCTGCACCGCTGCGCCGAGCTGGGCCGGATGCATGTGGCGGGCGGCGCGCTGCCCTTCCCCGACCTTCCCCGTTTCTGACGCCGTGGGCGCATCATGACCGACATTCTCACCGTGGCGGACGAAGCCGGCCTCGTGGAGGCCGTGCGCTCGGCGCTGGAAGCCCGCAAGACGCTGGAGGTCGCCGGGCGCGGCTCCAAACGCGGCCTCGGCCGGCCGACGCAGACGGACGCGACGCTCGATCTGTCCCGCATGTCCGGTGTCACGCTCTATGAGCCGGAGGAACTCATCCTCTCCGCGAGGGGCGGCACCCCCATAGCCGAGATCGAGGCGCTGATCGCCGCGCGCGGCCAGATGCTGGCCTTCGAGCCCATGGATTACGGTCCGCTGCTCGGCACGGCACCGGGGCACGGCTCGCTCGGCGGCGTCTTCGCCTGCAATCTCGCCGGCCCCCGGCGCATCAGCCATGGCGCAGCGCGCGACCATGCGCTGGGCGCGCGCGCCGTCTCCGGCCGGGCGGAGGCCTTCAAGTCCGGCGGCCGGGTGGTGAAGAATGTGACCGGCTACGATCTGCCGCGCCTCCTCACCGGCTCCTTCGGCACGCTGGCGGTCTTGAGTGAACTCACGCTCAAGGTGCTGCCCCGCCCACCCCTGGCGGAAACGGTGATCCTGCCCGGCGTGCCGCCGGAGGCCGCCGCCCGCGCCATGAGCGCGGCCATGGGCTCCTCCTGTGAAGTGTCCGGCGCGGCCTATCTGCCCGTGCCCGTCTCCGGCCGCATCCCGGAACTCGGCACGGACGGGCCTGCGGTGGCGTTGCGGCTGGAGGGTTTCGAGCCCTCGGTGAAGGCCCGGCGGGCCATGCTCATCGCCGTGCTTCAGCCCTTCGGCGGCGTCGAGGTGGCGGAAGGGGACGCCTCCGCCCGCCTCTGGGCGGCGGTGCGCGATGCGCTGCCTTTCGCAGGCACTGGCGAGCGGGCCGTCTGGCGCCTCTCCACCGCCCCGGCCTCCGGCCCCCTTCTGGCGGCGGAGCTGGCCGGCGACCTTGGGGCCGATACCTTCTGCGACTGGGCCGGCGGCCTCGTCTGGCTGCTGCTGCCGGGCGAAGCCTCGCACGCCGACGAGGTCCGAACCGCCCTCGCCCGCCACGGTGGCCATGCCACCCTCGTGCGCGGGACGGCGGCGGAGCGCGCGAGCGTCCCCGTCTTCCAGCCTCTGGAAGCCGCCCACGATGCGCTCACCCGCCGCGTGAAGGCGAGCTTCGACCCCGTCGGCCTGCTCAACCCCGGCCGTATGCACGCGGGCATGTGATGGACGCCGCGCGCGACATGGCGGGTGCGAGGACGGCGATAGGCCGCCTGCGCCCGGCCGTTCTACCCCCCTCCCTGCCCTCCCCCGCAAGGGGGGAGGGTTCTGTCGCGCACGCGAAACCGTCCTGCTTTGAGCCACCGCGCTCCTCCCCGCGCAACGCACCCCCTCCCCCCTTGCGGGGGAGGGCTGGGGAGGGGGGTAATGCCGCTCCGACCGGGAGCACCCTCTCCGCCACCGCGCCGGAGCCCCCCATGCCCAACGAGGAGCGCCCGACCGCCCATCGCCCCATTAGCCCGCGCCTGAAGGGAAACGCCAAGGCGCTCCGCCGGGAGATGACCGACGCCGAGCTCACCCTCTGGCAGCACCTGCGCGCCCATCGCCTCGAAGGCGCGCCCTTCCGCCGTCAGGCGCCGATGGGAAGGTATGTCGCCGATTTCGTATGCCACCCGGCTCGGCTGATCGTGGAACTGGACGGCGGCCAGCATGGAGGGCCGGAGGATCAGGCCCGCGATAATTGGTTCGCGGCGCAGGGCTACGCAGTGGTGCGCTACTGGAACAACGATGTGCTCGGCAATCTTGGGGGCGTGCTGGAAGATCTTTCGGCGCGGGTGATTGAGCGGGTGAAGGTGGAGAGCGTTCTACCCCCCTCCCCGACCCTCCCCCGCAAGGGGGGAGGGGGTGATGACCTCCCGCTCCCAACCCCCAAGAGGCTAAGGGCACCTCTCCCGCCGGCGCACCGCGAACCCTCCCCCCTTGAGGGGGAGGGCAGGGAGGGGGGTAAGACGGCCGGGCCCGAGAACGCCCGCTCCGAAACGAGCCCCACCCCCATCAGAACAAGAACGCCCGCTTCCACGGGAGGCCACGCCAGATGAAGACTGAATTCTCCCTCGCGCAGCTTGCCGATCCGCACACCAGCGAGGCGGAAAAGATCCTGCGCACCTGCGTGCATTGCGGTTTCTGCACTGCCACGTGTCCCACCTATGTGCTGCTGGGGGACGAGCTCGACAGCCCGCGCGGGCGCATCTACCTCATCAAGGACATGCTCGAAAATGGCCGGCCCGCGACCGAGGAAGAGGTCAAGCATGTGGACCGCTGCCTCTCCTGCCTCTCCTGCATGACCACTTGTCCCTCCGGCGTGCATTACATGCACCTTGTGGACCATGCCCGCGCCCATATCGAGCACACCTATAAGCGGCCCTTCTTCGACCGGCTGAACCGCGCCCTGCTCGCCGCCGTGATGCCCTATCGCGGCCGGTTCCGCCTCGCGCTTGCCGGGGCCGCGCTGGCCAAGCCCTTCGCGCCGCTGTTCGATGCCGTGAAGCCGCTGAAGCCTCTCGCCGCCATGCTGCGCCTCGCGCCAGGCTTTCCGCGGGGCCGCTCGCCCAGTGAAGACCCCGGCGTCCATCCGGCCAAGGGCCCGCGCCGGGCCCGTGTGGCGCTGCTGGGCGGCTGCGCCCAGCCGGTGCTGCGGCCGGAGACGGACGAGGCCGCCATCCGCCTGCTCAACCGGCTCGGCGTCGAGGTGGTGCGGGTGGAGAAAGAGGGGTGCTGCGGCTCCCTTGTCCATCACATGGGCAAGGAGGAGCAGGGCCTTGCGCTGGCCCGCGCCAATGTGGATGCCTGGTGCGCGGAGATGGACAAAAGCGGGCTCGACGCCATCCTCGTCACCGTGTCCGGCTGCGGCACCACCATCAAAGACTATGGCCACATGCTTCGCCTTGATCCCGCTTACGCGGAGAAGGCGCGCCGTGTCTCGGCCATCGCCAGGGACATTTCGGAATATCTCGGCACCCTCGGCCTGCCGAAAGCCGAGAAGCCCATGGGCCGCAAGATCGCCTATCACGCCGCCTGCTCGCTCCAGCACGGGCAAAAGGTGAAGGGCACGCCGGTGCAGTTGCTGCGCACGGTCGGCTTCGAGGTGGCCGAGCCCTTCGAGAGTCATATCTGCTGCGGCTCGGCCGGCACCTACAACATGCTCCAGAGCGAGATCGCCGTGCAGTTGCGCGACCGGAAGGTCGCCAATCTCGGCAAGCTCGCGCCGGACATCATCGCCGCCGGAAACATCGGCTGCATGACGCAGATCGGCTCGGGCACCGATACGCCGGTGGTGCACACGGTGGAGTTGCTCGACTGGGCGACTGGCGGTCCGGTCCCGGCGGCGGTGGCTGCGGCGGGCCTTTCCGCGGCCGCGTGAATAATCCCGGCCGGATTATTGCCGGTACGGCAAAAGTCTCTTGGCCCGCCATCGCGTTTCGTGGCGGACGGCCAAGGTTTATCTCGCCTTTCACTTCGCCTCAGGCCGAGGACGTGTCATGCCCCATCCGTTCGACCTCTCCCTCTATCTCGTGACCGACCGCCGGCTGACGGCCGAGCGGGGCCTTCTCGAGACGGTCGAGGAAGCGGTGGCGGGTGGCGTCACGCTCGTGCAGTTGCGCGATCCGGAGGCGAAGGGCCGGGCGCTGGCGGAAGAAGCCCGCGCCCTCATCGGCCTGCTGCGGCCGAAGGGCATTCCCCTCATCATCAACGACCGGGTGGATGTGGCCGCCGCCGTGGGCGCCGAGGGCGTGCATCTGGGGCAGGACGACCTTGATCCCGCCGCCGCACGCGCCATCCTCGGGCCGGACGCCATCATCGGCCTCTCGGTGGGTTCGCTGGAGGAGCTGTCCGCCTCGAACCTCGGCCCGGTGGACTATGTGGGCTGCGGCCCCATCAACGCCACCGGCACCAAGGGCGATGCGGGCGGGGCCATCGGCATCGAGGGCTTCGCCTTCCTGCGCTCCCACATCGCGTTGCCCATGGTCGGCATCGGCGGGCTGAAGGCGGAGGATGCCGAAGCGGTGATGCAGGCGGGCGCGAACGGCATCGCTGTCGTTTCCGCTCTGTGCGCCGCCCCGGACGTGACCGAGGCCGCCCGCACTCTCAAGACCATCATTGAGACGTCCCGCCGCTGAGCGGCAAGTTCTGTTCCTTTCTGCGTTCCAACGACAGTCCCTCAAGGAGACCGACATCATGTCGACCCCCGCCCTTCCCTCAGGCGTCGCCATCACCGGGGCCATGGCGCCCCGCTTCGAGGAAATCCTCACCTCCGAAGCGCTGGCCTTCGTCGCCGAACTCCACCGCACCTTCAACGCCACCCGCCTCGCGCTGCTCGCCAAGCGCGCCGAGCGGCAGGCCCGCTTCGATGCCGGCGAACTGCCCGACTTCCTGCCCGAGACCAAGTCCGTCCGGGACGCCGAGTGGACCATCGCCCCGCTGCCGCAGGATCTGCTGGACCGCCGCGTGGAGATCACCGGCCCTGTCGACCGCAAGATGATCGTGAACGCGCTGAATTCCGGCGCCAAGGTCTTCATGGCGGACTTCGAGGATGCCTCGGGCCCGCAGTGGACCAACATGATCGAGGGCCAGATCAACCTGAAGGACCGCTGGGCCGGCAGGATCGACTTCCATGATCCGTCCAACGGCAAGGACTACAAGCTCGGCGCCACGCCCGCCGTGCTCATCATCCGCCCGCGCGGCTGGCACCTGCCGGAAGCACATGTGACGGTGGACGGCGAGGAAGTCTCCGGCGCCCTGTTCGACCTCGGCCTCTATGCCTTCCACAACGCCAAGGCGGCGCTGGCGCAGGGCTCCGGCCCCTATTTCTACCTGCCCAAGACCGAGAGCCATCTCGAAGCCCGGCTGTGGAACGACGTCTTCACCCTCGCCGAGACCCGCCTCGGCCTGCCGGCCAACTGCATCAAGGGCACGGTGCTCATCGAGACCCTGCCGGCCGTGTTCGAGATGGACGAGATCCTCTACGAGCTGCGCAACCATGTGGCGGGCCTCAACATCGGCCGCTGGGACTACATCTTCTCCTTCATCAAGCGCCTCGGAAAGAACGCCCGCTTCCTCACCCCGGACCGCGCCCGCATGGTGATGAGCGAGGCCTTCCTGAAGGCCTATGGCGCGCTGCTGGTGAAGACCTGCCACCGCCGCAAGGCCTTCGCCATGGGCGGC
Source organism: Azorhizobium caulinodans ORS 571 (assembly GCF_000010525.1). Taxonomy (GTDB): domain Bacteria; phylum Pseudomonadota; class Alphaproteobacteria; order Rhizobiales; family Xanthobacteraceae; genus Azorhizobium; species Azorhizobium caulinodans. The sequence goes on along the minus strand of NC_009937.1, from coordinate 95,862 downwards.
ATGGCGGCGCAGATCCCGGTGAAGAACAATCCGGAAGCCAACGAGGCCGCCTTCGCCAAGGTGCGCGCGGACAAGGAGCGCGAGGCCGGTGACGGCTGCGACGGCACCTGGGTCGCCCATCCGGACCTCGTGCCGGTGGCCATGGAAGTGTTCAACCGTCTGATGCCGAACCCGAACCAGCTCGACAAGCTGCGGTCCGACGTGAGCGTGTCCCGCGACGACCTGCTCGTCGTCCATCAGGGCCCGCGCACGGAAGGCGGCCTCAGGGAGAACATCCGCGTCGGCGTGCAGTATATCGAAGCGTGGCTGCGCGGCCGCGGCGCGGTGCCGCTCTACAACCTCATGGAGGATGCGGCCACCGCCGAGATCAGCCGCGCGCAGATCTGGCAGTGGATCCACCTCTCCGCCAAGCTGGAGGACGGCCGCACGGTGACGGGCGAGCTGTTCACCAGCCTGCTCAATGACGAGATGGCCAAGCTGCGCGAGACGCTGACCCCCGCCGTCTATGACAAGGGCCGCTTCCCGGAAGCCATTAAGCTGTTCTCGGACATGACGCTGGCCGACACGTTCGAGGAATTCCTCACCCTGCCGGCCTACCGGCTGGTGGCCTGAGACCAACGTTTTCCGGGGCGGCGTCGCAGCCGCTCCGGACCCGCTTTGTTACGAAAAATTCATGCGCCGCGCCCTACCGGCGGCGTTTTCCCGTGCGCATATCCGGGTCGTAGCCCGCACGCCCATCAGGCAGAAGCGGACAACCGACCGGAGATCACCATGACCCCCGAGGAACGTGCCCTCATTGACGGTCTCTTCGACCGTATGCGTGCGGTTGAAGGCCAGCCGCGCGATGCGGAAGCCGAGGCCCTGATCGCACGCCGGAGCAGCGAGGCGCCGCACGCGACCTATACGCTCGCCCAGACCGTCCTCGTTCAGGAGCACGCGCTCCAGCAGGCCGCCGCGCGCATCCAGGAGCTGGAAGCGCAGGCGCAGAAGGCCCAGCAGGCCCCGGCCCAGCCCACCAGTTTCCTCGGCGGCCTCCTCGGCAGCCGCGGCACGTCCGTGCCCACTGCCGGCGCACGCAGCGACGGGCCCATGGGTCTGCCGCAGGGCTACAATGCCCAGCAGGCGCAGCCTCCCGGCTATGCGCCCCAGCCCGCCCCGCAGGGCTATGGCCAGGCGTCCGGTCCGTGGGGCCAGCAGCCCCAGCGTCCCGGCCTCTTCGGCGGTGGCGGTGGTGGTGGCGGCTTCCTGCAGGGCGCGCTTGCGACCGCGGCGGGCGTCGCCGGTGGCGCGCTGCTCTTCCAGGGCATTCAGGGCCTGATGTCCCACGGCACCGGCCCCATCGCGAACCAGGCCGCTTCGCTTCTGGAGCAGCCGGCGGCTGCGGCGGGTGATCTCGCCAGCCAGGCGCAGGAAGCCCTCGGCGGCGCGCCCGACACCAATGTGGCCGACAGCGGATCGCCCGATCCGTGGAACACCGCGAGTGCCGACCCCGGCTATACGGACGCCGGTTACGATGACGGTGGCGACTTCGGCGGCGACGATTCCAACTGGGCCTGAGGCTCAGGCCGCGCCCATCGGGAGCCCGTCTGGCGGGCTCCCATTCCTGTCCCGGAAGGGACGATCAGACGCATGGACTGCCCTCCCCTCGCGGGGAGGGCTTTTTTGTGCCCGTGTTCAGGAAGCCGGAGCCCGCACCGCTCAGATGGCGTGACGGTTGGCTGAAGGGCCGAAGTGCTCCACATAGCGGGGCGAGATCACCGAGACCGGCAGCACCACCAGAACGTCCGTTGTGCCGAACTGGTGGTCCACCACCGCGCCCTCGCCGATGAAGCCGCCAAGGCGCAGATAGCCCTTCACCAGTGGGGGCAGCGAGAGGAGCGCCGCCTTGGGATTGATGTCCGCCTTCGCCATGCGGTTCATCTCCACATAGCGGCTCGGCAGCGCGCTGGCGCGCCATTCCTCGGGCGCCAGCGCATTGTGGTGGAGGAAGGAGAGAGGCAGGGCCAGCTTGTCGGGATCGGTGCCCTCAAGGCTGGCACAGCCCAGCATGGCGTCGATCTTGTTGCGCAGCACATAGGTCCAGATGCCGTGCCAGAGCAGCTCGACCGTGCGCTTGTTGCGGTAGGGCTTGAGCACGCAGGAGCGGCCCAGTTCCAGGAACTTCAGCGTCGGATGGGCGGAGACGATGCGGCCGACATCAAACTCGCCCTGCGAATAGAAGCCGCCGTGACGGTTGGCGACCTCCTGCCGCAGCAGGCGATAGGTGCCGACCACCTTCGGCTTCTTGCGGCCGAGCACCATCTTGCCGGCGTCGTGATCGAGCACGAGGATATGCTCGCAGACCGCGTCGAAGGCATCGAAATCGCGGCGGGCGAGGCGCGACGGCGTGTCGGGCACCGCCGACATTTCCTCATAGAATACCTTGTAGCGCAGGCGCTGGGCACGGCGCACATCCGCCGCCGTGCGCGCGAGCCGCACTTCCAGCGCACCGAGCCGGCCGAGCACGATGGGCTCGCCGAAGGGCACCGCCTCGCGATGGCGGATGCCGCTGATGGCGCGGAAATCGGTCACCAGCTTCTGCGAGGCCGCAGGCAGGGTTCCGGGCATGAAGATGGGCCTGGCATCGGACACGGCGTCCCGCGCAAAGGGCAGGTCGCGGGCGAAGGGCAGCTTGGCGAAGCCCTCCTTGGCGACGCCCATGCTCTTGCCGAGCAGGGCCGGGAGGCTGAACGGCGCCTCGTCCGGAATGTCGCGCTTCATGGCACAGCCCCCACTTGCGGCGGCTCGGACAAAGCGCCCTCCCGCCTGTCGCCAGTCCCCGGGACCGATCGGCGCACTGCCTCAAGGGCAGCCGGCGCCGACGCTGGCGCGCCGGAATGCTTCGTGAACGACACCTTCACCATAGTTTTCGGAAGGCAATGTGACAATGGACCCGCACGTTGACGTTGCGGCGAAGCACGATTGCGACGCGCGGCGGCACCATGTTAGAGCCGATGCGGCGGGGGCGCTGCCTCCCGCCGTGTTCGAGCGGCGCTTCGGCTTCTGGATCAAGGACTTGCCGTCCCCGATTCCGGCCGAAGCGGCACGGAAGGCAGGGGCGACGCCGTCCCGCTTGCCGCTCGGCACCCATCGCCGGGCCTCGGCGCCCGGCTCGCTACGGGGGTTTCAATGTCCGATCGTCTGTCTCGCCGCACCGCGCTTCTTCTCGGCGCGGGCGCCCTTGCGAGCGTCGCCGCGCCGGCCACGGCGCAGGTGATTGCGCCGACCGCCAACACCGTCTTCGTCCTGCCGGGCGTCGGCCAGGTAACCACCCTCACCTACCGGGCCAAGGTGGTGAGCGCCAATCCGGCCACCCGCCGTGTCGTGCTGGAAACGCCGAACGGCAAGCGCTGGGCCGTGAAGGCGCCGCTGATCGTCGGCGACCTGTCGCTGCTGCGCAATGGCGAGACCATCATCGTCCGCCTCGTGCCCGGCCTCGTGACCGCCCTCGGCAAGGCCCGCCAGGGCGTGCCCGGCGAGGTGATCAACGATGTCGGCCTCAATGACGGCCTGCCGGGCTGGCCGGAAGGCTTCGGCGTGCGCCGCGTCACCATCACCACCATCCTCGTCAACATCGACAAGGTGGGCGGCACCATCAGCTTCGAGGGGCCGGACGGCTATGTCCGCACCATCAAGGCGGCCGACCAGAAGGTGCTGGCCGACCTCGCGCAGGTGAACATCGGTGACCTGTGCCAGATCACTTACGTGGAGGCGATGGCCTTCAACGCTCTGCCGTGAGCCGTCAGGCGCGGGGCCCCGCCCCGCGCCACCTCAAAGAACCGTCGAGGCCGCAGCCGGCGAATGCGCCAGGGCGTGGGCCATATATTCCAGCGCGTGCCGCACCTTGTCTCGCCCCACGGGGCCGCCGAGGCACACTCGCGCCGCCTCCGGCGGATTGCCGTCCGTGCAGAAGGCATCGCTCGCCACGATGCCGATGCCGGTCGCCTGCATGTGGCCGACGAAGGCCGAGCGCGTCCACGGTTCGGGCAGTTCCACCCAGAGATTGAAGCTGAGCGGATCCGCCCGGAAGGTGCCCTTCGGCAGGATGTCCGCCGCCAGCGCCTGACGCGCCGCCGTCTCGGCGCGGATGAAGCGCAGGATGGTGTCGGCCGTGCCGTCCTCGATCCAGCGGGTGGCGAGCGCAACGGTGAGCGGGGAGGCCATCACGTTCGCCGCCCGCAGCGCCGCCGCAAACGGCCAGCCCGCCTTCGCCTCGGGCGCGATCACATAGGCGGCCCTGAGGCCGGCGCCGATGCATTTCGCAAGGCCCGCCACGTGCCAGGTGAGATCGGGCGCCATGGCGGCCAGCGGCGGCAGGCCGTGGGCGGGAATGAAGCCATAGGCGTCATCCTCCACGATCCTGAGCCCCATGCGCCGGGCCACCGCCACGATGGCGGCGCGGCGCGCTTCCGGAATGGTCAGCGTGGTCGGGTTCTGGAGCGTGGGATTGAGATAGAGCGCCTTGGGCTTGTGGCGCTTCACGGCATCCGCCAGCGCATCGGGATCGATGCCGTCCGCGTCCATGGGCAGGCCGACGAGCGTGAGGCCGAGCTGGGCGGCAATGGAGCGGGCGCCGGGATAGGTGAGCGCCTCGCACAGGATCACATCGCCGGGCTTGGCCAGCAGCGAGAAGATGCCGACCAGCGCCGCATGGGCGCCAGGGGTGACGAACACCCGTTCCTGCGCCGGCACGAGCGCGCGGCGCCCGAGCCAGGCGGAGGCGGCATCCTTGTCCGCCGGCGCACCGCCGAAGCTCTGGTAGCGCAGCAGCGCCACGAGATCGCGGCTCACCTCCGCCAAGCCGTCCTGCATCCGCGCCACGAGCTCGGGATCATCCGGCTCGGGGGGCAGGTTCATGGTGAGGTCGACGAGATCGGGGCGCGCCGTCCGGGGGCGCGGCTCCGCACGCGGGAGGCCCCGCACAAAGGTGCCTTGCCCCACCCGGCTTTCCACGAGCCCGCGCTTCTGCGCTTCCACATAGCCGCGCGCGACGGTGGTGAAATCAATCTCCAGCCGATGGGCGAGCTTGCGCTGCGGCGGCAGGCGATCGCCCACGGAAAGCCGCCCCGCCCGGATGTCCTCGGCGATGAGGTCGGCGATGGCGAGATAGCGGGGCTTGTCGCTGCGGGCGAGGTCGGGTGTCCAGTCGAGCATGATCACAAATGGGCCGAAACGCGTTCGAAGCATTCCTCCGAACCTGGATTGACTGTATAGTGTTGCACGGCGGCTCTGTCACGGGTCCGGCTGCTGCGTCACGGCGTATCGGGGCCAACTCGCCCCCGTCATTTGACCATCAATTACGCAACATTCTGGCGCAGAATCGCGCAACCGCTTTTCAAATGGGCATCGACAATCGCTCGGTTTCCATCTCGGATTTGAATGTATTTTTGAATGCATTCATTCAGCATCAATGCCTGCATTGAATGCCGGCGCATCTGGCACATTGATTGCAAATCTCTCCGTGTCCGCCCCCAGCACGCGGTCCCAGCAAGGAGAGCCCGATGCCCGCCGTCACCGCCCCCGCCCACCAGAAGGGTGATTTCTTCGTCGATTACGAGGACAAGAAGTTCGAGGACGTGAAAGCCCTTCCCGGAGAGAAGGCGCTCGTCACCTTCCACACGGTGGCCTTCGAGGGCTCCATCGGCTTCGTGAACCTGCTCCAGGCCACCCGCCTCAAGCGCAAGGGCTTCGAGACCTCCATCCTGCTCTACGGCCCGGGCGTCACGCTCGGCGTGCAGCGCGGCTTCCCCAAGCTCGGCGACGAGGCCTTTCCCGGCCACATGAACTTCAACAACCAGCTCACGAAGTTCATGGAAGAGGGCGGCAAGGTCTATGCCTGCCGCTTCGCCCTGCAGGCGCTCTACGGCCACGGTGAGCCCTCGCTCATTCCCGGCATCACCCCCATCAGCCCGCTCGACGTGCTCGACCTCGTGCTGCTGCACCGGCGCGACAACGCCTTCATCCTCGACACCTGGACGCTCTGAGGCACCTTCAACGCCCTCCCCCCTTGCGGGGGAGGGTTGGGAGGGGGGTAACGCGGGCGCCGCCCGAGCACCGCCGGAGGGCCCCTCTCCACCCATCCGCTCGGCAGAGTGGATGGGGCTTCACCCCCCTCCCCAGCCCTCCCCCACAAGGGGGGAGGGAGCTTTGCGACCCGTTGAGTGGAGAAGAGTATGTCCACACCCGAAAAACGCATCGTCCGCGCCGCCGCCGTGCAGATCGCGCCCGATCTCGACGACGGCAAGGGCACGCTGGAGCGGGTGCTGAACGCGATCGCCGAGGCAGCCGGCAAGGGCGCGGATTTCATCGTCTTTCCCGAGACCTTCCTGCCCTGGTATCCCTATTTCTCCTTCATCGCCCCGCCGGTACTTACGGGCGGCGAGCACATGCGACTTTATGAGCACGCGGTCAGCGTGCCCGGCCCGGTGACGGACGCCATCTCCGCCGCCGCACGCCGCCACGCCATGGTCATCGTGCTCGGCATCAACGAGCGCGACCACGGCTCGCTCTATAACGCCCAGCTCATCTTCGATGCCGACGGCACGCTGAAGCTCAAGCGCCGCAAGATCACGCCCACCTTCCACGAGCGCATGATCTGGGGCCAGGGCGACGGCGCAGGGCTTCAGGTAGTGGAGACGAAGGTCGGCCGCGTCGGCGCGCTGGCCTGCTGGGAGCATTACAATCCCCTCGCCCGCTATGCGCTCATGGCGCAGCACGAGGAAATCCACGCCGCCCAATTCCCCGGCTCCATGGTCGGCCCCATCTTCGCCGACCAGATGGAAGTCACCATCCGCCACCACGCGCTGGAGAGCGGCTGCTTCGTGGTGAACGCCACCGGCTGGCTCACCGAGGATCAGATCGCCCGTATCTCGCCGGACGAGAAGCTGCGCCGGGCGCTCACGGGCGGCTGCATGACCGCGATCGTGAACCCCGAGGGCAGCCATCTGGTGCCGCCGCTCACCTCTGGCGAGGGGATGCTGGTGGCCGATCTCGACATGAGCCTCATCACCAAGCGCAAGCGCATGATGGACAGCGTCGGCCACTACGCACGGCCGGAACTGCTCAGCCTCCACATCGATAATCGTCCGGCCGTACCCATGCAGTCGGTCGCCGCCGTTTCCGCCCCGCCCGCCTTCGGGAGTCCCCGCGATGAAGCAGACGCATCCGACCGCCGCGCCCATCACCCCGCTGCCGACAGCGGAGCTGATGACCGAGTTGCAGTCCTTCGGGGTCCGGCTCGCTGATCCGGACGGCGCGGGCGCGCAGAGCCGCCGGGGCGGCGCCGGCCCCTCCGACCACAAGGCCATGACGCTGGACGGGATGACCATCATGGTCCCCGTCCACACCGCCCCGGCCGCCCAGAGCCCCTATGAGATCGCGCGGGGCTCGAACGGCGCCACGCGCATCCTGCGCGACGGCCTGCCGCTGGCGGAAGTCTCCTTTCCGCTGCGCCCGCGCTTCTATGACCGCGTGACCGCCGACGGCGTGCCCTACTGGAAGATCGCCACGCTCCACGGCCGCGACGTGCTCGCGACCACCGTATTGCAGGAGTGCGTGCGCTACCAGAGCCGCGCCAAGACCTGCCAGTTCTGTGCCATCGGCCAGTCGCTGGAGGCCGGCCGCACCATCGCCCGCAAGACACCGGAGCAGCTCGCCGAGGTGGCGAAGGCGGCCGTCGAGCTTGATGCCGTCACCCATATGGTGATGACCACCGGCACACCGCCCGGCAAGGATCGCGGCTGCTCCGTCCTCATGGAGAGCACTGCCGCCGTGAAGGCCGCCGTGGACCTCGCCATTCAGGTGCAGTGCGAGCCGCCGGACGACGACATCTGGTTCAAACGCATGCACGAGGCCGGCGCGGATTCCCTCGGGATGCATCTGGAGGCAGTGACGCCGGAGGTGCGCGCCCGCATCATGCCCGGCAAGGCGCAGGTGCCCATCGCACGCTATCTCTCCGCCTTCGAGGCCGCTGTGCCGGTGTTCGGCAAGGGGCAGGTCTCCACCTATATCCTCGCCGGGCTCGGCGACACGCGCGAAGCCATCCTTGCCATGTGCGAGGAACTGCTGAAGCGCGGCGTCTATCCCTTCGTGGTGCCCTTCGTGCCCATCTCCGGCACGCCGCTCGAAGGCCATCCCGGCCCGCAGCCCGCCTTCATGAAATCCGTGCTCCAGCCGCTGGCGGCAATGGTGCGTGCGGCGGGCCTTCGGGCCACCGACATCAAGGCCGGCTGCGGCAAGTGCGGCGCCTGCTCGGCCCTCTCCACGTATGAGCGGGGGATCGCCTGATGTTCGATCCCTTCAAGCCCTTCACCGCTTCCGAATTCCAGGTGAAGTTCGCCACGGAGCACTGGGAGCGGGACGGCGCCGCCAACCTGCGCCGCCGCGTCTTCTGCGCCGAACAGGGCCTGTTCGCGGGCGATGACCGCGACGGCATCGATACCCATGCCATCCCCATCGTCGCCCTGTCACTGTGGGGCGTGGCGGCGGATGCGGTGGTGGGCACGGTGCGCATCCATGAGGCCGAGCCCGGCACATGGTGGGGCTCGCGCCTCGCGGTGGCGGAGGAGTATCGCCACGTGGGGACGCTCGGCTCCTCGCTGATCCGCCTCGCGGTCTCATCGGCCCATGCGCGCGGCTGCCGGCGCTTCCTCGCCCATGTGCAGAGCCAGAATGCCCTCCTCTTCCGCCGCCTGCGCTGGCGCACGCTGGAAGAGATCGAGCTGGTGGGACGGCCCCATCATCTGATGGAGGCGGACCTCGCTTACTACCCGCCCTTCGCGGCGGCCGAGACGGGCTTCCTCGCCTTTCCACGGCGGGCCGCCTGATGGAGCGCGCCCTCGATAGCCTCGCGCAAACGCTGCGCGCCAGCTCCGGCCTTGCCGCCAAGGCGGACATTGCGAGTGTCGCCGCCCGCCTCGGCCTTAATGGGGCGAGCGCCGTGCCGGTGGGCGATGACTGCGCCGCCATTCCCGATGGCGAGGGCTATCTGCTGCTGGCCATCGAGGGTTTCATGAACGCCTTCGTGGCCGGCGATCCCTGGTTCGCCGGCTGGTGCGGGGTGATGGTGAACGCCTCCGACATCGCCGCCATGGGCGGGCGCCCGCTCGCGGTGGTGGATGCGGTGTGGGCAGACGGCGAAGAGGGCGCGCAGCCGGTGCTGGAAGGCATGGCCGCCGCCTCCGCAGCCTTCGGCATTCCGGTGGTGGGCGGGCACACCAACATCCGCAATGATCGGGGCCAGCTCTCCGTCGCCATTCTCGGGCGGGCGAAGCGTTTGCTCACCAGCTTCGATGCCCGGCCCGGACAGACGCTCATTGCCGCCATCGACCTGCGCGGCCGCTATCGCGCGCCCTTCTCCAACTGGGAAGCGGCCACGGACGCCCCGCCCGCGCGGCTCAAAGGCGATATGGCGCTGCTGCCCGAGATCGCGGAAGCGGGTCTCTCCCGCGCCGCCAAGGATATCAGCCAGGGCGGGGCCATCGGCACCGCCGCCATGCTGGCGGAAAGCTCCGGCACCGGCGTGCGCATCGACCCGTTCGCGATCCCACGGCCCGAGGGCGTGGACCTCGCCCGCTGGCTCACCACCTTCCCGAGCTTCGGCTATCTGCTGGCCGCCGATCCGGCGGACGTGCCGGCACTCATCGCCCGCTTCACCACGCGCGGCATCGCCGCCGCTGCCATCGGCGAGATGACGGCCGAACGGCAGGTGGTGATCGCCCACGGGACTGAGCGCGAAATCATCTGGGACTTCGCCCGCAGGCCGCTCATCGGCTGCGCCCCGCCGGAGGCCGCCGCATGAGCCTTTCCATCGCCCTTCTCGCCCATTCCACCAATCCGCGCGGCGGCGTCGTCCATGCGCTGGAGCTGGGCGAGGCGCTCGATCGGCTCGGCCATCGCGCCACCGTCCATGCCCCCGACGCGAAGGGGGACGGCTTCTTCCGCCCCGCGGCCTGCGCCACGCACTGCGTGCCCGCCGCCTTCATCAGCGGGGGCACGACGGCGCTGGTGGAAACCCGCATCTCCGACTATGTGCGCCATTTCGAGGATGCGGCGCACCGGCGCTTCGATGTCTTCCATGCGCAGGACGGCATCTCCGGCAATGCGCTGGCGACCCTGAAGGCGCGCGGGCTTATTTCCGGCTTTGCCCGCACCGTCCATCACATGGACGCCTTCGCCGATCCGCGCCTCGCCGCGCTCCAGCACCGCTCCATCGTGGAAGCGGACACGCTGTTCGTGGTGAGCCGGGCCTGGCAGGACCGCATTGCCGAGACCTTCGACCGCGAGGCGACCCTGGTGGGCAATGGCGTCGACACCGCCCGCTTCTCGCCCGCGCCGGACGGCCGCGAAGGCGCGCTGCGCACCCGCCTCGGGCTCGGGGCGGGGCCGGTCATCCTTGCGGTGGGTGGCATCGAGCAGCGCAAGAACACGCTGGCGCTGCTGGACGCCTTCATCCAGCTCCGGGCGCTGCATCCGCAGGCCCAACTGGTCATTGCCGGCGGCGCCTCCCTGCTCGATCACGACAGCTATCGGCAGGCCTTCCGCCATGCCCTGCGGGCGAGTTCTTTGCCGCCCGGCGCGGTGATCATCGCCGGGCCGCTGCCGCAGGCGGACATGCCGGCGCTCTATCGCATCGCGGATGTGCTGGCCTTTCCCTCGCTGAAGGAAGGTTTCGGCCTCGTGGTGCTGGAGGCCATGGCGAGCGGCATTCCCGTGGTCGCGCCCGCCATCGCGCCCTTCACAGAATATCTCGGGGCCGACGATGTCGCGTGGTGCGATCCGCTCGTCGCCCATTCCATCGCGGACGCCCTGCTTTCGGCCCTCGCGCCGGCCCTGCGCCCCCGGCTCGTGGCGGCGGGCAAGCGGGTGGTTGCCGCGCACGGCTGGGACGCGACCGCCGCCGCCCATTTGCCCGCTTATGCCGCGCTGGCGGCCGGCGCGCCGCCGCACCGGATCAAGGACATGGCCTATGCCTGAGATGCGCTTTCACATCCGCTGGCCCGATGGGCGAGCGGAGGCCTGCTATTCGCCCTCGCTCGTCATCAAGGAGCACCTTGATGTGGGGGCCTCCTATCCGCTGGCGGATTTCCTCGCCCGCAGCCGCACGGCGCTGACCATCGCCAGCGACCGGGTGGAGGCCAAATACGGCTTCCCCTGCTCTCGCGCCCTCGGCCAGCTCGCCCGCATCGAGGCGGCCGCCCGCGCCTTTTCCGACACGCCGAACCCCTGCGTCCATGTGGACGCCTTCGAGGAATGACCGCACCCGCGCGGACTTGAGATCAGGAGACGAGACCATGCCCGAGGCAGCCAATGAGAGCGTTCCCCATCACGCGGTGGTGGTGGTGGGTGGCGGACAGGCGGGCCTGTCCATCAGTTATTATCTGAAGGCCCGCGGCCTCGATCATGTGGTGTTCGAGAAGGATGTGGCCATGGGCGCATGGTCCAAGCAGCGCTGGGACAATTTCTGCCTCGTCACGCCCAACTGGCAGTGCCAACTCCCCGGCCATCCCTATGAGGGTCCCGAGCCGGACGGCTTCATGAAGAAGGACGAGATCATCGCCTATCTCGATGCCTTCAAGCGCAAGGTGGATGCCCCCTTGCGCGAAGGCGTGGCGGTGAAGCGGGTGAAGGCCCGCGCCGGCGGCGGCTTCGAGGTGACGACCAGCGCCGGCACCGTGACCGCCGATCAGGTGGTCGCGACTTCGGGCGGCTATCACACGCCCATCATCCCGCGCCTGGCCGAGCGTCTGCCGGCCTCCATCCACCAGCTCCATTCCGAGCAGTATCGCAATGCGCAGAGCCTGCCCCAAGGCGCGGTTCTGGTGGTGGGGTCCGGCCAGTCCGGCGCGCAGATCGCGGAAGACCTGCATCTCGCCGGCCGCACCGTGCATCTTGCGGTTGGCGATGCGCCCCGCTGCGCCCGCTTCTATCGCGGCAAGGATGTCGTCACCTGGCTGGCGGAGATGGGCTATTATGACATGCCAGTGGAGCGCCACCCGCTGCGCGAAGGGGTACGCGACAACACCAACCATTATGTCACCGGCCGCGACGGCGGGCGCGACATTGACCTGCGGAAATTCGCCACCGAAGGCATGAAGCTCTACGGCCTGTTGGACGGGCTCGACGGCACCACCCTCACCTTCGCCCCGACGCTGAAGAGCGCGCTTGCGGAAGCCGACCGGGTCTATAACGGCATCAACGCCGCCATCGACAAGCACATTGCCGAGAAAGGCATCGCTGCCCCGCCGCCCTCCGTTTACGAGCCGGTGTGGGAGCCGGAGGCGGACCCGGTGGCGCTGGATCTGGCGGCCGAGGGCATCACCTCCATCATCTGGTGCATCGGCTTCCAGCCGGATTTCCGCTGGCTCGACGCGCCGGTGTTCAATGGCGCCGGCCATCCGCAGCATTATCGGGGCGTGACGCAGGTGCCCGGCGTCTATTTCCTCGGGCTGCCCTGGCTGCACACCTGGGGCTCCGGGCGCTTCTCCGGTATCGACCGGGACGCCCGCTATGTGGCGGACCGCATCGAGGAACTGGCGAAGGGCGAAACGATGCCCCTCAAGGCCGCCGGTTGAGCCATGTCGGTCATCCCCTTCCCCCGCCGCAGCACCGCGCCGGATGTCCGCTCCGGCGCCATCCCCGGCCTTGATCCCGAGGTGATGGTGGGGATGCCGCATCTCGGCTTTGGCGGCCTGTCGGAGACGTGGCTGCTCAAGGAATGCGGCCACCGCCACTGGCTGGCGCTGGCGCAGGCGGCGGGGCAGCGGGTACCGGACTTTCGCGACGCGACCGGCGCGCCGGTCTATGCCGCCTTCTGCGGCGTGAGCCTCGCCAACGCCCGGCTCGACCGGGTGGCGGAGAATGACACACTCATCTTCGCCTCCACCCTCGCCCGCATCTCGGCGACGCAGTTCGTGAGCCGGCACAGTGTTCGTGCCCCTGATGGTGTCGTGGCCGAACTGGAACTCGTGTCCGTCTTCGTGAAGCGACAGGTGGAGGGTCGCAACCGCTCCGTCGCCCGCGTGCGGCCGGAAGGCCTGCCTCCGCTTGACCCCGGAGAGGTCAGCCGCACCTCGGCGCTCGCCGCCGCCCTGCGCGGGGGCGAGTGGGACACGCACATGGGCTTTGCCCGCACGCAGGCGCATGAGTGCGCCCGCGTGATGCTGACCCCCTGCCCGTCGCAGGACTTCAACGGCGCGCACTTTCTCTATTTTGCCGCCTTCCAGGCCTTTGCCGACCGGGCGGAATGGGAGTTGTTGGCCCCACCCGCCGGCACGCTGACGCTGGCCCGCGATCTCGTCTATCATGGTAATATCGAGCCGGGAGAACGGCTCGCCGCCTGCCTCCTTGGGGTGCGGGAGACGCCGGGCGAACTGGCCCACTGGCTGCGGCTGGCGCGCGAGGACGGCACACCGCTCGCGGACATCTTCACCCGCCGCGCCCTGCCTCCGATCCGCTAGGCCCGCGCTCGGATCCTTGACCGGCAAGGCTTTGCCGCGCCTCCCGGCAGAGCACTGGCAGGATGCGCGGTTTTCTGTATAGTGCGCGCCGCAGGCGAAAGCCGGCATCATTTCCGCTCGTGCATGACCGCGCTGGACGACATCCCGGCCCGGCCATCCCTGCGGCTTCAGGCGAACGGACGGCCCTCGGGCACCCCTCGCCATCTACTGACCCAGAAAAGGACGTTCCGATGTCGATTACGCCCGAGCGCAAGCAGGCGCTTATCTCCGAGTATGGTGCGAAGGCCGGCGACACGGGTTCGCCGGAAGTGCAGGTTGCGATCCTCTCCGAGCGCATCTCCAACCTGACCGAGCACTTCAAGTCCCATAACAAGGACAACCACTCTCGCCGCGGGCTCCTGAAGCTCGTGTCGCAGCGTCGTAGCCTCCTCGACTATCTGAAGAAGAAGGACGAGGGCCGCTACAAGACGCTGATCGGCCGCCTCGGCCTGCGTCGCTGAGGTCCGACGTCCGGACGCGCCGTGGGCTTCCCGCCCCGGCGCAGGGTCCGGATGGAGTGGATGGGCTTGCCGCGGTGGTCCGGCTCCCGGTCGCCGCGGTTCCGCCCGCCGGATAGGCCCCACAGGACCGTCCGGTTTCGGCAGGACCCACGGAGCAGGCGGGAATCGGATGCAGGACATCCGGTTTGCCAAGGCTCCGGCGCGTTGAACCTGCCAGAGACGAAACCGCCGGACGGCGCTTTCGTCGGGAGCCACAGACGCAGCGGGCATGGGGCTCGCCGCGCATCGCGAAGACTTAAGGAAAGTCATGGCAGGATCGCCGGACGCATGCCGTGCTCCCCTCCGCCCCCTGCGGCGGTGGGGCGGCGCGTGCGTCCCGCCGTCTTGCTCATGGCTCTCCTTCTTCGTCTGAGAAGAAAGAGACTTTCATGTTCGACATCCATCGCGAAGAGCTGGATTGGGGTGGCCGCACGCTGGTGCTGGAGACGGGCAAGATGGCCCGTCAGGCCGACGGCGCCGTCTTCGCCTCCTATGGCGACACCACCGTCCTCGCCACCGTCGTCTCGGCCCGTGAGCCCAAGCCCGGCCAGGACTTCTTCCCCCTGACGGTGAACTATCAGGAAAAGACCTACGCGGCCGGCCGCATTCCCGGCGGCTATTTCAAGCGCGAGGGCCGTCCCTCCGAGAAGGAGACGCTGGTCTCCCGCCTCATCGACCGCCCCATCCGCCCGCTGTTCGCGGACGGCTACAAGAACGACACCCAGGTGGTGGTCACCGTTCTCGCCCATGACCTCGAGAACGATCCGGACGTGCTGTCCATGGTCGCCGCCTCCGCGGCCCTGACGCTCTCCGGCGTGCCCTTCATGGGCCCCATCGGCGGCGCCCGCGTCGGCTTCGTCGGCGACGAATACGTGCTGAACCCCACCATCGAAGAGCTGAAGGACAGCGCCCTCGACCTCGTGGTCGCAGGCACCTCCGACGCCGTGCTCATGGTGGAATCCGAAGCCAAGGAGCTCTCCGAAGAGGTAATGCTCGGCGCCGTGATGTTCGGCCACCGCCACTTCCAGCCGGTGATCGAGGCCATCATCCGCCTCGCCGAGAAGGCTGCCAAGGAGCCGCGCCCCTTCGAGCCGGTGGATCACTCCGCCCTCGAGGCCAAGATCCGCGAGATCGCCGAGGCCGACCTGCGCGCCGCCTACAAGATCAAGCAGAAGCAGGCCCGCTACGAGGCGGTCGGCGCTGCCAAGTCCAAGGTGAAGAAGTATTTCGAGCAGCTGGCCATCGACGGTCAGGAAGCCCCGAAGGCCCAGGACGTGGCCGAGGTGCTGAAGGGTCTCGAAGCCAAGATCGTGCGCTGGGCCATCCTCGATGACGGCATCCGCATCGACGGCCGCGACGTGAAGACCGTCCGCCCGATCGTGTCGGAAGTCGGCATCCTGCCCCGCGCCCACGGTTCGGCCCTGTTCACCCGCGGCGAGACGCAGGCCCTCGTGGTCGCCACCCTCGGCACCGGCGAGGACGAGCAGTTCATCGACAGCCTGGAAGGCACCTACAAGGAGCACTTCCTGCTGCACTACAACTTCCCGCCCTTCTCCGTGGGCGAGACCGGCCGCATGGGTTCGCCCGGCCGTCGTGAGATCGGCCACGGCAAGCTCGCCTGGCGCGCCATCCACCCGATGCTGCCGGCCAAGCACGAGTTCCCCTACACCCTGCGCGTGGTGTCGGAGATCCTCGAGTCCAACGGCTCGTCCTCCATGGCCACCGTCTGCGGCACCTCGCTGTCGCTGATGGACGCCGGCGTGCCGCTGAAGAGCCCCGTCGCGGGCATCGCCATGGGCCTGATCCTGGAAGGCGAGAAGTTCGCGGTCCTGTCGGACATCCTGGGCGACGAGGATCACCTCGGCGACATGGACTTCAAGGTGGCCGGCACGGAATCGGGCGTCACCGCCCTCCAGATGGACATCAAGATCGCCGGCATCACCGAGGAGATCATGAAGGTCGCCCTCGCCCAGGCGAAGGATGGCCGCGCGCACATCCTCGGCGAGATGTCCAAGGCCCTGACCTCGGCCCGTGCGGAACTCGGCGAGCACGCCCCGCGCATCGAGGTGATGAAGATCGCCGTGGACAAGATCCGCGAAGTGATCGGCTCCGGCGGCAAGGTGATCCGCGAGATCGTCGAGAAGACCGGCGCCAAGATCAACATCGAGGACGACGGCACCATCAAGATCGCTTCCGCCTCCGGCGACAGCATCAAGGCCGCCATCAACTGGATCAAGTCCATCGCCTCGGAGCCCGAGGTCGGCGCGATCTATGACGGCACGGTCGTGAAGGTGGTGGACTTCGGCGCCTTCGTGAACTTCTTCGGTTCCAAGGACGGCCTGGTCCACATTTCGCAGCTCTCCAAGGAGCGCGTGGCCAAGAGCTCCGACGTGGTCAAGGAAGGCGACAAGGTCAAGGTCAAGCTGGTCGGCTTCGACGAGCGCGGCAAGACCCGCCTGTCCATGAAGGCGGTCGACCAGACCACCGGCGAGGATCTCGAAGCCAAGGCCAAGTCCGAGAAGGACGCCGCCAAGGAAGGCGACGAGGCCGGCGCTGCCGAGTGACGTTGACGGCTCCGGGCCTGCCCGGAGCCTCTTCGGCCGCTGAATGAGGCGGATGAATCAGAAAGGGCGGTCCCTTCCGGGGCCGCCCTTTTTCGTCTCCTGAGATCCTCGGGTCGCTCGGGGCCAGCGCTCCCTCAAGCGGCGCGCACCGTGCTCAGGAAATGCTGCACCTCGGCGCGGAGCGCATCCGCCTGCCGGGTGAGGCCGGTGGCGGAGGACAGCACCTGCTGGGCCGCCTGGGAGGAGGCCTGCGCCGCCCGCTCCACGCCGGCGATGTTCGAGGTCACCTGCGTGGTGCCGCTCGCCGCCTGCTGGATGTTGCGGGAGACCTCGGCCGTGGTGGCGTTCTGCTCCTCCATGGCGGCGGCGATGGCGGTGGTGCCCTCGCTGATCTCCGCAATGGTCTGGGCGATGCCGGTGATGGCGCTGAGCACGTCGCCCGTGGAGTCCTGAATGCCGTGGATGCGGCTGGAGATGTCGGCGGTGGCCTTGGCCGTCTGACCGGCCAGTTCCTTCACCTCCTGCGCCACTACGGCAAAGCCCCGGCCCGCCTCGCCGGCGCGGGCGGATTCGATGGTGGCATTCAACGCCAGGAGGTTGGTCTGGCCGGCGATGGTGTCGATCATGCCGACGATATTGCCGATCTGGTCGGCGGAGCCGCGCAGTTCGGTCATGCGGCCGTTGGTCTGGTCGACCTCGCTCACCGCGCGGCCCGCGACTTCGGTGGAGCGGGAGAGGCGATGGCCGATCTCGTTCGCCGCGGCCGAGAGTTCCTCGATGGCCGCCGCCACCATCTGCACGTTCGCGGTGGCCTCATTGGCCGCCGCCGCAACGGCGCTCGCCTGATTGGTGGTCTGTTCGGCGGTGGTCGTGAGCGTCTGGGCGGCGCCCTGAAGCTCAGAGGCGGCCGAAGCCACGGTCTCCACCACAGCGCCCACCGCCGCCTCGAACCGGTCGGCGAGGGCGTGCATCTCTTCCTTGCGCCGCTCGGCGGCGGCGCGCTCTTCCAGCGCCCGCTGCTCGCGCAGTTGTTCGGCCTCAGCGAGGCCGTCGCGAAACACCGCGAGCGCCCGCGCCTGGTCGCCCACCTCGTCGCCGCGGGTCTCATAGGGGATCTGCGCCTGGAGATTGCCGCCGGAGACCTCCTCCATGGCGGCGCTCACATGCTGGATGGGGCGGGCGATGCCGAAGACGGAATAGAGCGCCGCGCCGATGGCAGCGAGGATGGCGATGATGGAGAAGATGAGGATCTGCCCCATGCCGCTGTCCAGCGCGGCGGTTGCCGCCGCGTCCGCCTCCTGCGACTGCTTCATGCCGTCGTCCGTGGCCTCCTGAAGCATCTTGAGCGTCGCGGCCATGGCGGGCACGGCCTTTTCCGCCACGATCTTCTGGCGGGCCTGGGCCTGGGCGATCCCGTCGCGGATCGACTTGATATAATCGTCGAAGGCCTTCCGGGCGGCGGCAAGATCGCTCGCCACCATGGAGATGCCGCCCAGCCGCTCCTGAATGGCGTCCAGTGCCTTGTGGCCGCTGTCCTCGTTCACGGAGATGATGTTGAGCTGCTTGGTGTCCTCCTCCACGAGGAAGCTCCAGGACGCCATGTTGACCTGCTCCAGCATGGCCTCCAGCGGCTCCACCTCGCGGGCCGCATCGGCATCGCCCACATTGGTCAGCTGGGTCGTGAGATTGGCGAAGGCAACGCGGGCGGCCATGCGGATGCCGGGACGGGCATCCACCGCGTCGAGCTGGTCGGCCTCGGTCTGGTAGACGGCGGCGGCGGCAGTGCCCATGTCGTCGAAGAGCGCCTTCAGCTTGCGGAACGAGGCGCGGTCATCTTCATGCGGCTCAACCGCAATCGCCTTGTCCAGGCGCTCCTTGGCGGACGCCACGTCCTTCTTGATCTGCTTGAGGTAGTTCTCATTGTCGAGATTGGCGAAGGACAGGCGCATCTCAGCGGTGTTCACACGGATGCGGCTCAGCAGCAGATGGATTTCCTGCAACAGGTCGAACACCGCCTGCTGCTGCCGTACTTCGGCATTGGCTTCGCGGATCTCTGTAATGGCGACCTGGCGGCTGACGATGACGCCGCCCGAAAGAAGAACAAGAACGACAGAGGCAATCCCGAGCTTCAGCCCGATACCAACCTTGAATTTGGCCATGGCAACGCTTCCACCCAGCTGAGAATTCGAAACACTGGGGATCGTGTAGCTTGCTCGGGCCTTGCAGGTGTTTTTCCGGCAAAAGTGATGTTGAGATTCAACGCTTATTCGATTTGTCTCGGCGGTAATGCAGAAAGGGGTCCACTATGTGGACCCCTTTATTTTGTATTGCTTACATATTGATTGGGAGATGGAAGGTCAGGCGGCGCGCACGCTCCGCAGGAAATTCTGCACCTCCGCGCGCAGCGCATCGGCCTGATGGGACAGGTCGGTGGCCGAGGAGAGCACCTGCAAGGCGGCGTTGGAGGACGCCTGTGCTGCCCGCTCCACGCCCGCGATGTTGGAGGTGACCTCATTGGCGCCGGCCGCCGCCTGCTGGATGTTGCGCGACACCTCGGCCGTGGTGGCGTTCTGCTCTTCCATGGCGGCGGCAATGGCAGTGGTGCCCTCGCTGATCTCCGCAATGGTATGGGCAATGCCGGTGATGGCCCCCAGCACGTCGCCGGTGGAGTCCTGGATGCCGGATATGCGCTCGGAAATGTCGGCCGTGGCCTTGGCGGTCTGGCCCGCCAGACCCTTCACCTCCTGCGCGACCACCGCAAAGCCCCGACCCGCCTCGCCGGCGCGGGCGGATTCGATGGTGGCGTTCAGCGCCAGAAGGTTGGTCTGGCCCGCGATATTGTCGATGAGGCTGATGATGTTGCCGATCTGGTCCGCGGACGTCCGCAGTTCGGTCATCTGGCCGTTGGTGTGATCGACCTCGCTCACGGCGCGGTCGGCCACCTCCGACGAGCGGGACAGGCGGCTGCCGATCTCGCGCGCCGAAGCGGAGAGTTCCTCGATGGCGGCGGCGACGGTCTGCACATTCACCGTGGCCTGGTTGGCGGCGGCGGCGACGGCGGTCGCCTGCGCCGTCGTCTGCTCGGCGGTGGAGGTCAGGGTCTGGGCGGCCGTCTGGAGGTTGGTGGCGGCGGTCGCCACCATGTCCACCACCGCACCCACCGCACTCTCGAAGCGGTCGGCGAGATCGTGCATCTCCGTCTTGCGCTGGAGCGCGGCGAGGCGCTCCTCTTCGGCCCGTTCCTCCCGCAGGCGCTCGGCCTCGATGAGGCCGTCGCGGAACACGGCGAGCGCCCGCGCCTGGTCGCCCACCTCGTCGTTGCGCGTGCCGTAGGGGATTTCCGCCGCAAGGTTGCCGCCGGAAATCTCGTTCATGACGGCGCTGACGCGGCGGATCGGCAAGGCGATGCCGAAGCCGGAATAGGCCCAGGCCACGATGGCGGCGACGATGGAGATGCAGGAGAAGACGAGGATCTGGAACATGCCGTCCGTCCGCGCGCTTTCGGCGGCGGCATCGGCCTGCTTGGAGCCGCTGGCGGCATTGCTGCTGGCCTGCTGGATCATCTGCGCCACCTCGCGCGAGGCCGGCGTCAGGCGTTCCTCAAGGATCTTGCGCTTCAGCATCACCTGATCGACGCCGTCCTGCACGTATTTGAGGTACTCCTCAAAGAAGGTGCGCACGGTCTTCACCGGCCCTTCCGTGTTGGGATCGGTACCGGCGGTCTGGAGGACCGAATCGAGCGTCGCGCGGCCCGCCTTCGCGTTCATCTCGATGACCGGGAGCTGCTTTGTGTCCTCGGTCGCGATGAAGCGCCAAGAAGCGAGGTTGATCTGCTGCAGCTTGCGGTCCAGCAGCGACAGGTCGGAAATGGCGTTCTCACCGAGGCGGGAGTTGAGGTCGAGAAGCGAGGCCTTGGCGTCGTCCAGCGCGCCATCCCAGCGCACGGTGATGCCGGTGCGGCGGTCGAAGGATTCCAGCTCGAGCTTCTGGGCCTTGGCGATTTCGGTCACGGCCTTGCCGATGTCGCCGAAGCGGGTGCGGATGGCCTTGTAGGCATCGCGGGTGGCGGCGGCCTGGGTCAGGTCGGACGCCTCGTCCATCAGGTCCATGCCCTTCGTCACGTCGGAGCTGACGCGGCCGAGAAGGCCATCCACCTCATTGGAGGAGAAGGACAGGCGGATGTCCTTCGCATTGGCCTGGATGCGGGTGATCGTGGCACCGGCGGCCTCGATCTTCTGAAGGATGGAATCCTGGACGTCGGAAGCTTCGGTCGCCGCCTGGATGCGGCTGGAAGCAATCTGTCGGCTAATAATGACGCTGCCGGAGAGAAGTACCAATATACCGGATACAATACCGAGCTTGTAACCGATGCCCAGTCGAAAGCGCGACATTGGCACACCCACCTTTAACCCAAGAAATTCGCTTTGCGAGCAAAGTAATCATAGCTTGCGCGAAGCTTGCAAGATTCGGCAGTCGGCCAGAAAGTAGGCATATTGAGACGAATTTCAGCAGACGCAGCCGCATTTGTGCAAATTGTTGTCACGTATTTTTTGACGCATTTTTCCTATTTCACAACGCAAGATAGAAGCGCCGGCGCGGCGACGGGGCATGAAAAAGCCCGCCCGCGGGAACGCGGGCGGGCCGGATGGCGGATCGGCGCGTGTCAGGCGCGGGCGCCGACGCGCTCGGTCTTGGCAGCCGCATGGAGCGGCGGGCGCACCATCAGCCCGACCACGACGCCCAGCGCCGCGATGAGCAGCAGATAGTGCGCGTGGGCCAGCGGATCGAGCTGCATGGCCAGCGAAATGAACAGCGGCGTGAGGCCGCCGAAAATGGCGTAGGCCACGTTGTAGGAGAAGGACACGCCGGTGAAGGCGACCGCCGGCGGGAAGGCCCGCACCATGATGAAGGGCACGGCACCGATCACGCCCACGGTGAAGCCCGCCGCCGCATAGAGCGGCACCACGAGATCCAGACGCGCCGGAACCAGCGTGTAGAGGGCATAGGTGGCGATGCCGAGCAGCACCGAACCCACCGCCAGCACACGCCCGCCGCCCAGCCGGTCGCTCAGCGCGCCGGAAAGCACGCAGCCGATGGACAGGAAGAAGGTCGCGGCGACGTTCGCCTCCAGCGCCAGCGGCGCGGAAATGCCATAGGGCGGCTTCTGGAGCAGGGTCGGCGTCATGAGGATCACCACCACGATGGCGGCGGTGAGGAACCAGGTCACCAGCATGGAGATGATGACCGCCGGCGTGTGGCGATGCAGGACCACCTTGAGCGGCAGTTCGGCGGCCAGCTCCTTGCGGGCCTTCATCTCCTTGAACACCGGGGTCTCCTGCAGCCAGCGGCGCAGATAGACCGAGGCGAAGCCAAAGACGCCGCCCAGCAGGAAGGGAATGCGCCACGCATAGGAGAGGATATCCGCCGGGGTGAAGATCGTGTTGATGGCGGTCGCCACCAGCGAGCCGAGCAGGATGCCACTCGTCAGGCCGCAGGTGAGGATGCCGCAGGCAAGGCCCACATGGCGGCCCGGCACGTGCTCGGAGACGAACACCCAGGCGCCCGGCACCTCGCCGCCGATGGCCGCGCCCTGGAGCACGCGCATGGACAGCAGCAGGATGGGCGCGGCGTAGCCGATGACCTGATAGCTCGGCAGGAAGGAGATGCCGAGGGTCGACAGGGCCATCAGGAAGATGGAGAGCGTGAACATGCGCTTGCGGCCGGCCTTGTCGCCGAAGTGCGCCATGACGATGCCGCCGAGCGGGCGGGCGAGGTAGCCGGCCGCGAAGATGCCGAAGGCCTGCAACTGCACGAGCCACTGGGGCATCTCGGGCGGGAAGAAGAGCTTGCCCAGCACCACGACGAAATAGACGAAGATGATGAAGTCGTAGAACTCGAGCGCGCCGCCGAGCGCGGACAGGACGAGGGTTCGGATGTCCTGGCCGGACAGGGGACGCTTGGCCTGATGATCAGGACCGGTGGACGGGGAGGAGGTCATTGGGGCGGCTTTGACACTGGCGCGCGGAGCGCGGGTTGAATTGGGTGTTGTCCGTGCCCGGTTGCACCGCAACATTCAAGCGGGAAATGACATTTCGGCGACATTTAGCGCATATCCGATCTGCGGCACGCGCAATGTTCGTAAAGGCACGCTGACCGATTGCCGGGATGCATCGTCGCTGGAGGCCGCCTATGCTCCCAGGCAACGGAGGGATCGCCGCAGCATCCCCGGGAGGATCGCCATGATGAACTGGACCATCTATCTGCTGATCCCGCTCGCCCTGGCGGCCGTAGCGGGTGTGCTGATCCTCGGGCTCGTCAATCTCGCCGCCGGAGGATCGCCGCAGCGCTCGCAGAAATTGATGCAGCTGCGCGTGCTCTTTCAGTTCGGTGCGGTGGTGCTGGTGATGATCACCATCTATGCCATGCGCCACTGACTTCGGTTCGGGGACAAGATGGTCAAGCTGAACAAGATCTACACGCGGACCGGAGACGATGGCTCGACCGGACTCGGCACGGGCGAGCGCGTGCGGAAGGATGATCTGCGTGTCGCCGCCTACGGCACGGTGGATGAGACCAATGCCACGATCGGTCTCGTGCGGCTGCACCTCGCAGCCTATCCGCAGGTCGACGCCATTCTGGCCCGCGTCCAGAACGACCTGTTCGATCTCGGCGCGGACCTCTGCGTCCCCGAGCGGCCCGGCGCGCCGCCCCCGCCCTACGAGCCGCTGCGAATCACCGCGCCGCAGGTCCGGCGGCTGGAGGAGGACATCGACCGACTGAATGCGGAACTCGATCCCCTGAAATCTTTCATCCTCCCTGGCGGCACCCCGGCCGCCGCCCACCTGCACCTCGCGCGCACCGTCGCGCGGCGGGCGGAGCGGGACATGGTGACGCTCGCGGAAAGCGACGGCGAGCAGGTGGGCATGGAGGCACTCAGATACATCAATCGTTTATCCGACCTGCTTTTTGTCGCCGGGCGCTACGTCAATGGCCACGGAGCCAACGACGTGCTCTGGGTTCCCGGCGCTCATAGGTGAAGATCAAGGCGGCTCAGGGCTCCGGACACGGTGCCGGAACGGGTGCATCCGTTAGCCTGCGATGTATCTAAAGCCGCCGCCGAGGCTTTACAGCGCCCGAAGAACCCGCTTTGGTGCGACGCACGCATGTGCGCGAAATAGCGTGCGATTTAAAAATACAGACTGTAGGGGCCTTTGATGGTGTCGCGACACAAAATCGTGCCTGTGATCCTTGCGGGAGGAACCGGCACCAGACTGTGGCCACTGTCGCGCCAGAGCTTACCCAAGCAGTTCATCGCGCTCGTCTCGGAAAATACGCTCTATCAGGACACCCTGTTGCGTGTCGCCGAGAGCGACGTGTTCCTGCCCCCCGTCGTCATCACCGGGACCGACTTCCGCTTCTTCGCCAAGCGGCAGGCTGCCGAGATCGAAATCCATCCGACCGTCCTGCTGGAGCCCGTGCGCCGGGACAGCGGCCCCGCGCTCCTCGCGGCCGCCGCTTATGTGCGCGACCAGCACGGCCCCGAGACACTGGTGCTGGCCCTCGCCGCCGACCACGTGGTGTCCAATCCAGACGCCTTCCGCGCCTGCGTGAACAGCGCGGCCGAAGCCGCATCCAAGGGCCATATCGTCACGTTCGGCATCCGTCCGCAGGGCCCCAGCACCGCCTATGGCTACATCAAGCCCGGCACCGTGGTGGAGGGCACCGATGCGGCGCTCGTGGACCGCTTCGTGGAAAAGCCGGACGCCGAGACCGCGGCCCGCTATGTGGCCGATGGCTATCTCTGGAACTCCGGCAACTTCCTCTTCCCCGCCGGCCTGATGCTGGAGGAAGGGGCGCGGCTCGAGCCCGAAATGACCGCGCACGCGGAGGCCGCCATCGCCAAGGCGAAGCCGGACCTCACCTTTCTCAACCTCGACAGCGCGGAATTCTCCGCTTCCAAGGCCATCTCCATCGATTTCGCGGTGCTGGAACACACGCAGGCCGCGGCGGTGGTGGCCGGCGACTTCGGCTGGTCCGACATCGGCGCCTGGGACGCGGTCCATGACGTGAATGCGCAGGACGCGCATGGCAACGTGACCCACGGCTCCGTCTCGCTGATGGATAGCCGCAATTCCTACGTCTATACGGACGGCAAGCTGGTGGCCGGCATCGGCCTCGACGGCATTTCGGTGGTGGCCACCGACGACGCCATCCTGGTGATGCCTTCCGAGCGCAGCCAGGACGTGAAGAAGCTGGTGAGCGAGCTCAGCTCCGCCAAGCGGAACGAGGTGAACGAGCACCTCAAGATGCACCGGCCCTGGGGCACCTACCAGACCATCTGCCGCGGCGACCGCTTCCACGTGAAGAAGATCGTGGTCGAGCCGGGCGGCAAGCTCTCGCTCCAGAAGCACTATCACCGCGCCGAGCACTGGGTGGTGGTGCGCGGCACCGCCGAGGTGACCGTGGACGACAAGGTGTTCACGGTGAACGAAAACGAATCCACCTATCTGCCCTGCGGCAGCGTGCACCGTCTGGCCAACCCAGGCCGCATCCCGCTGGAACTCATCGAGGTCCAGACGGGCTCGTACCTCGGCGAGGACGATATTGTGCGGCTGGAGGACGTCTACAGCCGCCAGTGACCTTTTCCATCCGCACGGCCTTATTGGTGCCGTGCGGATGGGCGAAATCACCCACCATCGCCGGTCCGAGGCCGGGGATCTGAAACGGACCCATGCTGCAGCTCTTGCAAAAGCCGGCGCCGATCCTGGAAGAGCGGGGACCAGACTGGTTCGCCCCCGCCCGTCCGCGTCCGCACGACAAGCGCCTGCCGCCACTCGATCTGATCCTCGCCGCCAAGCGCAACCTGATCTCGCTTTGGCACGTGAACGACTACCGCCCGACCCATGGCGACATGCGCCTGTTCGGCCGGCAGGTGTTCCTCGCCAATTCCCCTGAGACCGTGAAGTACGTCATGGCCACCCGCCATGACAATTACGAGCGAAAGAGCCCGCAGATGCGTCGGGCGCTGGAAAATCTGCTCGGCGACGGCCTCTTCATCTCCGACGGCGAAACCTGGCGGCGGCGGCGGCCGCTGGTTAGCGACATCGTGCACAAGAACCGGGTGCCGGCCTTCGGCCTCACCATGGAAGCGGTGACGCTCTCCTTCGTGGAGCGCTGGCGCGCGCGCCCGGCCGGGGAACCCTTCAACGCACTCACCGAGATGGCGGAGCTCACCGCCGAGATCATCTCGCGCGCCGTCTTCGGCAACGAACTGGGCGCGCGAGCGGCCCATGACGTGGTGGACGCCTTCACCCGCTATCAGGGTCTCATCGACAATTTCAACATCGGCTATTTCCTCGGTGCCAACGAGGGCCTGCCAGTGTTCCGGGGCCCGCGCCTGCGCCGCTCGGTGGCCCAGCTCGACCGGGTGATCGACAAGGTGGTGACGGACCATCTGGAAGGGCGCGGCGAGCATGATTCCATGCTCGATCTGCTGGTGAAACGCCAACAGAAAAGCCCCGACCTCGGCCTCGACGTCTCCGCCCTGCGCAACGAGGCGGCGACCATCTTCATGGCCGGCCACGAGACCACCGCCGGCGTGCTCACCTGGGCCTGGTATCTCATCTCCAACGCGCCCTGGGTGGAAGAGGCTGTGCTGGCGGAACTCGACCGCGTCTGCGGCAGCCGCACGCCCACCGTGGACGACGTGGCGCAGCTCGACTGGTGCCGCTCGGTCATCGAGGAGACCCTGCGCCTGTATCCGCCGGTGCCCATCCTCGCCCGGCAGGCGAAGGACGCCGACACCATCGCCGGCATCGACATCGACCCGGCCGCGCTGGTGGTGGTGGTTCCGTGGCTGCTGCACCGCTCCGAGGGCCTGTGGGACCAGCCGGAGCGCTTCCGCCCCGAGCGCTTCCTCACCGACCGCCCGACGCCCTACACCTACATTCCCTTCGCCATAGGCCCGCGCATCTGCGCCGGCCTCGCCTTCGGACTGACGGAGGCGATTCTGTGCTTCGCCATCCTCATCCAGCAGTTCCGCATCCGCGTCCTTCCCGGCACCAAGGTCGAACCCGTCAGCCGCCTCACGCTGCGGCCGGCAGGCGGCCTGCCAGTGACAGCGGAGAGGCGTGTATAACCAAACAAATCCGGACAACCTGGCCGGCGGGATGACAGAATAAATAAGAGTAAATTAATTCAAAGCGCGATAGCTCTCCAATCTGACTCCGCAGCGACAGCAACCAGACAGATCTACGAACGGTGGTACCGAGCGATATCATGATTGGGAATATCATCAGCCACCTTTCACCGAAGAGGGTTTTCGCGGTCCGGCATCTACGCGCAGCTGACGCAGCCAGGGACGCACAGAACTGGGCGCTGGCAGTTGCTGGCTATCGAGCTTACCTCGACCTGATGCCCCAGGACTGGGGCATCCGCGTTCAACTTGGGCATGCTCTCAAGGAGAGCGGCGATCTTCGGGCTGCGGAGGCTGCTTATTCGGCAGCCGCGACGGGAAACCCGTCAGATGCGGATGTTCTCATTCACCTCGGGCATCTGCTGAAGCGCCTGAACCGCCCCGCCGAGGCGCGCACGTTCTTTGAACGCAGCGTCGCGCTCCTCGAAGAGAATGCCAACCTGCCCGGCGGCGACCGCCTTTTGCAGGCCGCGAAGGAGGGCCTCGCATCGCAAGCGCTGGCGACGGCCGATGCGGCCCGCGATGCAAAAAAGTGGCGCGACGCGGCGGAGCATTATCGCACGTATCTGGACGCATTTCCCGGCAACCAGGCGATTTGGATCCAGCTCGGCAACGTGGCCAAGGAAGCGGGCGACTTCAGCACGGCGGATGACGCCTACAGCAAGGCCATTGCGCTCGACGCAACCAATTATGAGCCGCACCTGCAACAAGGCCATCTCCTCAAGCGGCTTGGGCGGCCGGACCAGGCGAGACGCGCCTATGTGCGTGCAAACGAACTGGGTGCGGGATGGCTGGCGCAGACGGAATTGGCCCGGCCCGGCGAACATCCCTCCGAGGGTGCCCCCACCCAGCCGCCCGCTCCGGCGGACGCCGCCACTGCTGAACTCCGGAACGCTGCAGATGCCGAACTGCGCAGCCGGAACTGGATAAAGGCTTTCGAGACGTATCAGCGTTACACCTCCGCCAACCCGAGCGACAAGGAAGCGTGGTTGAACCTCGCTAAAACCTTGACCCATATCGGGCGCTATCGGCTGGCAGAGGACGCCAGGATGAGAGCAGAACGGCTGGCATGATGCGCGCGCAACGTCCGTAACCGAGCGGTCGCGCGGCATCCTGCTCCGACGATCGGGCACGTGACACGAGAATGGGCCGACCTCTGGTTAGATGACCATGTTTGGAAGGCTCGCGATAAGGAACCGGAGAAACCTTGAGGCCACCCATGGTCTTTAGGCAAGTATCTCTCAGGCCGAATGCTTTCGTTCGAGCTGGGATATGCGCTCCGGGGTATACAGGGCAACGGCCCTCAGCTATGCAATGGCTGTGCATTTTGGGGATTTGAATGACCAAGCGTGCTTTGATCACCGGTATCACAGGCCAGGATGGTGCCTACCTTTCCCAGTTCCTGCTGGAAAAGGGATATGAGGTGCATGGAGTGGTTCGCCGCTCGTCGCACCTTGGGGTGGCAGATCACCGCTTGCGCTGGCTGGGCGTCGAAAAGGACGTCGCCATGCTGGATGGCAACCTGTCCGACCTTTCCAGCCTCATCCGGCTGGTGGAGCAGGTGAAGCCGGACGAGGTCTACAACCTCGCGGCCCAGTCGTTCGTCGCCTCCTCCTGGCAGCAGCCCATCCTGACGGCGAACATCACCGCCGTGGGCGTCACCAACGTGCTGGAAGCGGTCCGCATCGTCGCCCCGCAGGCGCGCTTCTATCAGGCCTCCTCCTCCGAGATGTACGGCAAGATCCAGGAAGCCGCGCAGAGCGAGACCACGCCCTTCTACCCGCGCTCGCCCTATGCGGTGGCCAAGCTCTATGGCCACTGGATCACGGTGAACTATCGCGAGAGCTTCGGGCTGCACGCCTCCTCGGGCATCCTGTTCAACCACGAAAGCCCGCTGCGCGGCATTGAGTTCGTGACCCGCAAGGTCACCGACGGCGTCGCCCGCATCAAGCTCGGCCTCGAGAAGGAGCTGCGCCTCGGCAATATCGACGCCAAGCGCGACTGGGGCCATGCCAAGGATTACGTCCGCGCCATGTGGCTGATGCTGCAGCAGGACGCGGCCGACGACTATGTGGTCGCCACCGGCACCACCACCACCGTGCGCGACATGTGCCGCATCGCCTTCAGCCATGTGGGCCTGAACATCGACGATCATCTGGTGATCGACCCGGCCTTCTTCCGCCCTGCGGAAGTGGACGTGCTGCTCGGCAATCCGGCGAAGGCGAAGGCCAAGCTCGGCTGGGAGCCCCAGATCACGCTCGACCAGATGATCCGCGAAATGGTGGATGCCGATCTCGCTCGCCTGAAGCGGGCGTGATCCATGCCGGGCAATCCCGTTCTGCTCCTGGTCGGCGGGACCGGCTTTGTCGGTGGTCATTTGGCACCCGCTCTCGTTGCCGCGTTCCCGCGGCACCGCAGGGTCATGTTGAGCCGCGGTGAAGCAAGCGCGCGGCCCGACTGGGAGACGCTGGAGGGCGACCTCTCCGATGCGGTTGCGATGGATCGGATCGTGGCCGAGCTGCGGCCGGAGGTGGTGATCCATCTCGCGGCGCAGGCGTCCGTGGTCAGTGATCCCAACGCGACCTGGGTTGTGAACTGCGGCGGCACCTTCAATCTGGCCCGCGCCGTCGCACGCCACGTCCCCCGAGGGCTCTTCTTCTTCTCGTCGTCCGGCGAGATTTATGGCGAGAGCTTCAACGACGGTCCGGCTCGCGAAGATACCGCGCCCAGGCCGATGAACGCCTATGCCGGTTCAAAGCTGGCGGCGGAAGCCGTCCTGCGCGCGCTGCTCCCGCAGGAATGGCGGCTCGTGATCGCACGGGCCTTCAACCATACGGGGCCGGGACAGGACGAGCGGTTCGTCCTGCCCTCGTTCGCCGCCCAGATCGCACGGATCGAAGCCGGGCAGATCGCTCCGCGGATCCGTGTCGGCAACCTCGCCGCCGAGCGCGACTTCCTGCATGTGAAGGACGTCGTGGCCGCCTACATCGCGCTGCTGCACTATGAGGGGCCGGAACGGCGGATTCTGGTGAATGTCGCCTCCGGCCACGTGTACGGCATCTCCGACCTGCTGGAGCGGCTGCGTGGGAGCGCACGGCGTCCGTTCGAGGTTGAGATCGACCCGGCCAGGATGCGTCCGTCGGACATTCCCTGTGCTGCCGGTGATCCCTCCCTGCTCAAGCAACTGGTGAACTGGACGCCCCGGCATTCCATCCAGGAAACGCTGGATGAGTTGCTGGATTGGTGGCGGGCGGCGGTCCTCTCGGGCAGGGGCGAAGGCGTCAGCACCAATCATTAGGTTGGATCGCTACGGCGATCTGGTGAACGACAGTATTTCCGAGGGCTGCGATACGACTGTTCCCGACCTTAAGGATCGGATCGTTGTGGAAACGGCCTCAATTTTGATCAAGCGCTGGATGTTGTAAGGAACGACACGTCACACGCGCGCACCTGAGGGAAAGATGTGATGAGCGAGGCTTACAGGAAGATTGATGGGTGCCGTGTGAGCGGCTCCAAGAATCTCGTCACGGTGCTTCAGCTGGGCCATCAGGAGCTGACGGGCGTGTTCCCGGCGCCGGGGCAAGCCGTGACCTCGGGCCCGCTGGACCTCGTCTGGTGCCCCGACAGCGGCCTGCTCCAGCTCGCCCACACCTACAACTCCTCCGAGATGTATGGCGAGAACTACGGCTACCGCTCGGGTCTCAATGCCTCGATGGTGCGCCATCTCACGCAGAAGATCGGCTTTCTCGAGAAGCTCTCCGGCGTGAAGCCCGGCGACGTGGTGCTGGATATCGGCTCGAACGACTGCACCTCGCTCAAGGCCTACAGCACGCAGGGCCTGAAGCGCATCGGCATCGACCCGACGGGCGCCAAGTTCCGCCAGTATTATCCGGACGATGTGAAGCTGGTGCCGGATTTCTTCTCCGCCGCCAACTTCCGCTCGGTGAGCGACCAGGCTGCGACCGTCGTGACTTCCATCGCGATGTTCTATGATCTGGACGATCCGATCGCGTTTGCCCGCGACATCGCCTCGGTGCTGGCGCCCAACGGCATCTGGCACTTCGAGCAGAGCTACATGCCGGCGATGCTGCGGACCACGTCGTACGACACCATCTGCCACGAGCATCTCGAATATTACAGCCTCGGTGTGGTGAAGCTCATCGTGGAGGCCGCCGGGCTGAAGCTCATCGACGTGCAGATGAACGGCGTAAACGGCGGCAGCTTCGCCGTCACCGCCGCTCCGAAGGGCTCGACCCTTCCGGCGAACGAGGCGGTCATCAACTGGCTGCTCGAGCAGGAAGACCGCATGGGCCTGAACACGGTTCGCCCCTTCCGTGAGTTCGAGGACCGGGTGTTCCGCCACAAGGCCGACCTGACGCGGCTGCTGAAGGCGCTCGCCGCCGACGGCAAGAAGGTCTTCGGCTATGGCGCCTCGACCAAGGGCAACGTGACGCTCCAGTTCTGCGGCATCACCACCGCCGAGATGCCGGTGATCGCCGAGGTGAACCCGGACAAGTTCGGCAAGGTCACCCCCGGCACGCACATCCCGATCGTCTCCGAGGCCGAAGCCCGCGCCATGAAGCCGGACTACTTCCTCGTCCTGCCGTGGCACTTCAAGGAAGGCATCCTGCAGCGCGAGCAGGAATATATCGCCAAGGGCGGCAAGTTCATCTTCCCGTTCCCGGAAATCGAAATCGTCTGATTTCGCCAGCGATGTGACCAGAGGTGCCGCCGGAAACCAAGCCGGCGGCACCTGCTTGTTCAAGAGGCAGACCTATATCTGTCCTGTCAGAGGCTCTCATGTCAGCAACCCATCCCGTCGCCATATATGTTGATGCCAGAGCACTTCAGGACCCGGATTACCGTTTTCGCGGAATAGGGCAGCATGCCTCTTCATTGTTGGAAGCTCTCCGTCGCCGCTCATGGAATGGTCCCCGGCCCCGCCTGATCGCCGTGGTCGATGTGGCGCGGGAGCCATTGCACGATCAGCATCGACGCATCTTCGACGAAGTGACCAGCCGGACGTCGCCCTCGAACATGGGCTCACGTAAAGGAGCGGTGTGGTACATTACGCTTTCGCCCATGACTCACGACCCTGTTTGGGCGAGGCATTTTCTCGAAGATACATCTATTTACAGAATATGCCTGTTTTATGATCTCATCCAACTTCAGTACCCGGAGCGCTACCTTGCAAATGCCAAGGCTCGCACCGAATTCCTGATCTGCCTGTCTTGGCTGAGCCGTTATGATGCCTTTGCCGCGATCTCACAGTTCACGGCGGATGAACTGATCGCACGCGTCAAGGTGCCAGCTGGCAAAGTCTTCGTTTCGCACGTTGCTGTTCGCCAGTCGCTGGAACCCGAGGTAAACGAAGCGCCTCTGCCGCGATCAGAACGCCGATGGATCGTTGTTGCGGGAGGCGGCGACCCTCGAAAGAACGTGGAGTGTGCGATCAGGGCCCATGCACGCTCCGCAAAGCTTGCCGAAGCCGGGATCAAGCTCGTCATCTTCGGAAACTATCCCGAAACGATGCGCGCAGAGTTCCGCTCGATCTACGCCGAAGAGGGAGGCACGTTCAAGGATCTGCAGTTCCTCGCGCATCAGACGGACTCCGAACTGCACAACATCTACCGGCAGGGACTGGCGACCGTCGTGCCCTCTCGCGCGGAAGGCTTTTCTATCCCGATCATTGAGAGTAGCGCTGCCGGTACCCCCGCTCTTGCTTCCGACGTCGGCGCCCACCCGGAACTCATTCGGGATGCTGCGTGGCGGTTTGACCCCGATGATCCGGAAAAGCTTCAGGCGCAGCTTGAGAAACTCGCACTGGATCCTGTTGCCTGGACCGAGCTTCAGACCGAGCAGCGCGATCTCTGGCAGGGATACAGGGAACGGATTATCGGTCAGCGCTTCATAGATGGGATACTTGAACGGCAGCCAGCCCAGCTCCCTTCAGCCGCTGTACTGCGCAAGGCGAAGCCCAAAATCGCTATACTCACTCCGCTCCCGCCAGCGCATTCGGGCGTCGCGGATTATTCTGCCTATACACTGCGCCCGCTCAAGGCGGTCGCCGACCTGCATATGTTCACGCAGACCCCGGGCGCCTTTTGGGAAGAAGGCTGGGCCGGTCTGGGACGTGTCTCCGATCTGAAATTCCGGTCGGATCGCTTCGATGCCGTGATTTCGATCGCGGGCAATTCGGACCATCACTCCGAGATCATTGATTATCTGCTGGAGAATGGCGGCGCCTGCATCGCCCATGACGCACGGCAGCTCGATTTCTACATGCACGTCAAGGGTGCTCAAAAGACAGTTGAGCTCGCCTCCGCCGAAATGGGTCGACCGGTAAGCCTTTCCGAGGTTACGACATGGCTCCAGAATCAGCGCAACCTGCCGGTGTTATTTCTGTCTGAGATTGTTCGGGCCGCAAATCCGACGATTGTCCACTCTCCGAAGACAGCCGATATCATCGAGCAACTCTACGGTACCAAGGTTAAGGTCCTGCCCTTCGCTCAGTATCGAGACCTCCCGGCAGATATTCTGGAAACGTCATGCCGCGAGAGCGCGCGTCGGAAGCTTGGAATTCCGTCAGACGAGGTGGTCCTCACGACATTCGGCGCGGCGGGAGCGACCAAGGGGCTCGAGGCCCTCATACCGACCCTGGGTATGCTGCACCGTTGGGGTGTCAAGGCGCGTCTCGTATTCTGCGGAGAAGCCCAGATGGGCTTCTTCCAGCACATTATCGATGCGGCCACGCGCATCGATATCGAGCCGTACCTGACATACTTCGACAAGCCTGTCTCTGAAGAGACCTATGTGGATTACCTTGCTGCATCGGATATCGGAATCCAGCTACGCGAATACTTCATGGGTGGACTGTCGGGTGCTCTCAACGACTGTATCGCAGCGGGTCTGCCATCAGTTGCTAACACGCATCTGGCGGAAGCGATGAACGCACCCGGTTACGTCCGCCGCGTCCCGGACGGACTGTCTCCGGTGCTGATTGCGGAGGCCGTGATGGAGCTGCTGGAGCAGGGAATCCATTTGCGCCGACCGGCCGAACAGGCTCGTGCCGCCCATGCAGAACGGCAGCCGAAGGAATATTGCAGGCAGTTGTTGGCAGCGCTCGGCATAGATGCCGGCGCGCTGAGTGCTAATCGATGAAGACCGTCTTTCTCGATATCACCGAACTCCGCGGCAATCCCGTCCGAACCGGTATACAGCGGATGGTGCGGCAACTTCTGAAGGCGTGGCCCACCGATGTTGAGGCTGTGCCCGTGGTCTATGACAGCGTACGGGAGGCTCTGCGTATTATATCGCAGGAGACCGTTGAATTTCTCATCGAGTCCGGCGACACGCCGAGTATGCCGCTTCGCGACGCCGTGGATCAGGTCAATTTTCTTGATGACCCGGCACGGTCTCCGACCGTTACCCTTAGAGAGGGCGACAAGGTTCATATTCCTGAACTGTTTTTCGATGAGAAGCGGACGGTTTTTCATCGAAAGGCGATCGCATCTGGCGTCGACCTGTCCGTATGGATTCCGGATTTTATACCTTGGCTTCGCCCCGAATGCTTCCCGCGCATTCCCTCGTTTCATCCCTATATGCACTACCTTTGGCTGGTCTTCGAAGCGCGGAAGAGAGCTTTCATAAGCGCTGCCGTGCGTGATGACTTCGAGTGCCGTATTTATCGGCGGCCCTCTCAGGGCACCATCGTCACAGACCTTGGGGCGGATGCGATCAATATCGGTCAGCAGACCTTCAATGCCGACCGGAAAGATCTGATCTTTCTGGGCACACTGGAGCCCCGTAAGGCCCAGCACGTCGTGTATAACGCTTTCATCGGACGTACCCGCCATCCTGACCTTAGGCTCACCTTCATCGGCGCTATTCCCGAGCATGGGATTCCCGCAGACTTCATGCCGTTGGTGAAGTCAAAAAGGCCCGACGTCCGTTTATTGACGGAAGCCAATGACAGTGATGTAGCTGAAATATTCAAGGGCGCCCGTGCGACCGTTTATACCAGCCAAGTGGAGGGTTATGGCCTCCCGCCGATGGAGAGTCTCTACGCGGGCGTGCCGGTCATTGTACGCGACAACCTACCGGCCTTGGTTGGGAAACCGGATTTCGGTCAGCTCCGATTGGGGCGAGGGGACGAGGAAGACATTCGCTCCGCGATCGACATCATCGGCGATGACCAGCGGTGCGCAGCCCTGTGGGAAGACGCAAGGCGCTTCCCCAGCAGGACCTGGCAAGCCGTCGCCCGTCAGATTGCCGACTGGGCCTGAACGACGCGCCCCCGGAAGACCAGCCTGCGTTCTGAAGCGAAAGCGGCTGATCTTCGCGTCTCTTCAATACAAGAGTGCGCCCGGTGACGCTTTAATGCACGCTCTTCTCGCCGTTTGCCTGAGACTTGGCGAGCATCGCCAGTGTGAAGAGCAGCGATCGCAGTTGCTCCGGGGACGATGATTCGACCCCGAGCGGCGGCGCGGCCGGGAAGGCGCAGCCACGCTCCGCGAGATGTTCGACCAGGAGCCCTTCGGCAAGGCGCGTCAGAGGCGCGAGATTGTCCTGCTGGACGGCCGGCGTTGCGGAACCGAGAGCGCCGATCCGGGCACGGAATTCCGGCGAGTTGATCAGCTCCTCGAGGAAACCGGAGAGGGGATATCCGTTCTGGATGGACTGCGAGTAGGCGTTCACCGCCACCTCGCCCACATCCCGCTTCATCAGGGTTTCCAGAACCGTGCCCGCCACGTGCCGCGCCACCGCCGCGCCGGCGATGGCCTGGGGCCCGAACTCGTCCGATGTCACGAGCAGGTGCACCACGCCCGCCGCATCCAGATCCCCGGCCCGCACGGCATCGTCGAGACGATCCAGTTCGTCGGCCTGCGGAGGCCGGCGCAGCAGGATATTGAAGAGCGCTTCCACCCGCGAGCGGGTCGGCCCTGCGAAGATCCAGGGGAATGCCGTCCTCTTGAGGCGCAGCAGGTCGGTATCGACATCCGCTCCGAGCCCCAGGGCGCCATTCTCGGCGATCGCGCGGCAGATGCCCTCCCGATGGGCGAGCAGCGCGTCCGGCTCGGGGAAAATCGCGGCGAAGAGCGCCGCAAAGTCGTCGAGCCGCGCATAGCCGAGGCCCGCGCCCAGCGCAGACAGGGCCGCGCGGTATGTCTCCAATGGCAGCGACGGCTCCCCGAACAGGGCGTCGAACACAAACCGGGCGCGCCCTTCGGCCCCCTTGGCCGCGCTGGTCTGGGCCGGCCTGCCGAGATGGCCGGCGGACCGGACGACATGGCGGGAGAAATCGGAATCGGACAGGGCGCTGACGGAGGAAGAGAAGCGGATACGACCCAGATACATGAGGTCGATCGCACGATCTTCAGTGCCACGCTGGATCGTCATCCTTCACCCTTTCATGCAGAACATGCCTGCCGCAGCAGGACCAATTCACGCCATGGCGCGCATGCGAAGCGCAGGACTGCCGTTTAACACATTTTCGGTTTCGCGAGACGTCCCGCATCCGCCGTGACGGCGTCCCCTACTCCCCTTCGCGCGCCAGTTGCTTGGCTTCCTCGGCGAAGGAAATGGCGAACATCACGGTCAGCAGCACGAAGGTGCCGAGCAGCACCAGATCGCACCAGGTGAAGAGCTGGCCGAACAGCGTGAAAGTCGGCGCGCCTGCGATCAGGATGGTGAGGTTCATCACCAGGATGCCGATGCGCACCTCCGTGGGGCCGAAGCCCATCACCGCCAGGTGGAACTCCCGCCGCACCACGTTCCGCACGAAGACGTAGATGGAACACATGTGGTAGCCGGTCAGCGCCAGCAGCGCCGTGTCGAGCCGCGCATAAGGCGAGAGGCCGAGGCCGGCGGCGATCAGCAGATTGCCGATCACGTCGATGTTCTGGTCGAGGAAATAGCCGTATTTCGGCCGCTGGATGT
Organism: Azorhizobium caulinodans ORS 571; assembly: GCF_000010525.1. GTDB lineage: Bacteria > Pseudomonadota > Alphaproteobacteria > Rhizobiales > Xanthobacteraceae > Azorhizobium > Azorhizobium caulinodans. The sequence goes on along the minus strand of NC_009937.1, from coordinate 59,129 downwards.
CGCGCACGCGGGCGAGCGTGCCGTCCATGGAATCGCCGTACCAGTGGATGAGCAGGCCGAAGTTGGCGAGCCACAGGAAGTTCGGCGAGAGGAATGCGGCGAGATAGCCGATGAACACCACCAGCGCCCCGAAGACGCCGAAGGCGGTCAGATGGTCCGGCATCACGAAGGCCGGCAGGCGGGCCGCCATCCAGCGCAGCAGCCGGCGCTCGGGCCCGGCCAGAAAGCTCTCGTGGAAACGCTCGAACAGGCTTTCAGTCGGCTTGGTCACGGACGAACGGACTCCACGCAATCGGACGCCAGATGCGTCCACACCCACCGCTCTTCGCCACGCGGGCCGGCACTGAACAGCATGTGCCCGGAAAACGGCCGCATGACGAGCGGTCAGAAGGAATCGAGCGCGCTGCTCTCGGCGCTCGCGGGCTTGCCGATCAGCGCCCCGCCCGCCGCCGTCGTGCGGCGAGCCACCGGGCCGAGCTGCTTGGCCCGCTCGGCGGCACAAGCCTCGAGGAAGTCCTCGATGCCGCTGAAATAGGTCTCCCGCTCGTCCACCGTGTCCTGGCGGGAGCGCGGATGCACCTGCGGGCGGCCGCCGTCGGCCCAGTGCCGGATGGCGGCATCCCAGGCCAGGGGATCGCGCGGGTCGAGCAGCAGTGCCTGCGCATCCACCACTTCCCGATGGGCGGGAATGTCGGAGGCCATCACCGGCACGCCGAGGCGCATGGCCTCGATGAGCGGCAGGCCGAAGCCTTCCGCGTGCGAGGGCATCAGCAGGGCGATCGCCCCCGCGAGCAGGCGCTTCAGCGCCGGACTCGAGAGGCCGGAGGCCACGTGCACATGCCGGCACATCTGCGGATTGTTGCGCACCGGCTGGAGGATCTCGTCGCACTTCCAGCCGGGCGAGCCGATGATGACGAGGTGCGGCGCCTTCGCCCCGAGCTCGGCCGTGAGCCCGCGCCAGACATTGAACAGCAGCTCGTGGTTCTTGCGCGGCTCGATGGCGCCGCAGATCACGAAATAGGGCACGCCCGCGAGAGCAGGATCGGGCTCGGCCGTGGTGTCGAAGACCCGTGAGAGTGGCAGAGGCTGCGCCAGCGTCATGATGTCGGTGCGCCCGATGCGGGCGAGGGCATCGCGCACGGTGCGCTGGGCGGTCTGCGTCGTCACCAGAAGGCCGGCCGCATGCCGGGCCGTGGAGGCCACCATGGTGGCGTGGTGCCGCACAGAGGAAGGCGACACATATTCCGGCGTGTCGAGCGGGATCACGTCGTGCAGCATGAAGACGGGCGTGACGTCGGGTCGCGCATCCAGCCAGCGCAGGAAGAAGGGCATGGCGAGGCTGATGTGGCCCACATTCACATAGACCGCCCGCTCCGGCACATGGGTGCGCGCGGAATTGCCAAAGGAAAATCCGGTGGCCGCCAGAAGCGAGGTCATCCGCCGCGCCCGCTGCAGCGCGGTCAGCGGTGCGGGCGCCGGAATGGTGGCACTCCCGACACGCTGGCCGGTGAGTTCCGCCACGAGATCGGTCCAGATGGCCGTCTTGTCGCCGCCCTGCCGCTCGGCCCAGAGCTGCTGGAGGCGCACGAGGCCCCGCCGCACGGCGTGGTGGCTGAAGGCGCGGGTTCCATGCAGCGTGGGCATGACGCCAACGCACGGGAAGGAGGACTGGCGGAAGAGGCGGGCGGCGAGGCCGAAGTCCACGCGATCGATGCCGCGCGGGGTCCGGCTGAGCGGGCCGAGAAACAAGCGGGTCACGTCATAGGCGACGGGTACACTCACCATTTCAGATCACCGCCGTCACCCGATGAACATTCCGCAGCGTGATAAGCACCGTTCGACAACGGACGCTGCACGGCACCACAAGAACATTCCGCCACCCCATTTTGTCATTACTGGCAGCATTGTCATCGCGGGGCAACGGCATATTCAGCGCAGGTCGTCGGCGACAGGCGCGGATAGCCTCGCGATCGGTGTGTTCATCAGGCAAGCTAAACATTAAGAAAAGCATCCACTCCGGCGGAAATCTGAAAAACGGGGAGGATGGCGGCACCTGCGGATGCGTGGTTGCCATGCAGCGCAAATCGTGGCGTGCTCCCGGCCGCTTCATCTTGCCAGAGGGTCCCGCATGTCACGTCCCGCCCAGTCGCCCACCGTCATGATCGACGGCTACAATCTGGGGCTGGAGAAAGGGACCGGCGTTGCCACGTATGCGCGCAACCTGAGCTATGCCTGCCGGGACCTCGGCCTTCGGACGGAAATCCTCTATGGCGCGCCCTTCGGGCCGGGCCGCTCGGAGCTGCTGCGCGAGATCTCATTCTTCGATCCCTTCAAGCCCAAGAGCGCGCTGGAATCCGCGCTGCGCACGGCGGGTCGGCTGGTGCCGCGGCCCGGCGGCCCGAAGGCGTTCGAAGTGCCGGTTACCGGCGCCGTCATCCTCGGCTCGCAGCGCTCGCGCCTGCCGCATTTCGATCGCATCTGGAATGCGCCGGACGTGTTCGAGACGGCCACGACCCAGTTCGCCGTCACCAACGGCTTCATGAACGTCCGGGGCCTGCCCCGCACCGACATCATGCACTGGACGTACCCGCTGCCACTGACGCTGCCGGGGGCCCGGAACATCTACACGCTGCATGACCTCGTGCCGCTGCGCCTGCCCTACACCACACTGGACCACAAGGGGCGCTACTTGCGCCTCACCCAGAAGCTGGTTCAGACGGCGGACCATATCGTCACCGTGTCGGAGACCTCGAAGCGCGACATCATCGAGCTGCTGGGCTGCCCGCCGGAGAAGATCACCAACACCTACCAGTCCGCCGAAATCCCGCAGAAATATCTCGACCGGTCCGAGGAAGAGGTGCGGGCGGACATCGAGGGTGCCTTCGGCCTGCCCTACAAGGGCTATTTCCTCTTCTTCGGCGCCATCGAGCCCAAAAAGAACGTCGGCCGCCTGATCGAAGCCTATCTCGGCACGCAGATGGACGCGCCGCTCGTCCTTCTGGGCAATGCGGCCTGGAAGTCCCACGAGGAGCTGCGCCTGCTGAATGACAGCAGCCAGAAATATATCGAGCAGGTGGGTACGCGCACCTTCACGCGCGAGCGGGTGCGGCGACTCGAGTATGCGCCCTTCTCCCTGCTGGTGAGCGTCATCCGCGGCGCTAAGGCGACCGTCTTCCCCTCGCTCTATGAGGGCTTCGGCCTGCCCATCCTCGAGAGCATGCTGCTGGGCACGCCGGTCATCACCTCCGACATCGGGGCGACGGCCGAGATCGCCGGCGATGCCGCGTTGCTTGTGGACCCCTATGATACCGGCAGCATTGCGCGCGCGCTCCGGGCGGTGCATGACGATGCCGATCTGCGCGCCGACCTCGCTGCCCGGGGCCGGGCGCGGGCGGAATTCTTCTCGCTCGCCCGCTATGCGGAGCGGGTACAGGCCATGTACGAACGTCTGGTGTGATGCCGCAACGGAACAAGGGGTTTCTTGCCGTCCTGCTGTCGGACGGTGCGACAGAGCGGGCTCTGGAACGTGCCCCGCTGGACGCCGCCCGTCGCCGGGGCGCCGAGGGTGTGTCGGCGCGCGCTGGCATGCAACCGGCCCCTCTCTGCGCGCGTCCCGCATGGCCTGAGGAGTGCCGGGCCCGGGCATGAGCGAGAAACGATCATACCTGATGTCGGTGTTCGGAACGCCGTCCGCACTGACACGCTGGATCATCAACGTTTCGGTCGCCATCGCGCGGGAAGTCTCCGCGGACCACACCTTCATCGCCGCCGCCTCGCTCGACGATCTGCGCAATTCGTGGGCGGCCAAGAAGTCGGGGTCCATCATCTTCCACAGCGACTCCCCGCGCGAGGAGCTGCGGCGGATCTTCCTGAAGAACAACTATCCGCTGGTCCTCGTGTCCGAGCCCCTGTGGCGCGTCGCCTGCTACTGCATCACCACGCGGCAGCTCGACCCCATCCTCGCGGCGCGCATCACCACGCAGAGCGCCTGCACGCTGTCGACGCTGCAGGATTGCGCGTTCATCTTTCGTGTGTCGGAAGCCAATTATCAGGACCGGGCCGTCGACCTGATCGAACAGCTCCTCAACTTCTACGGCATCGAGGCGTCCGTCTCGAGCCTGCCGGGCCTGCTCGCCGAAATGCGCCTCGCCGACCGGCCCGACATGACCGTGGAGGAGAGCCTGAGCCTCCTCTTCCCGGACTATAACCACGATGCGCAATACCCCCGCTCCAGCCTGGCCGAGGACGCGCGCTTCGTACTGTCGCAATACGAGCCGCTCCTGCGCGATCTGGCGCCGGTGGAATTCATCTGGCCGCCCACCGTCTGCTTCAAGTTCGAGCCGGAGATCGCCTATCTGGACGGGTCGGTTGAAATGGTGGGGGCGGCCCGCATCCTCATCGGCGGCCATTCCCTGTGCCTGCCGCAGGGCCGCTGGCGCGCACGGGTGTTCGTCGAGATATCCGAGAACCTGTCAGGCAACAGACTGCGGTCGGACGTCTTTGCGGAAGATCAGGTTTTCGCGACGGTTACCGCTGTTCTGCCAAAGAGCGGGCTTTTTTATTATGACATCGATTTTGAATGCCAAGACCCTTTTTACCCGATCATCATACAGCTTGCGATAACAGAGGGCGCAATCGAAGGGTGGCTGACGCTTAGGGAGATATCGATCGTCAACGTAGACCTCTATCCGCGAAAATCGGGCCGGCCCGTCCAGGCCGCCTGATCTTGAGACCGACGCAAAGCCCCTACAGCTTCATCCTGATTGAGAAGGCGCGAGTACGATGAGTCGCAAAGGTTCCGCCATGAGCCCCGAGATGGTCGAGATACTGCAGCGCCTCTCGCGCCTGAGCGATGCGGTCCAGAAGATCGAGCACATCTACCTAAACACGGAATTCCTGCGGAAACGGGCCGGCACCTATATCGGCGGCAACACGGCGATCACCTATCTCGAGGACGAGACGCCCATCTATGTGAATTCCAACGATTTCGGGCCGCCGGCCAATTTCATCAACGGCGGCATCTATGAAAAAGAAAACCTCGACGTGCTGATGAGCTTCGTCCGGGACGACACCGTCTTTCTGGACATCGGCGCCAACCTTGGCTTCTACAGCCTGAAGGTCGCCCAGCGGAACAAGTTGCATGGAAAGATCCATGCCTTCGAGCCCCATCCGACGCTCGTGCGGCTGGCCCGCGCCAGTTCTTATCTCAACGGCTTCAGCCAACTCGCCGCGGACGATGGCGTCATCGTCGTACACCAGTGCGCGCTCGGCGATACGAACGGGGAGGTGACGCTCGCCTACCCGGATGGACATCTGGGTGGCGGCGGCATGGCGGCCGCGGCGGCGGGCACGACAGCCGTTGTTACCCCTGTGCATCGTCTCGACGACTTCCTGGGGCCGGATTTCACCTTCGATCTCGCGAAGATCGACGTGGAGGGCTTCGAGCTCGAAGTGCTGCGGGGCATGCAGGGCCTCATCGCGCGGTCGCCGAAGGCGGTGCTGCTGTTCGAGAAGCTCGAACGCAACCGCGGCTATGAGGCCGATATCGAGGCCGTGCTGCGCGGCGCCGGACTGCATTTGTTCGGCATCACGGCGGACAGCCTGCTCTTTCCCATCGCCGACGGCGAACTCTCGGCTTATTCAGGCTATGTGGTTGCGTCGCACGATCCGGATATCGAGCGCAACCGCAATCACTTCCGCATCTATCCCCGCCAGTTCCTGGCGAGCGCCGAACGCGTCAAGGAACGCACGCGGGACATGCTCGTCGTGGGCGGTGAGGCCGGCGACATCATTTTCCACGGGCCCTACTGGTATCTGCACCGCGGCATCTATCGCCTGACGCTCGAGGGCACGACCGACGGCATCATCGAGGTCGTCCTCGCGCATCATTTCGGCTATCCGACCACGAGCGTGCTTCTCGGGCCCGACAATCTGACGGCGGACGTGCTGATCGAGACCGACCTGCCGCAGTTTGAACTGGTCTGCCGCCCGAAGAACAACCGGGCGACCGTCAGCCTGAAGAGCATCCGCATCCAGCGCCTGGGGTAGGGCGTCCGGCCCGGCGCCCCCCGGTCCCGGTGGCGGCCGGCGCGCAAGGGACAGGTCGGGCCGACCCTATAGCGAGTCGTAGATGCGCAGGGCGAGTTCCAGGTCCTCGAACACGCGGCCCCGCCCGTTCTTCAGCACCAGCGCCTTCTTGCAGTAATTGCGGATGATGTTGGTGTCATGGCTGACGAGGATCATGGAGCAGTGGGCGCGCTTCACGAACATTTCCTCATGGCACTTGCGCTGGAAGCGCTGGTCGCCGACCGAGATCATCTCGTCCACGAGGAAGCAGTCGAAGTCCACCGCGAGCGACAGGCCGAACATCAGGCGGCTGCGCATGCCCGTGGAATAGGTCTTCACCGGCAGGTTGAGAAGGCGGCCCAGCTCCGCAAACTGGTCCACCCGTGCGACCGCCTCCTGCTCGGGCACGCCATAGAGCCGGGAAATGAAGCGGATATTGTCGAGGCCGCTCATGGTGTGGTCGAAGCCGCCGGCGAAGGCGATGGGCCACGACATGGACATGCCGAACCGCATCTTGCCCTTTGTGGGCTTCTCGACCCCGCCAATGATCTTCATCAGCGTGGACTTGCCCGCACCGTTGCGGCCGAGGATGGCGATCTTCTCGCCCCTGGCGATGTCGAAGCTGATGCCGTCCAGCACCCGCCGGTTGCCGATGGGTGTGTGATATTCCTTGACGATGCCGTCGAGGGAGATGCCGTCCGGAAGCCCGCCGAGAGCGGGTGGCGGCGGCACATCTCCCCGCACCATCAGATCCGTCATGCCTGATGATCCAGCGTGTTGGCGATGAAGCTGCGGGCGATCCAGTAGACGCAAAGCGACAGGAAGGCGACGACGAAAATCGCGAGCAGGCGCTTCGGCTGCAACGCCTGGTCGGGCAGATTCGGCTCCGTCACCTCCTGCAGATAGATGCGTTGCGACTGGGCCTCCTGCCGGGCGCTTTCGAGCGAAGCCGTCGCCACCGCGAGCGCGCGACCCGCGAGATCCCGTTCCAGGATCAGGAGCTCGTAGCCCTGGAGCTTGCTGGCGATGGAATCCGCACCGCCCACCACATTCTTCTGCTGCTTCTGCATCTCCGTCCGGTAGGCGGCGATGCGTTCCCGCAGGGGCGTGATGGCCGGGCTGTCCGGCGCCATCGCCATCTGCTGCGAGAGGGTCGCTTCCAGGCGGGAGATTTCCGTCGTCATCTTGCCGAGGATCGCCAGCGACTGGGTGGACTCCTTTTCCGGGTCCACCACGAGTTGGCTGTTGCGGTAGGCGGCGAGGCGCGCCTCGACGTCGGACAGGCGAAGCTGGGTCTCCTTCACCATGCTTTCCGAGAACTTGACCGCGTCCTCGTTGGAACGAAGGTTGAGCTTGTTGACGAACTTCTCGCCCGCGGCGATCAGGGCCTTGGCCACCGCCTGGGCGTCATCGGCCCGATAGGCCCGCACAACCAGGGTAGAAATGCCGGTGCCGCCGTCCGGCACCACATCCACCATCCGGCGGTAGGCGCGGTAGAACTGCTCCTCATTCTCCTTGCCGAACCAGCTCGGATAGCGGTTGAACATGTCCGCTTCAGACCGGTCCATCACGTCCCGCAGACCGGCTGTCTTGGCCAGCTCCGCAGCCGCATCGCGGGACAGCATGTATTCGGAGACGGCATAGGTCTCGTCCGCCGCGCGGGACATGGAATCCCCCGGCATCATGGCCGAAAGGCTCCCGGCGACGCTGCGCGCGGACGCGCGGACGAGGAACTTGGCCTCGGACGTGTAGATGTCCGACGCGATCAGCCCGAAATAGAGCAGCGCGGCGAACACCGGCAGGACGAAGAGGCCGAGGAAGAGCCCATGCCGACGCCACCAAGGCTGCACGGCAACGTGCGGGCGGCCCTCGGCGCCAACGTGCTGCGGCAGCGCTTCGGGCGCGATGGGAACCAGCTCGATATGCCGCTGGGGCGCAATCCGCGGCACTGCCGGTTCGGCAACGGCGCGGTCCTCGGAATTACTGGTCTGGACAGGCTGACTCATTGCACGTGCACATGTTTTTCAGCCGCGCGCACCATGGCCAGACCGACAGCGGTGAGGATGGTGCAGACGAGGCTCATGTAGCCGAAGCTGAACTTGGCGCCGACCATGTCGCCGAACAGCCCGCCCCGGAACATTTCGAACGGATGCACCAGCGGCGACCAGACCAGAACTGCCTGCGCCTTTTCCGGCATCCATTCCAGCATGTAGAAGGCGCCCGTCGCCGGAATGCTCACATACATGACGGGCGGGATAAACCGGCTCACGGCTTCGCTGAATTCCGACAACGCGGCGATGATCATCCCGAAACCGAGGCCAAGCCACGTGATCATGGCCCAGCCGCCGAGCAGCAGCAGCGGGTCGTGAATGGGCGGAACGAGATCGGCCATATAAAGCGGAATGTAGGCGATGAAGAAAGCCGACAGCCCGCCGAGGCTTTCCAGGATCACGTTGCCGCACAGATTGTCGAGCATGCGCACGTTGCGATGGAACATCAGGCCGGCGCCGTGGCCCATTGCGTGCGCCATGTGCCCGACGATATGGCGCCAGAGGGTGAGCATGGTGTAGCCGGTCAGAACGAACGGCACGAGCCCAACGCCATGCCCGTGGTCCATTCCCGCCATGGACCACATCGCCATGACGCCGCATGTCATCAGCAGCGGCTCGCCCATCAACCAGAAGAAGCCGAGGTTCTCATGGCCGTAGCGGGACAAAGCGCCCCGCAGCATCAGGGCCATAACCACGCGGGTCTGCACCAGGAAGGCAGCGCCGAAGGGGCGGCGCGTGCCGGTCTCCGGCTGTGGCACCTCGGCGAACGCGCGCAGCCTTTCGACCAGCGTCATTGCGTGTGCTCCCCGTAGCCGACGGACACGATCCAGATGACCGCAAAGATGGCGAAGCCGAACACGAGAACGGCCATCACCGACCGGAACCGCCTGGGCTCCGTGGATTCATCCGGCAGGTTGGGCTCCACCACCTCTTCCACATAGATGTGCTGGCGGCGCGCTTCCTGGCGGGCCACGTCAAGCGCGTTCATGGCGTTGGAGAGGCTCTTGTCCGCCAGGTCGCGCCGCAGGGCGAGTTGCTCATAGGTGGCGATCTTGTTAGCCAGCGAATTGTCGCCGCCCGCCATCTTGGCCCGCTCCACCCGGACGCGTTCCTCCAGTGCTGCGATCTTGGCGCGCTGGGTGGGGATCTGGGGACTGTTGGGCGATGTCGTCAGCATCTGCTTCAGCTCGGCCTGCGCGAAGGACAGGTCGGTGGAGAGATTGCCGATGGTCTCGATGAGCGAGAAGGTGGATTTGGAGGGATCGACGATGATCTCCTTGTTGCGGAAGGCGGTGAGTTCGCCCTGCGCCTTGATCACCGTCTCCATGGCGAAATTCACCTCGCGCTGCGCCGAGCCCATGGCATCGCGCTGCGCGCGCTCGTTCATGCGGTTGACCATGCCTTCCGCAAGCTTGAGCAGCGTTTTCGACAGGAGCAGGGAATCCTCCGGCCGAAAGGTCACTACCTTCAGCTCCAGGATGCCCTTGGTGCTGTCCTCCACCACCGAGACGCGGTTTGAGAAATAGTCAAAGAGGGACTCGGTCGTGTCCCGCCGCCAGAAATAGGGATAGCTGGACCACCAGTCCGCTTCCGGGCGCTGGAAGATGGCCTTCACATCCACGCCCGCGTCGATGACGCCCTGCAGGGCATCGCGCGATTGCAGATATTGCTGGATCACGTTGGCATCATCCACCGTCTTGGAGATGCCGAAGGTGCGGAACAGCATGTCGAGGCCGGTGGCCCGCTGCGAGGAGACGCTGCGGACGATGAACTTGACCTCGGAGACATAGCGGGGCGCTGCCAGGAGCCCGTAGAACACCGTCGCGAGAAGGGTCGGCGCCACCACGAGCAGGCAGAAACCGATGCGCGCCAGATGCTTGCGCCAGGTGAGAGCCGCCAGATAAGCCTCGGCCGCGCGACCCACCCCCGGCGGCGGCTTCGCACCGGACAGGAGGTTGGTCACGATCGCCGGCAGGGATCGTTCTGTCACGCTCATCCTTCAGCCTGTCTCCGCCGGCACCTGCCGCCTTTTTAGCAGATTGATGCACCGCCCGCACGCGAGGGCGGGACGGTGGCCAATCCCATGGGATTGCAGCAATCTTGAGGACAGACCCTTTCCGTTTCGGAAATCTCCTGCCGCTCCGGATCGAATTCCCTACCCGCCCACGCGAAAGCGCAGCCCTTTCATTCCGAGGCGCCGGACAAAGGCCGGAACCAGCAGGGAGAGGCGCGAGCTCCAGTAGAGGGTGAAGGGAAAGCCGGAGACGGCGGCATCACGTTCCAGTGCGCCGAGGATGCGGGCGGCTGCGTCATCGGCGGTGATCTCCCCCGGCCGGTGGCCGAGATGCTGGGCGCTCATGGCGCTCGTCACATAGCCTGGGCAGGCAACACAGACCGAGATGCCCTCCCCGTGCAGCGCCTCGCGCAGGGCAAGGCCGTAGGAGAGGAGGCCCGCCTTGGCGGCGGAATAGGCGGGCGCATCGGGCAAGGGAGCGAAAGCCGCGAGCGAGGCAATCAGCAGCAGCCGGCCCTTCCGCCGCGCCCGCATGCCGGGCAGCACCATGTGCAGGGCATCGACGGTCGCAAGCAGGTTGGTGTCGAGCACCCGATGGGCGGCCGCGCCACTCTCGACGGTCTCGCCATCGCGCCGGCCGTCGAGGATACCGGCATTGGCGATGAAGAGCCCAACCGGCTCGCCCAACCCATCGAGAAACGCTTCAAGCGCAGGCCGGTCGCACACGTCGAGCGCGCCAGTCACGCAAAGCGCGCCGCGGGCGCGGCAGTCCTGAGCCACACTTTCGAGCCGTTCAGCATTGCGGCCGACAAGCGCAAGCGCGGCACCCGGCTTTGCAAGCGCGCGGGCGAGCGCGGCGCCGATGCCGCTGGAAGCGCCGGTGATGACCGTCAGTTCGGCTGCCATGCCCGGCCCTTCCGCCGCTATTTCATCAGATCCGCGACCTTGGCGACGGAAACCCCCTCCGCATCGAGGCGCGCGATCTCCTCGGTGACGGCGGCGACTGCCGTGTCGATGTCCTCCGCAGTATGGGAGGCGGAGATGAAGAAACGCAGACGGGCGGACTTTTCAGGCACGCCGGGCGGGATGATGGGGAAGGCGTTGATGCCCCGCTCCAGCAGGCGGCCCGCCAGCATCACCGTGCGCAGGCTGTCGCCCAGCACCACCGGGCTCACCGCATAGCCCCAGCTGTCGCCCGTATCGAGCCCGGCGGCGCGGGCCTTCTCCAGGAAGCGCTGGCCGTTGGCCTGAAGCCGCGCCACCCGCTCGGGCTCGCGCCGCATGATGCGCAGCGCGGTCATGGAGCCGATGGAGGTGGTTGCCGGCAGGCCCACGGAATAGACCATGCCGGGCGCCTGAAACTTCAGATAGGTGATGAGATCGGACGAGCCGGCGATATAGCCGCCGCAGCCCACCAGCGTCTTGGACAACGTGCCCATCCAGATGTCGACGCCGCGCGGATCGACGCCCTGATGCTCGAAGATGCCGCGCCCGGTGGCGCCGAGCACGCCCAGCGAATGGGCTTCGTCCATCATAAGCCACGCGCCCCAGCGGGTCTTGATGTCCACGAGGCGGGCGAGGTCCGGCCCGTCGCCATCCATGGAGAACAGGCCCTCGGTCACGATCAGGCAGCGCTCGTGCTTGTCGCGGGCGGTCTCGAGAATGGTTTCCAGAGCGTCGAGATCGTTGTGCGGGAAGATGCGGCGGTTGGCCTTGGAGAGCTCGGCTCCGACAACGATGGAATTGTGCGCCAGCGCGTCATGGATCACGAGATCCTTGGGCGTCAGCAGGGCCGCGATGGTGGAGACGTTGGTGGCATGACCGCCGACGAATACGAGCGCGTCCTCGGTCTCGTACAGCGCGGCCAGCTCCGCCTCGAACTGCTGGTGGAAGGGCCGCTCGCCCGCCGTCAGGCGGCTGGCCGAGACGCTGGTGCCCCATTCGGCGGCCGCTTCCGCCACCGCCGCCGTGATCTCGGGATGGCCGTTGAGGCCGAGATAGTCATAAGAAGCGAAGTTGATCACCGGCCGGTTGCCGATGATGGACTGCGCCCCCGCCCGCGTGGCGTGGGTCTGGTAGAAGGGATTGCTGAGGCCGAGCAGATCCGCCGCCGCGCGCTGGGTCTTCAGCATCTTGAAGCCCGGCAGCGTCTCGAACGAAACATCCCGCACCGGCGCCGCCACGGCCGCCGTGCGCGCCGGCTGGGGCGCGGCGGTACGGCGCATGGAGGAGAGGAAGGCGCTGCGCTCGGTGTCGGAGAGACGACCCGCGTCCGCTTTCTTCGTCACATCACCCTCGTCACTTGGTCGCGGCGGCTGGCGAGGCGCTCGCCCACGTCGGAGAAGTCGGCCTCGTCACCGCCATGCATGGAGATGAGCCGGCGGTCGTCGGCGTCGATCTCTTCCGCCGCCTGCGGCGCGCGCAGCGATTGCAGGAGGCGCCGGCTCAGTTCCCGCACATTGGGAACGGAAGTGATGGCGACGAGCGGGAGATTGACCCCGAACTCGTGCTCGATGCTCATGCTGAGTTCGAGCGCCATCAGCGAATCCATGCCCATTTCGGCGAAGGGCCGGTCGAGATCCACGTCCTGGGCGGAGAGGCGCAGGATGCGGGCGATGCGGGCGGCGATGAGTTCGCCCAGCACCTTCTGGGCCTCGGTGTCGCTCTTGCCGGCGAGCAGGCTCGCCAGATCCAGCTCCACCGCCTCGCCCGCGCCGCCCTCTTCCGCGAACACCTCGGCGAAGGCGGGTGTCGAGAGAATGGGCAGGTCGCGCATCAGGCCCGCGCGCTGCCAGCGCGCGCAATAGACCACCGGTTCGGTCAAGGCGTCGCCCGCTGCCAGCAGCCGGCCGAGCCGGCCGAGGGCCTCGGCGGAGGCCATGCCGGTCATGCCGGTGATGCGCTCCAGCTGCTCCGCCGTGGACTGGTCGCGGGTCAGCACGCCTGCATCCGCAATGGCCCCCCAGCCCACCGCGAGCGCGGGCAGGCCTTCGGCGCGGCGGCGGCGGGCAAGGCCCTCCAGATAGGCATTGGCCGCCACATAGGCACCCTGCCCCGGATTGCCGATCAGTGCCGAGACGGAGGAGAACATCACGAACTGGCGCACCGGCTGGCCGCGGGTCGCGGCGTCGAGATGCCGGGCTCCGTCCACCTTGGGCGCGAGCACCCGGTCGAGGGCGTCGGCGTCGATGGTCCGGATCAGGCCGTCCTGAAGCACCATGGCCGTGTGGTAGACGCCGCCGATGGGACCGTGGGCAGCCGCCACACGCGCGATCAGCGCGTCCACGGACGCCCGGTCGCTGGCATCAACCCGCTCCACCGCGAAGGTCACGCCGCGCTGGCGCAGGGTCTCCACGCGGGCAATGTCCTTCTCCTCCAGCGCGCCGCGCCGGGACGCGACGACGATGGTGCGCGCACCCTGATCCGCGAGCCACAGCGCCGTCTCAAGGCCAAAGCCACCGGCGCCGCCCACCACAAGCTGCACGCCCTCGGGCGCGAAGGCGGCGGATGCCGTAGCCGGGGCACGCACCTCGGCCGGAGCCGGCGGGCGCACCACGATCTTGCCCACGTGGCCAGCCGACTGCATGAGCCGGAAGGCCTCGCCGATGCCATCGGCCCCGAAGGCGCGATAGGGCAGCGGGGCATAGTCGCCGCGCTCGAAGCCGCGCGCGAGATCCTTCAGGCCCTTGGCGACGAGCTTCGGGTCATGGGCCAGCAACTGGTCGAGATCGACGCCGAAATAAGTGAGGTTGCGGCGGAAGGGGCGCAGGCCCAGCTCGGTATTGGCGACATAGTCGCGCTTGCCCAGCTCCACGAAGCGCCCGAAGGGCTTCAGGCACTTGAGGCTGGCGCGCATGGCCTCGCCGCTCAGGCTGTTCAGCACCACATCCACGCCGCCATGGGCGGTGCGGATGGCGTCCGCGAAGGCCAGGGAGCGCGAATCATGCACCTCCTGCGCACCGAACAGCTCCACCAGTGCCCTCTTGTCGGGCGTGGACACGGTGGCGATGACGCGGGCGCCCCGCGCCTTGGCGATCTGGATGGCCGCAAGGCCGACGCCGCCCGCCGCGCCATGGATGAGCACGCTGTCGCCGCGCTTCAGCCTGGCCAGTTCCACGAGGCCATACCAAGCGGTGAGGAAGGCGACGGGAATGCTCGCCGCGCTCTCCGCCGTGGTGCCGGCCGGCAGCGGCATGAACACACGGCGCGGCGCCGTCACATGGCTGGAGAAGGCGTTGCTGGCAAAGCCCACCACCTCGTCACCCGGCTTGAGGTCGGTCACGCCCGCGCCCACGCGGGCCACCCGGCCCGCGCATTCAAAGCCGAACACAGCGCCCGCCATGCCGTCATCCAGCACGTCGTCGTCCAGCAGGCCCATGGCCAGCATCACGTCGCGGAAATTGAGGCCGGCGGCCTCGACTTCCACTTCCACGTCCATGCGGCCCGGCGCCGTGCGCGGCTTCTGCCCCCAGGCGAAATGATCGAGCGCGCCGCGACGAGGGAAGTGCAGCGTCAGGCCTGCCTCATCCGGCAAAGCTTCGGTGGCCTGCGGCACGCCCCGCCGCACGCGGAGCACCTCGGCGCCCTCGGCGTCGAACAGAACTTCCCGCTCCGTGCCCGGCGCGGCAATGAGGCCCGCCACGCGGGCAGCGGCATCCGCCTCCGGCAGGCCCGGCGCGACGTCCACGAGGCGGATGTCCACGTCCGCATATTCATTGGTGGCGACACGGGCAAAGCCCCAGAGGGCATCGGCCACGGGATCGAGCGGGGCGGTATGGGCGCCGCGCACCACCACCCACAGGCGGGGCTTCGCCGCCCCTTCCGGCTGGTCGGCCAGCAGGCGGGCAAGGCGCAGCACGCCGTCCTCGATGCGGGCACGGTCGTTCGCCCCTGCCCCGTCCGCCAGCAGCACGAGGTCCGCATCGCTGGGCGCAAGGCTAGCGGCGACATCCGCCTGTTCCAGCACCACGCCCCGCGCGGCGAAAGCGCCCGCGAGTGCATTGGCCAGCAGGCTAGCGTCGGATTCAAGGAGACGCACGGTGCGCCCAGTGGCAGCCCCGGCCTCGACGTCCGGCGCCTCCGCCACAAGGAGCGTGCCGCCATCGGCCAGTTCCACGCTCTCCACCCGGCGGCAGCCGGCGGCGAGGAGGCCGGAGCGGGTCTCGTCCGTGGACGGCATCCGGCCGACGGGGAAGGCGGGATCGGCGGAGCGGGCGAACCAGTCCGGCTCGGTGCCGAGCAGGAAGTCCACCACCGCATCCGGTGCGGGCTGGGCGACGGCCAGCGCGCCGCCCGCCTTCACCTGTACGGCGAGGCGGCCGAGCAGGGTGGCGCTGTCCTCGCCGCTGAGCCGCCAGCCGGCGACGAGCGCGAGATCGAAGCCGGCTGGCACGCCCTCGGCGGCGTCCAGCAGCAGCATTTCCACCGGCACGCTCGCCGGAAGGCGGCGCTCCAGACGCTCCAGCCGGGCGGCATCAAGGCCGCCGACCGTGAGCCGGACGCGACCGGACCGGGCGAGCGGCAGCAGGGCCGCCACGAGGCCCCGCCCATCGGGCTCGGCAATGAGGATGCGCGGCGTCTCGTCCTTGGCCACCGCCTCGGCGGCGCGTACCAGCGCTTCGGCGGCGGAGCTGAGGAGCGCGCTCTGGGCGGCGAATTGCTCCAGCACCTCGGGGCGGTGAGCGACCGGGGTGCCGGTGGCGAGGAATTCGTCCAGCGCCCCGGCCATGCGGGTCGCCAGCAGCAGGTCGGCGGAGGCGCCGGCATAGTCGGCCGCCAGCGTGCGCAGGATGCGCGCGGGCTCGGGCAGGCCGCTGTCGGGCGCGAGGCGCACGCCCTCGCCGTCCACCGTCGCCAGTTCCGCGAGGATCAGTTCCTCGGCCAGCATGGCGGCATAGGCGCGGGCCGGGGCCGCGAGGCGGCCGGTGAGGGCCAGCGCCTGCCAGTCGATGAAGCCGTCCGCATCGGCCAGCCGGCTGAGGCTGCGGTGGGCAGCGGCGCGCAGCACGGCGCGCAGCATCAGCGGGGCGTCGGAGGGGGTGGGCAGGTCAACGGCCTTCACGCCCGCCAGCACCTCGCCCACCACATCGCGCACGGCACCACTGCGGGCAGTGCGGTGGCGCTCCACATAAAGGAAGCCGTCATCGGGATCGGTGCGCGAGAGCACCACCGATTTCAGCAGCGCGTCCTCCACCTCGGCCACCACCGCGCCATCCGCATCCTTGAGCAGGATGTGAACCTTCAGCGAATGGTCCGTGTGCCGGTCCACGGTGATGGTGGCGGCGGTGACGACGGGATGGTCGCGGAACAGCGCAAGCCGCCCGAGCCGGATCGGCAGATAGGTGCGCCGGACGCCCGGCTCCATCACGATGAGCAGGAACAGGCCGTGGAGCGCGGCATCGAGGCTCGCCGGATGCAGAAGCTGCGGGCGGGTGAAGGCGCCGGTGCCGGCGTCCGCCGGCTTCAGTTCCACCTCGATGGTCTTGGCGTCCCGCTTGATGGACTTCGCCAGCCGGAAGGCCGGACCATAGCCGAGGCCGCAGGCCTCGGTGCGGGCATAAATCTCCTCCGCCGTGGCGCGGATCAGGCGGCCACGGGGCTTTGCCGGCGTGCGCGGCGCATGGGCCACGTCCACCAGACGGCCGCGGGCGTGCAGCGTCCATTCGTCGGCGCCGAAGCGCGGGCGGCTGAACAATTCCACATCGCCGGTCGCCGCCGCATAGCGCACGGATATCTCGCGCATGGCCTGCGGCGCCAGCACGAGGGGCTGGAAGATGTCGCAGTCCTCGACGCCCAGAGGCCCCTCGGGCCGAAGCTCGCGGGCCACCGCCAGCACCATCTCGACGATGGCGGCGCCGGGCACCACTACCTCGCCGCCCACCACATGGTCGGCGAGATAGGGCACCACCTCATAATCGAGGAAGGTGCGCCATTCGGGCATGCCTTCCGCCAGCCGGCCGCCGATCAGCGGATGGCGCGGGGCCGCGCCGCCGAACAGGTCGAGCGCCGCCGTGGTGCCCTGGAAATGATAGGTCGTGCGCTGCCAGGGATAGGAGGGCAGCGGCAGGGTGCGGTCCACCGCGCCCCCAGGCGCGGGCGGCAGCGGGGCGCCATTGGCGCGAGCGTTGGCCACCACCCAAAGCACGGGGTCGCGGCGCGGCTCGCGGTCGTCCGCTTCCGTGAAGCTCGGCAGGACAGCGGCCACCGCGCCCTTTTCCTTCAGCGTCTCGGTGATGGGCGAGGTGAGGATGGGGCGCGGGCCCATCTCCACGAACAGGGTCGCGCCCATGCCCGCCGCCGCCTCGATGGCGTCGCGGAAGAGCACGGGGGCACGCACGTTGCGCCACCAGTAATCCTCGCCCAGCAGATCGGCCCCGATGGGCGCGCCGGTGACGGTGGAGATCATCGCCGTCGTCGCCGGCCGGGCGCGGACGCTGCCGGCGGCGGTGCGGAAGGCCGTTTCCGTGTCGTCGAGGAAGCGGGAATGGAAGGGATATTCCATGTCCAGCGTGCGGCTGGCGATGCGCTGGCGGCGCGCTTCCTTAGTGGCGCGCTTCAGCGCGTCCGTGGCACCGGAGAGGGTGATGGAGGCCGGGCCGTTGTCGGCGGCGATCTCAAGTTCCTCGCGGCCGAAGCCGTCGAGGAAGGTTTCCATGCGCTCGCGCGTCGCCGCGAACACCGCCATGAGGCCGCGCCCGCGCGCGCCTTCCTGGCTGGTGGCGCGGGCGTGGATGATACGCGCCGCCTGAAGCAGGTCGATGGCCCCGGCCGCTTCCGCCGCCGCCACCTCGCCGATGCTGTGACCCAGAACCATGTCCGGCTTCAGCCCCTCGGCCACCAGAGCGGCGGAGAGCGCCGCCTGGACAGCGAACATGAGCGGCTGGATGACGGACGCCAGACCGATGCGCGCGTCGAGATCGGAGGCGAACATGTCCTCCTTCACGCCGCCGGCGCCGATGGCCTTGAAGGCGGCGTCGATCTCGTCGAAGCGCTGGCGGAAGGCGGCATTGCGCAGATAAGCGGTGCGACCCATGCCCACCGCCTGGGCGCCATTGCCGGAATAGACGAAGCACACCTTGGGCGCGCCGGCCGGGGCGGCGCCCGTGGCCACGGCCTTCGAGGTGCCGGTCTCGGCCAGTTCCTTCAAGCCAGCCGCCACCACGTCCGCCGCGTCCAACACGGCGACAGCACGGTAGCGCTGCGTCTCACGGCCGCCAGCAACGGCGGCGGCGAGGCGCTCGGGGTCGATCCCGTTCGAGAGCGCATCCGCATAGGCGCCGGCGGCGGCGCGCAGGGCGTCGGCCGTGGCGGCGGAGATCACCAGATGCTGCGGCGCTTCCGCCTGCGGCTCGGCCTTGGGCACGACCGCAGGCGCGCTCGCAAGAATGATATGCGCATTGGTGCCGCCGAAGCCGAAGGACGACACGCCCGCATGAAGCACCGGCGCGGCGGGGTCGAGCGCCACCGCCTCTCGAACCGGGAGAAGGTTGAGGTCCGCGAAATCGATGAGCGGGTTCAGTTCATCGAGGTGCAGCGAGGGCGGCAGCTCGCGCGTCTCCAGCGCCTGCACCGCCTTGAGGATGCCCGCCACACCCGAGGCCGGCTCCAGATGGCCGATGTTGGACTTCACCGAGCCGATGGGCAGCGGCGCCGCGCGCCCCCGGCCGAGCACGGACCCGATGGCGGTCGCCTCCACCGGATCGCCGATGCGCGTGCCGGTGCCGTGGGCTTCCACGAAGGCAATGTCGTCCGGCCGCAGACGCGCCTCGCCGTAAAGGCGCTCCAGCAGCGCCCGCTGGCCCTCGACGCCCGGCAGCGCGATGCCCGAGGTGCGGCCGTCGGAATTGACGCCACCCGCCACCGCCAGCGCGCGGATGGAACCCGGCGCGGCAAGATCGGACCGCCGCAGCACGAAGGCCACCGCGCCTTCCGAGCGCACATAGCCGTCTCCCGCCGCCGAGAAGGGCCGGCACAGGCCCGTGGGCGAGAGCATGGAGGCGCGGGAGAAGCCGATATAGGAGGCGGGCGTCAGCAGCATGTTGACGCCGGCGACCACCGCCGTGTCGATGCGCCCGGCCTTCAGGTCCGACAGCGCCTGCGCGAAGGCGACGAGCGAGGACGAGCAGGCGGTATCCACCGTGAAGCTCGGCCCGTGCCAGTCGAAGGCATAGGAAATGCGGTTCGACACCACCGAGAGGGTGTTGCCGGTCATGAAGTGGCTCTCGATGGCCGCCGGGTCCGAGGCCAGGAGATTGCCGTGATCGAGGCTGGAGGCGCCCACATAGACGCCGACCTCGGTGCCGGCGAGGCTGGAGGGCGCGATCCGCGCATCTTCCAGCGCCTCCCACACCACCTCCAGCAGCAGGCGCTGCTGCGGGTCCATCTGCGCCGCCTCGCGGGGCGACATGCCGAACACCGTGGGGTCGAAATCGAACGGGGCTTCCAGGAAGCCGCCGGCGAAGGAATAGCTGAAGCCGGGCTCGCTGGCCCGCGGATGCAGGAACCGCTCGACGCTCCAGCGGCCGACCGGTGCCGGCTGCACGGCGCACACGCCATCCTTCAGCAACCGGCGGAAGGCTGCCTCGTTGGGCGCCCCGGGCAGGCGGCAGGCCGCCCCGATGATTGCGGTGCTGGTTGTGCCAGCCGGGTTTTCCCGGAGAGGTCCCTTAAACCGCAATGCGCCCACCCGTCATCAAAGCCACCGAACCCTCGCGCCCCCGCACGGGACGATTCGCGTTATCACAAGGCGTCAGGGGGTGGGTCAATATGAAGCCGAAACCCCGCAAGCTCTGCATTTTGCACCGCACGCCTTGTGGGGACATTAGCCCGAAAACCAGAGATTGTGGATTCGATCAACCCGGCTATCGGCGGATGCACCCGACCTTCCCTAGCGGCATTAGCGCTCTCAAGGCATTACTTTGGTACCAGAAAAGATCGTAACGGGAAGTGGACTTGCACCGCGCCAGCGTCCGGCGGCGCTGTCGGAGGCGGTGGGTCGAGAGCAGCGGGAGGGCACGACCTTCCGTTAACGATGCGCACCTTTTGCCATTGCCCAAAGGTGTGGCAATAGGGAAACAGCGTAGACTGTATCGGCTGGGCGGTGACCGGTCGGGGTTGGTCGCCACAGTGCGCCATGGTATCTGGCGTCGGGATTGGAGACGGAACGTTTATGCGGAAAGTATCTGGTTGGCCGCTTCTGCTTCCCGCCGTGGCCCTGTCCCTTTCCGGCTGCGAATCCCTGCCACAGGTGGGTCCGAACGCGCAGGAAGTCGTCTCCCAGTCCGTCGAACAGAACACGCAGCGCTATGAAGTTGTCGACATCGACAATGCGGTGCTCGACGTGGTGCGCCTGCGCGCGCAGGACACGCTCTATACCAGCTTCGGTCATTCCGGCCCGGCGCGTTCGCCTCTCGTGGGTGTCGGCGACTTTGTGGCCGTGAACATCTGGGAAGCCGGCGCTGGTGGCCTGTTCTCCGCGCCCGTCGTGGCCGGCAGCTTCACCACCGGCTCCAAGACCGCCACCATTCCCGATCAGGTCGTGAAGCCCTCCGGCACCATTTCCATTCCCTATGCGGGCGAAGTGCAGGCCGCGGGCCGCACCACCGAGGCGATCCAGGACGAGATCGTCAAGGCGCTGACCGGCAAGGCGATCCAGCCGCAGGTGCTGGTCACCGTGACCAAGCCCGTGAGCAGCACCGTCACCGTGACCGGCGAAGTGGTGCAGGGCGCCCGCGTCCCGCTCACCGCCAAGGGCGACCGCCTGCTCGACGTGATCGCCACCGCAGGCGGCGTGCGCGCGCCGGTGAACGAGACCTTCATCCAGCTCTCGCGCGGCAACCGCACGGTGCGCGTGTCGATGGAGCGTGTGGTCAGCGATCCGCGCGAGAACGTCTTTATGCAGCCCGGCGACGTGCTCACCGTGGTGCGCGATCCGCAGGTGTTCCTCGCCTATGGCGCGACGGGCGCGAATGCGGAAGTGCCGTTCAACTCCTCGGGCATCACGCTGGCCACCGCCCTCGTCAAGGCCGGCGGCCTGCAGGACAACCGCTCCGATCCGTCGGGCGTGTTCGTGATTCGCTACGAGCCCGAGTTCATCGCCCGCAAGCTGCGTCCCGGCAGCCCGCTGGTGGTGCCTGGCGGCCTGACCCCCGTGGTGTATCGCCTGAACCTGCGTGACACGAACAGCCTGTTCGTGGCCCAGCACTTCCCGATCTTCAATCGCGACGTGATCTACGTGACCAACGCGCCGATCACCGACGTGCAGAAGGCGATGCAGATCTTCGTCCTGGTGTCCTCGCCGGCCACCACGGGCGCCTCGCTCTACACCTCGATGAAGTGAGCCCTGACGGGGCCAGACGCCGGGCAACCGGCCTCTGGCCCGCTCGGCTCAGGTCAGCGGCGTCATGACGGCCGACTGGAACGCCGGCCGCTCGGTGAGGCGCGCATACCAGGCCGCCAGATGCGGCAGTTCCGGACGCTCGATCGGCATGGAAAACCAGCCATAGGCGATGCAGCCGAGCGGAATGTCGCCGATGCCGAGGTCGCGGCCGGAGAGATAGGGCGTCTCGGCGAGGGCCGCATCCGCGAGGGTCATAAGCCGGGCGCACTGCTCGGTGCCGCGTGCCACCTCCGCCATGTTCCGCTGCTCGGGCGGCAGGCGGACCAGGTTCCAGAAGACATCCCGGAACGGCGCGCCGAAGGACAGGGACGCCCAGTCCATCCATTTGTCGGCGCCCGCCCACGCCTTCGCGTCCTTCGGGGCAAAGGGCTCCTGCCCGTATTGGCGGGCGAGATAGCGCACGATGACGTTCGATTCCCACAGCACCAGATCCCCGTCCTTCAGGCAGGGCACAAGACCGTTGGGGTTCATGGCGCGATAGGCCGGCTCGTTGACGAGACCGAACGCGCCGCCGGCATTGACGTGCTCATAGGCGAGGCCGAGCTCGGCCGCGCACCACAGCACCTTGCGAACATTGGTTGAATTTCCGCGACCCCAGATCTGCACGGCGCCCTCCTCGTCTGTCGTGGTCCCGGCCTGCGTGCCAGATCGGCCCGGCGCCCGCAACAGCCGTTCGGCGCCGCGCGAAACCAAGGCGCGCGGCCGCGCATCACGATGACGTTTCGGCTGGGTCAGCCGGCAGCAGGGCGAGCCAGGGGCGAGCGCTCGGTCTCGCTGCGCGGCGGCACCTTCACCCAGGCTTCACCGTCCAGCACCACCTCCTCGCCGACCCGGCAGGTGCAGGCGAGACGGGCGCGGCGCCGCTCGGGGATGAGTTCGGCCACCTCGACCTTCACCTCCACCGTGTCGCCGATCTTCACCGGGGCGCGGAAGTTCAGGGTCTGGGAGATATAGACCGCGCCCGGCCCCGGCAGGCGGGTCCCGAGCACGGCCGAGATGAGGCTCGCCGTATAGAGGCCGTGGGCGATGCGGGTGCCGAAGGGCGTGCGGGCAGCGAAATGCTCGGACAGATGGATGGGATTGCGATCCCCCGTCACCTCGGCGAAGCCCACCACGTCGGAGGAGGCGATGGTCTTCGTGAGGGTCTCGGTCATGCCGGTGGCCAGATCCTCGAAGCACAGAAGGCGAAGCTCGGGGAACATGTCTCTCCCTTCCTGAACATTCGTGCCGCAGCCTTGGGGCCGGGGCGCGCATTAGGCGGCAGGAGACCAACGTTTCAAAGCCGGACTTTCGTCACAGCCCCTCACACGGGCAGCGGCGCGTCGCTCTTCACCTCTTCCATCACCGCGTAGGAACGGGTCTCGCGCACGCCGGGGAATCCCAGCAGGACGTTGCCAAGGAAGCGGCGGTAGGCGGTCATGTCGGGCAGGCGCACCTTCAGCAGATAATCGAAGCCGCCGGCCACCATGTGGCATTCGAGCACCTCGGGCGCGAGACGCACCGCGCGGGCGAAGCGCTCGAAGGCGTCCGGCGTCGTCTTGTCGAGATGCACCTCGATGAAGACGAGGAACCCCAGCCCCAGCTTTTGCGGATCAAGCCGTGCGCCGAAACCCGAGACGAAGCCGTCCCGCTGGAGCCGCTTCAGCCGCTCGCCGGCGCTGGTGGGCGAAAGCCCCACCTGCTCCGCCAGCTCGACGCCGGAAATGCGCCCATCCTTTTGAAGGATCTGGAGGATTTTTTTGTCAGTGCGGTCCAGCGCGCTCATGTTTCACGGTCACGTCACGGTCTCTCCGTGAAAGATAAGGCAGAATGGCGAAAAGAGCCATCGAAGCGCGGCCGTTCGTGGATTACGCAAACATATCCGCCGGAGAGTGCCATGCCTGCCCCCACATCCCCCGTTTCCGCCTCCCTCCCGCCGTCGCCCATGCCGCCCTTCGAGGCGCCGTTCGCGCCCGACGACGTGGCCCTTGCCCGGCCGCTGCTCGCGCAGGGCACGCTGGCGCCGGAAGCCGAGGCCCGTATCGACGCCCTCGCCGCCCGGCTCATCACCGCCATCCGCAAGGGCAGCAATGCGGGTGGCGTCGGCGGCATCGAGGAGGTGCTGCGCGAATACGCCCTGTCCACCAAGGAGGGGCTGGCGCTGATGACGCTGGCGGAAGCGCTGCTGCGGGTCCCCGATTCCGCCACCGCCGACCGGCTGATCGAGGACAAGCTGGCGCAGGGCGACTTCCTGAACCACGATTCGCGATCGAGCGCCCTGCTGGTGAATGCCTCGTCCTGGGCGCTCGGCGTCACCGCCCGCGTCATCCAGCCGGGCGAGACGCCGGAAGGCGTGCTGGGCAAGCTCGCCAAGCGCATCGGCCTTCCGGCGGTGCGCACCGCCACGCGGCAGGCCATGAAGGTGCTGGGCAATCACTTCGTGCTCGGCCAGACCATCCATGCGGCCCTCGACCGGGCGGAATCCGCGAGCGGACGGGCCTATCGCTATTCCTTCGACATGCTGGGCGAGGGCGCGCGTACCTTCACCGATGCCAAGCGCTATTTCGACAGCTACGCCACCGCCATCGACGACATCGGCCGCCGCGCCGGCAACATGAAGCTGCCCGACCGGCCCGGCATCTCGGTGAAGCTCTCCGCCCTCCACCCGCGCTATGACGCGGTGAACCGGGAGCGCGTCCTCATCGAACTGGTGCCGCAGGTCATCGAGCTCGCCCGCAAGGCGAAGGCCTATGACCTCAATTTCACCATTGATGCGGAGGAGGCCGACCGGCTCGAACTCTCCCTCGACGTGATCGACGCGGTTCTCGCCGATCCCGGCCTTGCGGGCTGGGACGGCTTCGGCCTGGCCATCCAGGCCTATCAGAAGCGCGCGGCGGCGGTGATCGACCATATGGCGGCGCTGGCCGAGCGGCTGGACCGCCGGCTGATGCTGCGCCTCGTGAAGGGTGCCTATTGGGATACGGAAGTTAAGCGCGCGCAGGAGCGCGGGCTCGACGACTACCCCGTCTTCACCCGCAAGGCGATGACGGACCTCAATTACATGGCCTGCGCCCGCAAGCTCCTGGCGCTGCGGCCGCGCATCTTCCCGCAGTTCGCCACCCACAATGCGCTGACCATCGCCACCATCACCGAACTCTCCGGCGGCACCGGCGGCTTCGAGTTCCAGCGCCTGCACGGCATGGGCGATGCAGCCCATGGGGAGCGGCTCGCTGCCCATCCGGATGTGGGCTGCCGCACCTATGCCCCCGTGGGCGGGCATCGCGACCTGCTCGCCTATCTGGTGCGCCGCCTGCTGGAGAACGGCGCCAATTCCTCCTTCGTCTCCGTGGCCGGCGATCCGGACGTGCCGGTGAGCGATCTCCTGCGCCGCCCGGCCACCCTCATCGGCAATGCGGAGGAAGCCCGCAACCGCCACATCCCGTTGCCGCCGGATCTGTTCGGCCCCGGCCGCCGCAACTCGCACGGGGTGGAACTGGGCTGCCGGTCGGTGCTGGCCGCGACGCTGACGGACATCGCGGGCCACCGCCGCGAGGTCACGGCATCAACGCTCATTGATGGTGTGGCCCATGCGGGCGCGACCCGTACGGTGGTCAGCCCCATCGACGGAAGCGCCATCGGCCGCGTGGTGGAGGCGGATGCGGCCACGGCGGATGCGGCAGTCGCCGCCGCGCTGAAGGGCTTTGTGGCCTGGGACCGCACGCCGGCAAGCGAGCGCTCCGCCCGGCTGCGCCGCGCGGCAGACCTTTTGGAGGCCCGGCAGGCAGCCTTCCTCGCGCTCCTTCAGGACGAGGCGGGCAAGACGCTGGATGACGGCATCTCCGAGGTGCGGGAAGCCGTAGACTTCCTGCGCTATTACGCGGGCGAGGCCGAGCGTCTGTGTGGCGCGGGCGAGACGCTGCCCGGCCCCACCGGCGAGAGCAACGTGCTGCGCCTGCGCGGGCGCGGCGTCTTTGTCGCCATCTCGCCCTGGAACTTCCCGCTGGCCATCTTCCTCGGGCAGGTGTCCGCCGCGCTTGCCGCCGGCAATGCCGTGGTGGCCAAGCCCGCCGAACAGACGCCCCTCATCGCCTTCGAAGCGGTGCGGCTGCTGCATGAGGCCGGCGTCCCCGCCTCTGCCCTGCATCTCGTCACCGGCGACGGCCTCATCGGTGCGCGGCTCGTGGAGGCGCCCAAGGTGGCGGGCGTGGTCTTCACCGGCTCCACCGAGGTGGCCCGCATCATCAACCGCACGCTTGCCGGCAAGGACGGCCCCATCGTGCCGCTGATCGCGGAGACGGGTGGCATCAACGCCATGATCGTGGATGCCACGGCCCTGCCGGAACAGGTGTCCGATGACGTGGTGACCTCCGCCTTCCGCTCCGCCGGCCAGCGCTGCTCGGCCCTGCGCATCCTGTTCGTGCAGGAGGACGTGGCGGACAAGATGATCGAGATGATCGTCGGCGCCGCCGATGCGCTGAAGGTGGGCGATCCGCGCGACGCCTCGGTGCATGTGGGGCCGGTGATCGATGCCGAGGCCAAGGCCAAGCTGGAGGCGCACATCCGGGCACTGACTGGCACCGCTCGTGTCCATTATGCCGGCACCGCGCCGACGCGCGGCACCTATGTGGCCCCGCACGTCTTCGAGCTGAAGCAGGCGGCGGACCTGAAGGACGAGGTCTTCGGCCCCGTCCTCCACGTGGTGCGCTTCAAGGCGGGCGGCATCGACGGCGTGCTCGATGCCATCGCCGCCACCGGCTACGGCCTCACGCTCGGCCTCCACACCCGCATCGACAGCCTGGTGGAGAAGGTCACGGAGCGCCTGCCGGTGGGCAATGTCTATGTGAACCGCAACATCATCGGTGCGGTGGTGGGGGTGCAGCCCTTCGGCGGCCACGGCCTTTCCGGCACCGGCCCGAAGGCCGGCGGACCGCACTATCTGCTGCGCTTCGCCAGCGAGCAGACCGTGACCATCAACACGTCCGCCGCCGGCGGCAATGCGGCGCTGATGACGCAAGGCGAGTAAGCCCGAACTGACGGAGTATCGCGGCCGGAGCATTCCGGCCGCCGCTTTGCGGCTCGTGTCCCGAAACGGGACGCGGTCCCGGCCGACGGTGAACGGGCGGGGATCAAAGGGCGTCCGAATCGCTCGCATGACGAAGTTCACAAGGCGTTCTACCGGCGCAACGCCCGTTGAGGCCCGTCCCGAAAAGGCACACCGCGCTCGCCCCACACGAACGGTGCGAGACCAAACCGGGACCGAATCGCGGATCGGACGGCCTCAGCGGCGGAACGCCGCCGGAAGCGGAGACGGCCGGCAGCCGAGCGCTACTTGGTGGAGGTGGCGTAGGTGCCCCGCCCGCTCG
The DNA here is from genome assembly GCF_000010525.1 of Azorhizobium caulinodans ORS 571. GTDB lineage: Bacteria > Pseudomonadota > Alphaproteobacteria > Rhizobiales > Xanthobacteraceae > Azorhizobium > Azorhizobium caulinodans. Next base: position 32,258 of record NC_009937.1, on the reverse strand, counting down.
CCAGCAGCTTGCCGCTCTCATCCTCCACATAGGCCTCTGACGTGGAGAAGCTGGAGCCGATGCGGATGACCTTGCCGCGCACGCGCAGCACGCCCTTCATCGCCGGGCGGTGATAGTCCACCCGCAGATCGACGGTTGGGAAGGGCCGGCCGAGCTTCGTGGCGATGGCCCAGTCGGCGACGAGATCCACCAGCGTCGCGAGAATGCCGCCGTGGGTGTAGCCGATGTCCGGATTGACCACGAATTCCTCGCGCCAGGGCACCTCCACCACGATTTCCCCGTCGCCCGCTTCCACGACGGAGAGACCGAGCCACTGGTGATAGGGCGCGCGGCGGATGCGGGCGTCGAGTTCGGCGCGGTCCGGCACGGCCGGAACAGGCGTGTCGTTCATAAGCGGGCTCCGTTCGGAAAAGGTCAGGCGGAAACGGGGCCGCGCCTAAGGCGCGATGACCACCTTGCCGATCACTTCCCGCTCCTCGATGAGGCGCAGCGCCTCGCGGGCATCCTCAAGCGGCAGTACGCGGTCGATGACCGGAGAGAGGCGGCCGGCGGCGATGTGATCCAGCAGCGCGACAAGATCCTCGCGGGCCCAGGAATTGGAGCCCAGGATCTTCAGCTCGAAGGTCCAGATGAAACGCAGGTCTTCCTTGGGGTCGAAACCCGCCGTGGCACCACAGGTGAGCAGCTTGCCGCCCCGCTTCAGCGCCCGCAGGGACGGTATCCAGGTGTCCCCGCCGGTGAAATTGACCACCACATCAACACCGCCATCGTAGGTACGTCGGTGCGGCTTCCCGAAGCGGGCGTAGATGTCCTTTGTGAAATCGCTTCTTGTGTAGTCGATCACCTCATCGGCGCCCATGGCCTTGAGCCGCTCCAGCTTCTCCGCGCTGGACCCGCAGGCGATCACATGGGCTCCGGCGAGCTTCGCCAGCAGCACGGTGCCGGTGCCGACACCGCCCGAGGCCCCGAGCACGAGCACGGTGTCGCCCGCCTTGATGCCGCCGTTGGTGAACAACATCCGATGTGCGGTGCCATAGGCCACCGGCAGCGCCGCCGCCTGCTCATAGGTGACGCCTTCGGGAATGGGCACGAGCTGATGGGCGCGCACGCGCGCATATTGCTGCAGGCCGCCATCGACGGTCTCGCCCATGAGGCCGCCTTCGACGCGGTTCAGCGGATCGACCAGAACCCGGTCGCCCACCGTGAAGTCAGTCACGCCTTCGCCGGTCTCCACCACCTCGCCGGCAAGGTCGAGGCCGGGCACGACCGGCAGGTCGAGCTTGATGCCGGGCATCCCCCGGCGCGTGAAAACGTCATGATAATTCAATGCACTGGCCTTGACGCGGAGCACCACGTCGCCGGCACCCGCAACCGGCCGCGGCCAGTCTTCCACCAGTTCCAGAGCCTCGGCCCCGCCGTGAGACCGGATGATCGCCGCCTTCACGCACGCCTCCCACGTCTTTTGGTGAGCAGGCTCGCGGATGGTGGACCGTGGCGCCTGCCGGCGTCACGGTCGCATGTTGAGCAATATATTTCCAGCGTAAGCGATACGTTACGTCAGGCGCCGTGTCCGCGCCCGCCCCGATGCTCCGCCAGATCCGATTCCAGACGCTCCGCCATGGCGATCAGGCTGGTGCGCAACTGCACCTGGGCCTCCCGATCCAGCGGCTCCAGCGCCACGCGGTTCACGTCGAACGCGTTGACCACCGCCACCTCGGCCAGCTTCCGGCCACGCTCGGTGAGGTGGACGGTCGCCTGGCGGCCGTCCTCCAGCGAGGCCCGCCGCTCGATGATGCCGTCCCGCTCCATGCGCTTCAAAGTATTGGCCATGGTGCTCTGCTCGATCTTTACGAAGTCACAGAGATCACGCTGCGTCGGCCCGTCCTTCGTCAGCAATTCCAGCACGATCGGATACTGTCCCGGCAAGATTCCCTCGACGCCGTTGCGCGCCTTGAGCGACTGGGCCAGCAAACGTGCAATCAGGTTGATCAGATACCCGAGCGTCACCCGCTGCAGCGGATCACTACCGAACGTCTGCTCATCTGAGCGCTGTCCAGACACATCTTGCTCCAAGATCTTAAGCGATTTCGACTCCATGAAATGACCCTCCCCTCCGTATGGTAGGAGACAAGGTGTCAGGCAAAGATGCAACTGCTCCCGAATGGAGCCGGCGCGAGGAATTTTTCGCGTATCCGGCGCAGAGCGAAATGAGATTGCGCAAAAGGGCTCCCGCAAGCATCGCAGGCGGTGATGATTTCTGCGCGCGAGCGGTCATGATTGCGTTATCCGCAAATCGCCGCGGCCCCTGTGAATAATGGTCTGGTCATGAAGATCGAGCCCCTCTCCGCCGTTCCGTCCCTCACGTCCCCCGCCGCCGGTGCGGCACCGAGCGAGCGGGACGCCCGCCGGATCTGGGCCGATCAGGCGCTCAGGATTCTCGAGCGCGACGCCCGGCGGTCGGCAGATACCCACCTTCTGCCCTTCGAGGCGCACCGGCTCGGCGGCATCGACATCTATCTCAAGGATGAATCGAGCCACCCCACCGGCAGCCTGAAGCACAGGCTCGCCCGTTCACTCTTCCTGTTCGGCGTCTGCAACGGCCAGATCCGCGAAGGCATCACGCTGGTGGAAGCATCTTCCGGCTCAACAGCGGTTTCAGAAGCCTATTTCGCCCGCCTGCTCGGCCTGCCCTTCTATGCGGTGATGACCCGCACCACCTCGCCGGAGAAGATCGCGGACATCGAGCGCGAGGGCGGGCGCTGCCATTTCGTGGACGACAGCAGCGCGGTCTATGCGGAGGCCGCCGCCCTCGCGGAACGGCTCGGCGGGCTTTATGTGGACCAGTTCACCAATGCCGAGCGCGTCACCGACTGGCGCGGCAACAACAACATCGCCGAATCCATCTTCCAGCAGATGCAGGGCGAGCCGCGCAGCGTCCCCACCTGGATCGTGATGGGCGCGGGCACGGGGGGCACCTCGGCCACCATCGGCCGCTACCTGCGCTATCGCCACCATGCCACCCGCCTGTGCGTGGCTGACCCGGAAGGCTCCGTCTTCTACGACGCCTTCCGCACCGGCGACCGCAGCCTCACCTCCTGCCCCGGATCGCGCATCGAGGGCATCGGCCGGCCGCGCGTGGAGCCCTCCTTCATCCCGGAGGTGATCGACCACATGATCCGCGTGCCGGACGCCGCCTCCATCGCCGCCATGCGCGTGCTGGCGCGCCGGCTCGGCCGCAAGGTCGGCCCCTCCACCGGCACCGCCTTCCATGCGCTGTGCATGCTCGCGGCCGAGATGATGGGGCGCGGCGAGACCGGCTCGCTCGTCACCCTTATCTGTGACCGGGGCGAACGCTACCTGCGCAGCTATTATGACGATGCCTGGGTGGCGGCGCAGGGCTTCGAGCTTGGCTCCCACGAGGCCCGCATGGAAACCTTCCTCGATCAGGGCGGCCCCTTCTGAGCTCGCCCAGGGGAAGGGCGGCGGCGCGTCCATTTGCCCAACTTTTAGGCAGACATCGCCACCTCTGATCCGGCCGCTCTGCCTCCGGCGGTGGCATGTGCCTTGCCTCTTGTCAGCGGACAGGAGGAAGACCCATGCGGCATATGCTTCGCGGCCTGATCGGGGCGCTCGGTTTCATCGCGGCGGCGGCACTGCCCGCCCGCGCGGACACCGACATCAAGTTCGCCCTCGACTGGAAGTTCGAGGGCCCGTCCGCGCCCTATTTCGTCGCCATCGACAAGGGCTACTACAAGGCCGAGGGCCTGAACGTCACCGTTGACACGGGGCCCGGCTCGGTGGCCGGCATCGCGCGGGTGGCGGCGGGCACCTATCCGCTCGGCTTCTTCGACATCAATTCGCTGGTGAAGTTCAACGACCAGAATCCGGACAAGGCGCTGAAAGCCATCCTCATGGTCTATGACAAGCCGCCCTTCTCCATCGTGACCCTGGTCAAGACCGGCATCTCCAAGCCGAAGGATCTGGAAGGCAAGGTGCTGGGTGCCCCGGCACCCGACGGCGCCTATGCCCAGTGGAAGGCCTTCGTGAAGGAGAACGCCATCGACGCCGACAAGGTGAAGATCGAGAATGTCGGCTTCCCGGTACGCGAGCCCATGCTGGCGGACGGCAAGGTGGACGCCATCACCGGCTTCTCCTTCTCCTCCTATTTCAACCTGCTGCAGAAGGGCCTGAAGCCGGAGGACATCAAGGTGCTGCTTATGTCCGACTACGGCCTGGTGCTCTACGGCAACGCGGTGATCGTGAACCCCGACTTCGCCAAGGCGCATCCGAAGGAAGTGGCCGGCTTCGTGCGCGCCACCATCAAGGGCATCATCGAGACCGCGCGCGATCCCGAGGCCGCCATCAAGTCGGTGATGAAGCGCAACGAGACGGGCGACGAGAAGATCGAGCTCGCCCGCCTCAAGATGGCGCTCAAGGACAACATGATCACCGAATGGGTGACGAAGAACGGCATCGGCGGCATCGACGTGGACCGCATGACCAAGTCCATCGAGCAGATCGCCGTCACCTACGACTTCAAGGAGAAGAAGCCGGCGGCTGCCGACATCTTCACGGCGGAATTCCTGCCGCCCGCCGCCGAGCGGATGCCGAAGTAAGGGCGCGCCTCCGATCCACGCTCCCCGAAGTCGCTCAAACGGAGAGGGCATCACCCCCCTCCCCAGCCCTCCCCCTCAAGGGGGGAGGGAGGCCGTGACCTCCGAGGGTCCGACGTCCTCTCCCGTTGAAGCGCCTTCCCTCCCCCCTTGCGGGGGAGGGGTAGGGAGGGGGGTAGAAAGGCAGGGGACGGACGCTCCATTTCCCATCTGCTCCCCCAATGCCGCTCCGGCGGAGAGGGCGTTACCCCCTCCCCGGCCCTCCCCCGCAAGGGGGGAGGGAGCGGCACCTCGAAGCACACCCACCCCAAGGAAAGCCCACCGCCTTGATCCGGCTTGATGATGTGACCCTGTCCTATAAGGGCCGAACCGGCGATGTGACGGCGCTCGCCCACACCTCCATCGAGGTGGCGCGGGGCGAATTCGCGGCGGTCGTCGGCCCTTCGGGCTGCGGGAAGTCCACGCTGATGAAGCTGGTGACCGGCCTCATCCGGCCCACCCAAGGCGCAGTCAGCGTCGAGGGCAAGCCGGTGAACGGGCCGGTGAAGCTCGCCGGCATGGCCTTCCAGCACGCAAACATGCTGCCGTGGCGCTCGGTGCTGGACAATGTGATGCTGCCGCTGGAGATCGTGGAGCCCCATCGCAGCCGCTACCGGCGCGAGAAGGCCGCCTATCGGGAGCGGGCTCTGGACCTGCTGGGCGTCGTCGGCCTGCGCGATTTCGCCGACCGTTATCCGTGGGAGATGTCCGGCGGGATGCAGCAGCGCGCCTCGCTCTGCCGGGCGCTGATCCATGAGCCGGCGCTGCTCATGCTGGACGAGCCCTTCGCCGCGCTCGACGCCTTCACCCGCGAGGAGCTCTGGGTGGTGCTGCGCGATCTGTGGCAGCGGCTCGGCTTCACCGTCATCCTCGTCACCCACGACCTGCGGGAGGCGGCGTTTCTGGCCGACACCATCCATGTGATGAGCGCCCGCCCGGGCCGCGTGGTGGAGACCCGCCGGGTGGAGTTTCCTCGCCCGCGCCCGCTGGAGGTCTGCTACGAGCCGGCCTTCACCCAACTGGTCCACGAACTGCGCGGCAAGATCGCCGAGGTGCGTCAGGCATGAAGATCACCGCCGAAGACATCACGCCCGTCGCCTTCACGGTTGGGCTTTTCGTCATCTGGGAAGCGGCCTGCCGCCTGTTCCGTATCGACGCCTTCATCCTGCCCGCGCCGAGCGCCATCTTCGCCGCCGCCGCCCAATTCTGGTGGCCGCTGCTGCGCAATTCCTTCGTCACGCTCTGGACCACGGTAGCAGGCTTCGCGCTGGCGGTGGTGTTCGGCATTGCGCTGGGCCTGGTGGTGGGCTGGTCGCGGGCCATCTATCGCGGCCTCTATCCGGTGATGATCGGCTTCAACTCCATCCCCAAGGTGGCGGTGGTGCCCATCCTCATCATGTGGTTCGGCATCGGCGAGATCCCGGCCATCCTCACCGCCTTCCTCATCTCCTTCTTCCCCATCGTGGTGAATGTGGCCACCGGCCTTGCCACCACGGAGCCGGAGCTGGAGGACGTGCTGCGGGCGCTCGGCGCCTCCAAGCTCGACATCATGCGCAAGGTGGGCATCCCGCGCACGGCGCCCTATCTGTTTGGCTCGCTGAAGGTGGCCATCACGCTGGCTTTCGTCGGCGCGGTGGTCTCGGAGACCATCGGCGCCAATGCCGGCGTCGGGCACCTGATGGTGCAGGCGGGCTCGAACTTCCAGATGCCGCTGGTGTTCGCCGGACTGCTGGCGCTCGCGGTGCAGGGCATATTCATGTACGCGGTCTTCGCAGTGCTGGAACGCCGCATGGCCGGCTGGGCCTTCCGGGCCTCCATGAGCGCCGCCGGCTGAGCCGGCCGCTCGCCTCATTCCCCGAGGCAAGGTACGGACAAGCTTGCGCTTGGCATGATGGCGGCCGCGACTGGCCCCGCAGCGACAGCGCGCGTCCATTTCTCGGACCGGGAGGGCGAACAGCGGTGGCCGGCCTTGTGCGTCGGTCTGCTGCCGCTCGCCAAGCGCCTGTCTACAACACGGAAAATGCAGCCCGTTTTCTACGCCCGACCGATCCGGAACGGGGCGATTTGATATTGATCAATTGATCATTCGTGTTCATGATTATCCTGTCAGGTTTTGATCTGGCAGGGGCGCCGTCGCTCCAACGGGCGCTGGCTCAAGGGCCGGTGTCACGGGGGGTCTGGTGCGGCGGCGGCCCCCGGCAGGATCAAAACCCGATCCGGACATGAAGGGCGGCCCTGACGGGCCGCCCTTTTTCGTCATTGCAGGCCGATGGTGGTCAGATCCTGGAACCAGTGCTGGGCCTGGATGAAGCTCTTCACCTTCGGCGTCATGGCGTGGGGATTGGTGTCGTGCACCACCCAGACGAGGGCCGCGTCGTCCACCACCTGCGCATGGACCTGCGCCATCAGCTCATCCTGCTTCTTGGGATCGAAGGTCCTCTTCGCCTCGTCGATGAGGGCATCCACCTTGGGGTTGGAATAATAGCCCCAGTTGACGCCAACCGGCGCCACCTGCCGGCTGTCGAAGAAGCGGATCAGCGCATAGAGCGGGTCCGAGGTCACATAGGCGATGTTGTTGGAGGAGATGCCCTTGTTGATGGGGTCCTTCGCCCCCTTGCGCCAGTGGGTATAGAGCGTCTCCAGCTCCACCACCTTGAACTCCACGTCGATGCCCACATCCTTCAGGTTCTGCTGGATGTATTCGTTCATCGGCAGCGAGAGCATCTGCCCCGTGCCGCCCTGGGCGATGATGAAGGTGGTCTTGAGCGGCTTCTCCACGGAGTAGCCCGCCTCCTTCACCAGCTTCTTGGCGGCTTCCGGATCATACTTCACGTCGAAGGTCGGCTTGCCGAACCAGGGGCTTGAGGCGTCCACCTGCCCCTTGGCGGGCATGGCGAGGCCGTTCATCAGCGCGACGATGCCCTCGCGGTCGATGGCGAGATTCAGAGCCTTGCGCAGGCGCACGTCGGCCCAGGGCGAGTCCGGCAGCTTGGAAAGGTCATAGTTCCACACGTGCGGCGTGACGTTGGTCACGATCTTCATGCCCGCGGCCTTGAGCTGGGGCACGGCGTCCGGGGCCGGGGTCTCGATGATGTCGACCTGCCCCGAGAGCAGCGCGTTGGTGCGGGTCAGCGCCTCGGGCATGGGAATGAGGACGATGCGGTCTGACTTGGGGATGCGCGTCTTGTCCCAATAGGCCTCGTTCTTCACCAGCTCGGCCCGCTCGCGGGGCACCAGCTTGTCGAGCTTGAAAGGGCCGGTGCCCGAGGGCGCGGAGGCGAACTTGTCCCAGTCCTTGCCCACCTTCTCGTACTGGGCGGGGGAGGAGATCAGGAACCAGAGCAGCTGATAGGGGAAGAAGCTGTCCACGTCCTTGGTGGTGATAGCCACCGTGTAATCGTCGATCTTCTTCCAGCTCGCCACCGAGGGCAGGCGGGTGCGCACCTGCGCGGCCTGCCGCTGGTCATATTGCGGGGCCTTGTCGTTCAGCACCTTGTCGAGGTTCCACACCACCGCATCGGCGGTGAAGTCGGACCCGTCGTGGAACTTCACGCCCTTGCGCAGGGTGAAGATCCAGGTCTTCGGATCGGCCGGATCCACCTTCCATTCGGTGGCAAGGCCGGGCACCAGCTTGCCCGGCCGATCGGCCACGTTCATCTCCCAGGCCACCAGCGGGTCATAGATGGTGTGGCCGGTGAATTGATAGGCACCGGCACCACGATCTGGCTGCCCCGTGGTCAGCGGAATGTCAGCCATGGAGATTCCGTAGCGCACCACAGACTCGGCCTTGGCGGCCCCGGCAAGCGCAACGCTCGCTATCAAAGCGGCGGCGCGTAGCAATCGGAACGTCATCAGTCGGCGTCCTTCCCAAACGGCGGAAACTCCCCCGCCGCCGGAAAAGCAAGAGGCATGCCGCATATGGCATGCCTCACGCCAACATTCGCGTTACGTCAGGCTTCCTCCACCGGCGGGTCCCGATGCAGGCGCGCCGCGGGCGCGCCGCCGGCCGGACGCGGGCGGTGGGACTTCGCCCAGTTGAACACCCGGTGCGGCAGCACCTCGCCGCCCTGCGCATCGCCGATGGCGATCAGCGCCTCCTGGCAGAAGATGGCCACATGCCCGTCGAGAATGGGCGCGTCGCGACCGCGCAGGATGACGCTCTGGCCGCAGCGCAGGCGGTGCGCGTCGGAGGGCGTGACGGACAGGTGCGGAATCTCCTCCAGCGCAGAATCCACCGGGTCGAGCGCGTCGAACAGGTCCGCCTCGCTCGCCTCGGCGCGGGCCTGAAGCTCGTCCATGGGCACCAAGTCTTCCTCGAGGAAGGGACCGACGCAGGCGCGGCGCAGCATGGAAACGTGGCCGCGCGTGCCTAGCATGCGGCCGAGGTCGCGGGCGATGGCGCGCACATAGGTGCCCTTGCCGCACTCGGCCTCCAGCACCACCGTGTCGGCGTCCGGCCGCTCGACGATCTCGATGCGGTGGATGGTGACGGGGCGGGCTTCCAGCACCACCTCATTGCCCCCGCGGGCGATGTCATAGGCGCGCTCGCCGGCGATCTTCAGCGCCGAATAGGCGGGCGGCACCTGCATGATCTCGCCGAGGAAGCTGTCGAGCGCCGCCTCGATGTCCGCGTCCGAGGGGCGGTGATCGGAGGTGGCGACGCTCTTGCCTTCGCTGTCGTCCGTATCCGTCTCGACGCCGAAGGTGACGGCGAAGCGATAGGTCTTCCGGCCGTCCATGATGTAGGGCACGGTCTTCGTCGCCTCGCCCAGTGCGATGGGCAGGCAGCCGGAGGCCAGCGGATCGAGCGTGCCCGCATGGCCGGCCTTCTTGGCCGCGAACAGGCGCTTCACCACCGCCACCGCCTGGGTGGAGGTCATGCCGCTCGGCTTGTCCAGCAGCACCCAGCCGTCGATGTCGCGCTTGGGCGCGCGGGGGGCTTGGTCACGCTGCTGGCGCGGGCCGCGACCACGGGGCGCGCCCGGCGCGCGCTGCTCGGCCGCCTCGGCCTCCTCGGGGCGGGGGAAGGGCGCGTTCATCAGTCTTCTTCCTTGGTGGTCTCGGAGCCGGCTTCGGCATCGGTCTCGGTGTCGAGGTCGCGCGCCACGTCGGGGCGGCGGAGCAGGGCATCGATGCGCGCGCCCTCGTCGAACGAGGTGTCGCGCAGGAAGCGCAGGGAGGGCACGGACTTCAGCTCGACCCGGCGCGCGACTTCGGTGCGCAGCAGCTTCTGGTTCGCCGCCAGCAGCTTGATGACGGTGTTCACGTCCTTGCCGCCGAGCGGCATGACGAAGCAGGTGGCGATCTTGAGGTCCGGCGACATGCGCACCTCGGGCACGGTGATGATGGTGCCGGCGAGCGCGGGGTCGAGATGGTCGCCGCGCTGGAGGGCGTCGGCGAGCGCATGGCGCACCAGTTCGCCCACGCGCAACATGCGCTGGCTCGGGCCGGAGCCCGAACGGTCTTGAGTCTTCATGGGTCCAAACCTTCAGCGGCCCGGCACGCCATGGGCGGCCCCGGCCAGAGGAGACGCGAAGCGGGGCGGATTTGGACCGCCCAGCTCCGGGTGAAAACGATGCCGTGCCATGGGTGCCGGCTGGTCCTCGGGAGGAAAGCAGGCCCGGGTGGCAGAACTAAGGGCGGGCGCCCGGGACGGAAAAGGCGGCCGGTGAAACCCGGCCGCCTTCGATACCTATTGTCCCGGCGATCAGAGCGACCGCTGAACGACCTCGACGCGATAGCACTCGATGACGTCGCCGGCGCGCATGTCCTGGTAGTTCTCGAAGGACATGCCGCACTCCTGGCCGGCCAGCACTTCCTTCACCGCATCCTTGAAGCGGTTCAGGGTCGCGAGCTTGCCTTCGTGGATCACCACGTTGTCGCGGATGAGGCGCACGTGCTGGCCACGCTCCACGGTGCCGTCGGTGACGCGGCAGCCGGCCACCTTGCCCACCTTCGAGACGTTGAAGATCTCGAGGATGAGCGCATTGCCCAGCATGGTCTCGCGGGTGATCGGAGCCAGCAGGCCGCTCATGGCCTTCTTCACGTCATCCACGAGGTCGTAGATGATGTTGTAGTAGCGGATCTCGATGCCCGCCCGCTCGGCCGAATCCCGCGCTTCCTTGTTGGCGCGGACGTTGAAGCCGATGATGGCGGCGCCGGAGGTTTCCGCCAGCGTCACATCGCTCTCGTTGATGCCGCCGGCACCCGAGTGGATGATGCGGGCCTGCACCTCGTCGTTGCCCAGCTTCTCGAGGGCGCCGATGATGGCTTCCACCGAGCCCGACACGTCGCCCTTGATGATGAGCGGGAATTCCTTGCGGCCCGTGGACCGCACCTGGCTCATCATCTGCTCCAGCGAGCCACGGACCACGGCGGAACGGGCCGCCGCCTTCTCGCGCTTCTGGCGCTGGCGATACTCGGTGATCTCGCGGGCGCGGGCTTCGCTCTCCACCACCGCGAGACGGTCGCCCGCCTCCGGCGTGCCGTTGAAGCCGAGCACCTCGACGGGGACGGACGGGCCGGCCTCGGTCGTGGTGGCGCCGGTGTCGGTGATGAGTGCACGGACGCGGCCGAACTCGGCCCCGGCCACGACGATATCACCCACCCGCAGCGTGCCGCGCTGCACGAGCACGGTGGCGACCGGGCCGCGACCGCGATCGAGCTTGGCTTCGACCACGGTGCCCTCGGCCGGACGGTCGGGATTGGCCTTGAGGTCGAGGACTTCGGACTGCAGCGAGATCGCTTCCAGGAGCTTGTCCAGGTTGATCTGCTTCGTGGCCGAGACCTCCACCTCCAGCGTATCGCCGCCCATGCTCTCCACCTGCACCTCATACTGGAGCAGTTCGGAGCGCACGCGCTCGGGCTTGGCATCGGGCTTGTCGATCTTGTTGATCGCCACGATCAGCGGCACCTTGGCGGCGCGGGCGTGATTGATGGCTTCCACCGTCTGGGGCATCACGCCGTCATCGGCCGCCACCACCAGCACCACGATGTCCGTCACCTTGGCGCCGCGGGCGCGCATGGCGGTGAAGGCGGCGTGGCCGGGGGTGTCGATGAAGGTGATCTTGCCACCGAGCGGCGAGGTCACCTGATAGGCGCCGATGTGCTGGGTGATGCCGCCGGCTTCGCCGGACACCACGTTCGCCTTGCGCAGGGAGTCGAGCAGCGAGGTCTTGCCGTGGTCGACGTGGCCCATGATGGTCACGACCGGAGGACGCGGCAGCAGATCCTCGGGCGCGTCGGCGCTGTCGAACAGGCCTTCCTCGACGTCGGATTCCGAGACGCGGCGCACGGTGTGGCCGAGGTCGGCAGCGATGAGTTCGGCCGTGTCGGCGTCGATCACGTCGGTGATCTTCACCATCTGGCCCTGCTTCATGAGCATCCGGATCACATCCACGGCGCGTTCCGACATGCGGTTCGCGAGTTCCTGGATGGTGATCGTCTCGGGCAGCACGACCTCGCGGACGATCTTTTCCTTGCTCTCCTGCATGCCGCGATGACCGGTCATGCGCTGGGTGCGACGGCGGAAGGAGGCGACCGAACGCTGACGCTCTTCCTCGCCCGACTGGGCGGTGACGACGGTCAGGCGGCCGCGGTGCTTCTCGCCGCCGGCGCTCTTGGGGAGCTTGACGGGCGCAGCAGGGCGGGGCGGAACACCACCGCCGCGACGCGGACGACGGTCCTCTTCCTCGCCGGCGGCCGGAGCGCCGGTGGTCGTCGTAGTTCCGGCCGGACGGGGCGTCAGCGGGCGGGCCGTGGAAGTGGACGGCGCGGAGGCACCGCCGGAGCGGCCGGTTTCCTCGCCAAAGCGCTTGCGCGCCTCCTGCTCGGCCCGGCGCTTGCTCTCGTCCTCGAGGGCGCGACGGCTTTCCTCTTCCCGCTTGCGGGCTTCGGCGGCTTCGCGCTCGGCACGCTCCGCGCGCTCGCGCTCGGCGCGGCGGCGGGCTTCCTCCTCGGCGATGCGGCGCTCTTCGGCCATGCGCCGCTCTTCAACCTCGCGGACGCGGGCATCGGCGAGCGCGCTGGCGCGGGCGTTGCGTTCTTCCTCGGTCAGCGTGCGCAGCACGACGCCGGAGCCACCCTGCCGGTTCTGACCGGGACGGTTCTGGCCGCCGGGACCACCGCGGCGATCCGAACCCGGGCCACCGGAGCGCTGGCCGGACGCCGGAGCGCCGGGACGGCCCGGACCACCGGACGTGCCGGGACGCTGCGGCGCGGCGCCGGAACGCTGCGCACCGCCAGCGGCGGGACGGGAGCTGGACGAGGACGAGCCCGAAGACGTGGTGGCGGCCGGACGGGGCGCGGACACCGCAGGACGGGGCGCCTCGGGGGCACGAGCGGGAGCGGCGGGCGCAGCAGCGACCGGCGCCGCCGGCTGCGCGGCAACGGGTTCGGCAGGAGCCGGCGCAGGCGCAGGGACCTCCACCTTGGGCGCTTCGGCGACCGGCGCGGCAGGCGCAGCCTCGGGCTTCGCAGCCACCGGCGCGGGGGCCTCGACCTTGGGCGCTTCAGCGACCGGGGCGGCAGGAGCCGCCGGTGCAGGCGTCGGAGCCGGCGCGGGGGCCTTGGCTTCAGCAGCCGGCTGGGCCGGAGTGGCGGGAGCCGCGGGGCGCGGCGCTGCGGGGGCAGGCGTGGCGGGACGCGGCGCGGCAGCAGCCGGCGCCGGGGTCGCAGCCGGCGCGGCGGCAGGTGTGCCGCTCGGCGCTCCGGCTTCACCCGGCGCGAAGACGCGGCGCTTCACCTTCTCCACCACCACAGACTTGGAGCGTCCGTGGCTGAAGCTCTGGCGCACAGTGCCCTGCTCCACCGGGCGCTTCAGCGTGAGCGTCTTGCCGGGGGCGGGGTGGAGCGTCTTGTCACCGGGGGTCTTGGTATCGTTCATTCCGTATCCGTTCCTTGCATCCGGTCGGGCTGCGGGCAATGCCCTTCCGGAGCGCTGGCGGCTGTGCCCATTCGCCAGCGCTCGAGCCTACGGCAGCGCGCGAGAAAACCCGCGGTTGTCGGATGCGCGAGCAGCGCTGCATGTACCACATTTGACCGCCCCAACGCCAAGTCCAATTCGACGCCCGGCAGGCAGCCTACGATCGCCACCGGGCGCAGCCCGGCAGCTTCCATCTGACGGGCGAACCCGTTCAGTTTTCGAATTCCGTCCGGACGAGCGTCCGAGGCATGAAGGAGCACCGCCGCATCGCCTGACGCGAGCGCGGATTCCACCTTGGCGGTGCCGGTGACGACACGTCCCGCCTTGTTGGCGAGGGAGAGCGCTGCACGGGTGTCGGCCGCGAGCAGCGTTTCCACGAGATCGGGCAGGTCGGGGCCGCTGGTGCCCTTGCCCTTGAAGGCGCGTCCGAAGGCCTTGCGCTTCAGCGCCTGATCGAGCGCCTCGCGGGTCGCGGTGACCCAGGCACCGCGGCCGGGAAGCTTATGGCCGAGATCCGGCACGATCGCGCCGTCCGGCGCGACCACGAAACGCAGCATCTGCGAAACCGGCGTGACCGTGCGCGTGGCCAGGCACAGGCGCGCATCCGGCGCCCGCGCGCCCTTCAGCGCGCGCGGCCCGCCATCCGTCTCGTCCTGGTCCATACTCGCGAGCACGCCGGGTCATCTCCTTGGCTCTCAGGCCGGTTCGGAGTCGGGCGCGGCTTCCGCCTGCGCCTCGGCTTCGTCCGCGCTGATCCAGCCGGCCGCGATGCGGGCCTGCATGATCAGGCTTTCGGCATCCTCACGGCTGAGCTCGAACCCATCGAGCGCGCCGGGGAACCGCACGGTCTCGCCGTCCTTGCGCTCCGTCCAGCCGACGAGATCGTCGGTGGCGCAGCCGGCAAGATCCTCGACCGACTTGATGTCGTTCTTGCCGAACGCCACCAGCATCTTGGAGGTGACGCCCGGAACCGTCTTGAGGTCGTCCTCGACGCCCAGCTCCCGGCGCTCGTTGTCCAGCGCTTCCTCGACATCGGAGAGATGCTTGAGGGCGCGGGCCTGGAGTTCAGCGGCGGTCTCCTCGTCGAAGCCCTCGATGGAGGCGAGCTCGGACACCGGCACGTAGGCGATTTCCTCCACCGAGGTGAAGCCCTCGGAGGTGAGCAGCTGGCCCATCATCTCGTCGAGGTCGAGGGCCTCGGCGAACATCTTGGTGCGCTCGGCGAATTCCTTCTGGCGGCGCTCGCTCTCTTCCTGCTCGGTCAGGATGTCGATGTCCCAGCCGGTGAGCTGGGAGGCGAGGCGCACATTCTGGCCGCGACGGCCGATGGCGAGCGAGAGCTGCGCGTCGGGCACGACCACTTCGATGCGCTCGCGGTCCTCGTCGAGCACCACCTTGACCACTTCCGCCGGCGCCAGCGCATTCACGATGAAGGTCGCGATGTCCGGGTTCCACGGAATGATGTCGATCTTCTCGCCCTGGAGCTCGTTCACCACCGCCTGCACGCGCGAACCGCGCATACCGACGCAGGCGCCCACGGGGTCGACCGACTGGTCGCGGGAGATGACGGCGATCTTGGCGCGGGAGCCGGGATCGCGGGCCACGGCCTTGATCTCGACAATGCCGTCGTAGATTTCCGGCACTTCCTGCGCGAACAGCTTCGCCATGAACTGCGGATGCGTGCGCGACAGGAAAATCTGCGGGCCACGGGGCTCGCGGCGCACGTCATAAATATAAGCGCGGATGCGGTCGCCGGTCTTCACCACCTCGCGCGGCAGCAGCTCGTCGCGCCGCAGGATGGCTTCGCCACGGCCGAGATCCACGACCACGTTGCCGTATTCGACACGCTTCACGAGGCCGTTGACCACCTCGCTGATGCGGTCCTTGAACTCGTCATACTGCCGGTCGCGCTCGGCCTCGCGCACCTTCTGAACGATGACCTGCTTGGCCGACTGGGCGGCAATGCGGCCGAAGTCGAAGGGGGGCAGGGTGTCGGCGATGGTGTCGCCCACCTGCGCCGCCGGATTGTGGCGGCGGGCGCCGTCCAGCGTGATCTCGGTGGCGGAATTCTCCACCTCGTCCACCACGAGGAGGTGACGCGCGAGACGCAGCTCACCGGTGCGCGGATTGATCTCCGCGTGGATGTCCGTCTCCTGGCCGTAGCGCGAGCGCGCGGCCTTGGCGATGGCATCCTCCATCGCCGCGATGACGATGCCGCGGTCAATGGTCTTTTCCCGCGCGACCGCGTCGGCGATCTGCAGCAGTTCCAGACGGTTTGCGCTGACGGCGACCATCAGTGCGTCTCCTTCGCTTTGGGCTTTCCTCCGCGCAGCGCGCGAGAGGCCGGATTGGTGACGGCCAGATCATCGACTTCGGCCTTGGAGAGGCGTGCCTTGCCGGTCTTGGCCTGGGACTTCTCGGCTTTCTCGGACTTGGCCGCCTTGCGCGCGACCTTTCCGGCCCGCTTCTCGGCCTTGTCGGCGGCCTTCTTGGCATTCGCCCGCTCGGCATTCGCGGCATCCTTGGCGGCTTTTTCGTCCGCCTCGTCGCCCTCGAACACCTCGTCGGCGTCGTCTTCAAACTCTTCGTCCTCGCCGAGGCCGCGCTCGGCAGCCTTGGCCCGGCGCAGCGCCTCGGTGATGAGGGCGTCGGTGAGCACCAGCTTGGCCTCGCCGATATCGGCGACGGGGAGGGAAACTTCCGGCTCCTCGCCCTTGGGGGCATCGGTGCGCTTGACCACGGCCAGCTCTGCGCGGGTGCCGATGAGGATGCCGCGGAACCGCTTGCGGCCGTCAACCGGCACCGCCATCTCCACCTTCACCTCATGACCGGCCCAGCGGTCGAAATCGGTGAGCCGCACCAGCGGCCGGTCGATGCCAGGAGAGGAAATCTCCAGCCGGTAGGCGCCGGTGATGGGGTCTTCCACGTCGAGCACCGGCGAGATGGCGCGGGACGCGGCCTCGCAGTCGTCGATGGTCATCGAGCCGTCGGGCCGCTCCGCCATGATCTGGCAGGTGCCGCCGTCGCGCGCCGTCACCTTCACGCGCACCAGGCGCAGGTTGAGGTCGGCCAGCACGGGCGTGACGATCGCAGCGATGCGCGCGGCGACGCCGGATTCGGTGATGAGGCGCGGCTCGTTGGGGTCCAGCGCTTCGACGGTCTCGTTCATGTCCCTCCGGGACGTCAGGCTTTGGGCGGGATGCGCGCACAAGGGGCACGGCAGCCCTGGAATTCGTGTCCGACGCAAAACGCGCCACCCGGAACCAGCCTCGCGAAGGTCCACATAAGCAGAAAGGGAGCGGGTCCCGGCCGGAACCCACTCTCATCACCTTCGACGACGATGGCTCTGAGGTATCCCCTATAGGGACGGCGCTAATATAGACAGAAAACCCAAAGGTGCAAGCCATTGCGGGCAACACCCGCGTCGGCTGCCGTACGGGCGCGCCAGACGGCTTGCGCGGCGATCCCGCCGACGGGGCCCATAAAAAAGCACGGAGCGCCTGAGGCGTCCGTGCCAGAAAGTGTGGGTTAGGAAAGGCGGCCGCTCAGAACCGCCTGTCGCCATCAAGCCCGAGGGCCCGCGGCGGGTCCAATCGTTTGGGTGCAAGGATTGATCGGCAACTTCTATGAAGCTGCGTCTTCGCCGTTCCAGGACCACCGCGCCGCGAGCTTGCGGAAGGCGGCGGCGACGGGCGCCAGCGGGTCACGGTCGGGCGTCACGAGACCCACCGGCCGCCGCCAGTCAGGATCGATCAGCGGAATGGCACACACGCCCGCCATGCGGCCAAAGGTGGCGATATGGGTGTGCGGCACGATGCTGGCCCAGGCGCCCGAGCAGACCATGGACCACACGCCGAAGAAGGTGTTGGCCTCGATGCGCGGGACCGACACGGCGCCGGCGGTGGCCAGCGCCTCGTCAATGATCTGGCGGTTCTGCATGTCGGGCGTGAGCAGGCAGAGGGGGGAGCGCGCGGCCTCGGCCCAGCTGATGCGCGCCGGCAGGTCGTCGCCGCCGGCGGCGCGGACGAACATGTAGCGCTCTTCATAGAAGGGCAGCCAGTGGAGCTTCGGCGGCTGCGTTCCGGTGAGATAGCTCACCCCCGCGTCGAGCACCTGGTCATCAAGGCCGCGCTGGATGGCGAGCGCGCTCATGGAGAGGGCCTGCACGCGCACGAGGGGATGGCGTTCGCAGAAGGCGGTGAGGAGGCCGCTCAGCGCCGGCAGCATGGGCGGTACGCAGCCGAGGCGCAGGATGCCAGTGAGGCCGGCTTCCGAGCCGGCCAGTTCCTGCCGCATGCCGTCATAATCATTGATGATGCGCTGGGCCCAGGCGAGCACGCGCGCGCCGTGCTCGGTGAGCCCCATGAAGCGATGGCCCCGCACCACCAGCGGATAGCCCAGTTCCTCTTCCAGCTTGCGCAGGCCGGCGGAGAGGGTCGGCTGGGTGACGTGGCAGGCCTCGGCCGCGCGACCGAAATGCTGCTCGCGCGCCACCGCCACCAGATAATGAAGCTGCCGCACGAACATGATGAGCTCCCGGTGACCGGCTCCCGCGCAGATGATCGACGCCGTCGATCAAGCACAGGCTCTAGCACCGTCCGAGCCGCGGGGCACGCCCGGCCCGTCAGACCCGCGCGAAGCTGAGATAGGTGGGTACGCGACCGGCGGCGATCGCCTTCGCCTCATAGCGGGTACCCGGCCAGCCCTCGTAGGGCGTGCGCCAGTCATCGGCGCGCGTTTGCGTCCAGCGGAAGGCGGGATGGGCGCGCACTTCGCGCAGTGTCCAGTCCACATAATCGGGCACGTCGCTGGCGAAGCGGAACACACCGCCCGGCTTCAGGGCGCGGGCCAGCAGGTCCAGATTGTCCGGTCTGACGAACCGGCGCTTCCAGTGCCGCCGCTTCGGCCACGGGTCCGGATAGAGCAGCTCCACCTGCGAGACGCTGCCTTCCGGCAGCCTGGCCAGCAGGAGCGCCGCATCGAGATTGAACAGCCGCACATTCTCCTGCGGCGCGAGATCGAGCTCCAGCACCGCCTTGGCCATGCCGTTCAGGAACGGCTCGATGCCGATATAGCCTGCGCGTGGAAAGCGCTTCGCCTCCGAGAGCAGATGCTCGCCGCCACCGAAACCGATCTCCAGGCGGATCTCATCCACGGGGCAGGGGAACAGGGCCGCCGGCTCGGCAACGGTCGGCAGATCTATGAGATAGCGGGGCAGGGTGCGGGCGAGGGCCTGCTGCTGCCCCTGTCGCAATGTCTTGCCGACACGGCGGCCGTAGAAGGCACCCTTATGCTCGGTCTCGCTCAAGGCAGTCACTTGGGTTCAGACGAGAGAATTCTCCAACCACGCCGAAGCGGCCTGATCGATGGGGAATGCTCCGGATTATTGAAGCGTCGGCGATTTCCTGTCGGCCCGACACCGTCGCCAGGCCGGAAGGCGCCTCGGGGTCCAGAAACACGCATGGCCGGGACGCGCCCGGCCATGCGATCGTCTTCGGAAAGCCGTGGCTCAGGCGAGCGCGGACTTCAGCGCCGACACGAGGTCCGTGCGCTCCCAGGAGAAGCCGCCGTCGGCTTCCGGGGCGCGGCCGAAGTGGCCGTAAGCGGACGTGCGGGCATAGATGGGCTTGTTGAGGCTCAGGTGCTCGCGGATACCACGCGGACGCAGGTTCACCACCTCGCGCAGCACGGTCTCCAGCTTGTCCTCGGCCACGTTGCCCGTGCCGTGCAGGTCTACATAGACCGCCAGCGGATCGGACACGCCGATGGCGTAGGCGAGCTGGATGGTGGCACGGTCGGCAAGGCCGGCGGCGACCACGTTCTTGGCGAGATAGCGGGCCGCATAGGCCGCCGAGCGGTCCACCTTGGTCGGGTCCTTGCCCGAGAAGGCGCCGCCGCCGTGCGGGGCCGCGCCGCCGTAGGTGTCCACGATGATCTTGCGGCCGGTGAGGCCGCAGTCGCCGTCCGGACCGCCGATCACGAACTTGCCGGTGGGGTTCACGTGCCACACGGTGGAGGCATCCACCCAGCCTTCCGGCAGGGCCTTGAGGATGTAGGGCTCCACCAGCGCACGCACGTCCTGCGAGGTCATGCTCTCGTCGAGGTGCTGGGTGGAGAGCACGATCTGCGTCACGCCGACCGGCTTGCCCTTCTCATAGCGCACCGTGACCTGGCTCTTGGCATCGGGGCCGAGCTGCTTGGCCTCGCCCGAGTGACGGGCATCGGTGAGCACCTTGAGGATCTTGTGGGAATAAAAGATCGGGGCCGGCATCAGCTCGGGGGTCTCATTGACCGCGTAGCCGAACATGATGCCCTGGTCGCCCGCGCCTTCATCCTTGTTGCCGGCGATGTCGACGCCCTGCGCGATATCGGCGGACTGGGCGTGCAGGAGCACTTCGATCTTGGCGTTCTGCCAGTGGAACCCGTCCTGCTCGTAGCCGATTTCCTTGATCGCCTTGCGCGCGAGGCTGTCGATTAGCTCGGGCGTGACAGAGGACGGGCCACGTGTCTCGCCGGCGATGACCACGCGATTGGTGGTGGCGAGGGTCTCGGCGGCAACGCGGACCTGGGTCGTGTCGAAGCCGTTTTCGATGGCGGCGCGGAAATAGGCGTCCACGATCTCGTCGGAGATGCGGTCGCAGACCTTGTCCGGATGTCCCTCGGAAACCGATTCACTGGTAAAAAGATACGACTCGCGCGCCATGTTTGCTTCCTCTTGCCCCCCACAACGGCTCGCAGACTTGTGACAAGTCGTCGTGGGCGGGTCAAGATCGGCTAATCGAAAGCGTTCGTCAAATCGAACGCAGCGCGACGGCCATGGGGGCCGGGGCGGCTTCCAGTTCCTCTCCGGCAATGGCCGAAACGAGGTCGACGATGCGGCGGCGCACCTTGGCGTCGCTGATGCGCATGAAGTTACGGGTCAGAGCCAGACCATCCGAGGTGGCCAGGAAATCCGACACGTAGGCGGGCGAGTGGCCTTCGGCGAAACCTTCGCCGTCCGCTTCCGGATTGGCCGACGGGGCGCCCTCGAAGAAGAACGCGACCGGCACGGACAGGACGATGGAAATCTGCTGCAGACGGCTCGCGCCGATGCGGTTCGTGCCCTTCTCGTACTTCTGGATCTGCTGGAAGGTGATGCCCAGGTGCTCTCCGAGCTTCTCCTGGCTCATCCCGACCATCATGCGACGCATACGTACGCGGCTACCCACATGCTTATCGATGGGGTTCGGCGCCTTCTTGACCATGATCTCTCCGGCTATGTCGGAAAAGAGTGTGTTTCACTTCGCGTTGCGAAGGCTGCCCTGAGTGGGCGCAAGATAGGCATACAATCAGAACGCGTCGATCAACCTATACGTGCATGTTGTCTCCGGACGCGCGAGATTGCAACGGATGATGTAATACCCATCAGCACGAGCAGCACCCCGCCGGCATGCCGGGATCCGAAGGGCGGCGCATTAAGCCTTTGTGGTAGGTCGCCATCGACGACGCCGCGTACGCCGAGGTCCTGTTCTGCGACAATTCGTCCCAGCGGATCGACGATGGCCGAGATGCCCGTATTCGCCGCGCGGATCAACGGGAGCCCCTCCTCCACCGCGCGCAGCCGGGCCTGAAGGAAGTGCTGATAGGGTCCGGGCGTATCGCCGAACCAGGCATCATTCGTCACATTCAAAAGGAATCCGGGCCGCTCCCCTTGGGGCAGGACGGCGCCAGGAAAGATCGCCTCATAGCAGATGAGCGGCGCGGCATCGGGCGCGCCGGGCAGCTTCAGCGGCCGCAGGCGATCCCCCGAGGCGAACCCGCCGCGCACACGCGTAAGTTGTTCAAGGCCGATACTTTCCAAAAAATCTTGGAAAGGTAGATATTCCCCAAAGGGAACCAGATGCACCTTGTCGGCCGTTTCCTGCACCTCTCCGCGGGCGTTCATGACCCGGATGGAGTTGAAGAAGGGGGAGGTTTGACCTTCCGGCGGCATGCCGACGCGGGCGGCACCGGTCACCAGCGTCACATTGTCCGGCAAGGTGGCGGCGATGCGCGCCTTGGCCCAGGGCTCGCGCTCATAAATGAAGGGAAAGGCGGATTCCGGCCAGACCAGGAGCCCGATGTCTTCCAGCCCCTTGGGATAGAGCGCGCTCGGCCGGCCCGAGAGGTCGAGATAATTCTCGAGCACGGCCTGGCGGCGGTCATAGGCGAACTTCTCGCCCTGCGGGATCGCCGGCTGCATGATGCGCAGGCGCACCTGCTCCAGATAGCGCGAGGGATTGAGCGAGAGGCGGTAACCTCCAAGGCCATAGGCGAGGGCGATCACCGCAAGCGCGGCAAGCGGCCAGCCCGCCCTGCGGGTGAAGGTCCCTGAGCGCAGCAGCAGAACCGGTGTGGAAAGGAGCAGCAGGGAGAAGAAGGTCAGCCCCCAGAGGCCGACGAATGCAGCCCCCTGCGCCAGTTCCAGCGTCTGGGCGGGGCCATAGCCGAAGGTGTTCCAGGGAAAGCCGGTGAGGACGTGGCCGCGCAGCCACTCGGCCGCCGTGAAGGCCACGGCGAAGCTGCACAGCCGCGCAGGTCCGCTCGGCCAGACCAGCCGGGCAAGCACGGCCCCGAGCGCGGTGAACAGGGCGAGGCCCGCGGGCAGGCAAAGCACGGCGACCGGCAGCAGCCAGGCGAAATCCTCCGCATCCACCAGAAAAGCGGCACCGATCCACCAGAGGGAGGCGAGGAAATAGCCGAACCCGAAGGCCCAGCCGGCGGCGGCCGCCGAACGCAGCATGGCGCCGCGTCCGCGCCGGCGCGCGTGGCCGGCGCCGTCGATCAGGAGGACGAGCGCCGGAAAGCCCACCGCCAGCGCCGGCCAGATGCCGAAGGGCGCAGTGGACAGCGCCGAGAGGGCTCCGGCGAGAAGGCCGAAGCCGAGACGGCGCCAGCCCGTGAGGCTGCGGACCCGGTTTGCCAGATGCACGAACGCGGAACCGTCAGAGCTCGGAACCGACGGCCTCGGGCGCCATCGCCTCGGCCGGCGGAGGAATGATGCGCAATGCCTTCACCCGGCGCGGGTCCGCTTCGACCACCTCCACCCGGTAATCGCCGGGAAGCTGGATGATCTCGCCCGTATTGGGCACGCGGGCGGCCAGCGTCACCACGAGGCCGCCGAGGGTATCCACCTCGTCCGCGGCTTCGCCCGGAACGAAGTCGGAGCCCACCACCTCGGCCACGTCTTCCAGTGCGGTGCGTGCGTCGGCGAGGTAGCTGCCGTCAGGCTGAAGCTGGATGAGCGCCGTTTCGTCGTCATGCTCATCCTCGATCTCGCCGACGATCTCCTCCACCACGTCCTCCATGGAGACGAGGCCGTCGGTTCCGCCATATTCGTCAATGACGAGCGCGAGATGGATGCGCGCCGCCTGCATGGAGACGAGCAGATCCACTGCCGGCATGGAGGGCGGTACGTAGAGAAGGCGGCGGATGAGGTCCGTGTCCGCCAGCGACTGGCCGAGATTCACCGCCGACAGGTCGGGAACATGGCCTTCCGCCACCTCGATCTCGCCATTCTCGCCCGGATGCAGGCCGGTCATGAAGGCGAGCAGGTCGCGGATGTGCACCATGCCGACGGGATCATCGAGCGTATCGTCGTAGACGACGAGCCGCGAATGGGACGCCTTGGCGAATTCGATCAGCAGGGCGCCGAGCGTGATGTCCTTCTGGACCGCCACGATCTCCGCGCGGGGCACCATGATGTCGCCGATCCCCACCTCTTTCAGGTGCAGGATATTGCGCAGCATCTGCCGCTCGGAGGGCGAGAATTCGCTCACCTCCTCGGATGTTCCAGACGCATCCAGCACTTCGACAAGGTCGGTGCGGAGCGAGCCGTGGGCCCGGAACGTCCCGAGGAGGGAACGCAATCGATCGAGAAAACTCTGCGGTTCCGAACCGTTCTGTTCGCTCGACTGGTCGGTGGAGGACATGGTCTCCCTATGGGGTTCGTGTCAGCCCTCTGCGGGCAAGGCATAAGGGTCATCGATGCCGAGGCCGGCCAGGATCTGGCGCTCGGCGGCTTCCATCTCTTCGGCCTCGTCGTCATCCTCATGGTCGAAGCCCATGAGGTGAAGGGTGCCGTGGACGACGAGATGGGCGAGGTGATGGGCCGGCGTCTTGTCCTCGGCCAAAGCCTCGGAGAACACCGTCTCGCGGGCGACGATCACGTCGCCCAGCGGCTGGGGCACCACGCCTTCGGGGAGTTCGGCGGCAGGGAAGGACAGCACGTTCGTCGGCTTGTCCTTGTCGCGCCACTCCCGGTTCAGGACGCGGATGCGGGCGTCGTCGGTGAGGGTGATGCTCATCTCGGCGCCCTCGGGCACCTCGTCGCCCAGGCTCGCCAGCGCCGCGCGGGCGGCAGCGATGGCGATCTCGGCAGCGTCGGGGAGGGCGGACCAGCCGTCATCCTCCACCAGCACGTCGATTTCCACGGCGACGGCATCCTCTGCCTCGGCAGCGGATGCCTCGGTGGATCGTTGTCGTGCGGCATCACCCATGCGTGCGCCCCTCGTCCGGCGCGGAAAGCTCGGGCTCGGCCTTTTCCTCGGCCGACCCTTCGATCACGTCATTGACCGCTTCCACCTTAACCGGCGCTTTACGGACCAGCGCCCGGCGGATCAGCGTGGCATCGTGTTCCTCATAAGCGGCAACGATACGCTGCACCAGTTCGTGGCGCACCACGTCCTGCGCCTTGAAATGCGAAATGCCGACGCCTTCGACCCCTTCCAGAAGCCGCACGGCCTCCGCGAGCCCCGACGTCATCCCGTTGGGAAGGTCCGTCTGGCTGGGATCGCCGGTCACGATCATATGAGAATTCTCGCCCAGGCGGGTGAGAAACATCTTCATCTGCATCGACGTCGCATTCTGCGCCTCGTCGAGGATGACGGCCGCGTTGGCGAGGGTGCGTCCGCGCATGAAAGCCAGCGGCGCGATCTCGATCTCGCCCGATTGCAGGGCCCGTTCCACGAACGCACGGTCCATCAGGTCGTAGAGCGCGTCGTAGATGGGCCGTAGATAGGGGTCCACCTTCTCCTTCATGTCGCCGGGCAGGAAGCCGAGGCGTTCGCCCGCTTCCACCGCCGGGCGGGTGAGGATGATGCGGTCCACCATCCGCCGCTCCAGCAGATGGACGCAGTAGGCCACCGCCAGCCACGTCTTGCCGGTGCCGGCCGGACCGGTGCCGAAGACGAGCGTGTGGCGCTTCAGCGCGCGGATATAGGCATCCTGCGCAGCGGTGCGCGCCCGCACCGGGCGGCGGCGCAACTGAATCTCGTCGAAGGACTGGCGCGTCTCGCTGGGGTCGAAGTCGAACAGCGAGCCCTGGGAGACCGCCTCGCGGATGGCCCCCTCCACATCGCCCTGGCCGATGTCGCGGCCGCGCTTCAACTGCTCGTAGAGATGCTCCAGCACCCGGCGGGCCTGCTCGCAGCCGTCACGCCCGCCATCCAGCGTCACGTGGTTGCCGCGGGACTCCGCCTTGACCGAGAGCTTGCGTTCGATGAGCGCGAGGTTGCGGCCATAATGGCCGAAGAGCTGCGAGGCGAGGCGATTGTCGTCAAA
Source organism: Azorhizobium caulinodans ORS 571 (assembly GCF_000010525.1). Classification (GTDB taxonomy): domain Bacteria; phylum Pseudomonadota; class Alphaproteobacteria; order Rhizobiales; family Xanthobacteraceae; genus Azorhizobium; species Azorhizobium caulinodans. The sequence goes on along the minus strand of NC_009937.1, from coordinate 7,103 downwards.
CGCCAGCACCACCTGGGTGGTGCCGGTCTCCCCCTGGAGCGCCCAGGGGTCGCTCACGGCGGCCCGGGCCGGGCCATTGGACGGAACTGCAACGGAACGCTCGCGGTCGCTCGTTCTTGCCACGCTCAAGCCTCCATGGCCACGAGCGGGCGGTCGCTCGTTCGGCCTCGATCCTCGACAGCGTCAACAACCTGTCCCGCCAGAGAGTTCGGTCCCACGTCGGTGATATCGACGGTCACGAAGTCGCCGATGCCGGCGCCGGGTGCGGTCACCACGACGCTCTGGAGATACGGCGAGCGGCCGATGAGCTGGCCCGGCAGACGGCCGGGCTTCTCGAGCAGGATGTCGAACCGGCGCCCCATGCAGGCGCGGTCGAACGCGGTCTTGGAGGCTTCCAGAACCTGGTGCAGGCGGGCGAGACGCTCGCTCTTCACCTCTTCGGAAAGCTGGTGGTCATGCTCCGCCGCCGGGGTGCCCGGACGGATGGAGTATTTGAAGGAATAGGCGCTGGCGAAGCCCACCCGGCGGGCGAGATCCAGCGTGTCCTCGAAATCGGCCTCGGTCTCGCCGGGGAAGCCGACGATGAAGTCCGACGACAGCGCGATGTCCGGCCGGGCGGCGCGCAGCTTGTCGATGATCTCGAAATAGATCTCGCGCCCGTGCTTGCGGTTCATGGCCGCGAGGATGCGGTCGGAGCCGGACTGCACCGGCAGGTGCAGATAGGGCATGAGCTGGGGCAGGTCGCGATGGGCGGCGATCAGGCCGTCATCCATGTCACGCGGGTGGGAGGTGGTGTAGCGCAGACGCGCCAGCCCGTTGATGCCGGCCAGCTCTTCCAGCAGCCGGCCAAGGCCCCATGTCCTTCCGTCCGGCCCCTCGCCATGGAAGGCGTTGACGTTCTGGCCGATGAGCGTGATCTCGCGCACGCCCTGATCCACCAACGCGCGGGCTTCGCCCACGATCTTGGAGACCGAGCGGGAGACTTCGGCCCCCCGCGTGTAGGGCACGACGCAGAAGGTGCAGAACTTGTCGCAGCCTTCCTGCACGGTCACGAAGGCGGTCGGGCCGCGCTTCTTTGTGGCCGCCGCGCTCGGAGCGGGCAGGTGGTCGAACTTGTCCTCGGCGGGAAATTCGGTGTCCACGACACGCTTGCCGTCGCGGACCCGCGCTAGCATCTCGGGAAGGCGATGATAGCTCTGCGGCCCCACCACGAGGTCCACCACGGGGGCGCGTTTCATGATCTCGGCGCCCTCGGCCTGGGCAACGCAGCCGGCCACGGCGATGGTGGTGTCGGAACCCGCGTCCTGCTTGGCTTTGCGCAGGCGCCCGAGTTCGGAATAGACCTTCTCGGCGGCCTTCTCGCGGATATGGCAGGTGTTCAGGATGACGAGGTCGGCATCCGCCGGGTCCTGCGTCTCCACATAGCCCTCCTTCGCCAGGGCGTCCGCCATACGCTGCGAGTCGTAGACGTTCATCTGGCAGCCGAAGGACTTCACGTAGAGCTTGCGGGGTTCTTGCATCGTGCCTGTTCTGTCGTCTCCAGCATCGCGCGGGGGCGCGACGCTCCCGTGACGCCGTCGCGGCCCATCCCCAAAATTTGCGTTGCGTTTACTCTTACCGGCATTCGCGGGGTTTGAAAACTCAAGTCCCGGTGCTGCGCCCCGTGAGGGCCTCCAGATGCAGGCGCCGGACCTCCGTCTCGGCGGCGCGGGTCACGGCCTTGCGGTCATGGTCATCCGCAAGCGTGATCGGGGCGCCGAACCGCACCTCCACATCCATGGCGCCATGGCGCAGCACTTCGAGCAGATGGGGTGCCAGGTCCATGTCGCCGTACCAGGAGGCAATAGGCCGGTGACGCCGCCCCATGGGCAGACCCTGAAGCCCCACATAGCTCACGGCCATGGGCTGGACGACCACAGCGCCCGAGGCGGCGAACGCCTCGCGCACCGCCCCCACGAGCGCCGAGCGGAAGGGCTGCACGCGGTTGCCGTCCGTGGACGTGCCCTCCGCAAACAGCACCACCGGATCGCCTTCCGCCAGCCGGGCGGCGATCTCCTGATTGACCGCCCCCGTCGCCGTCCGACGGCTGCGGTCCACGAACACGGTGCGCTGGAAGCGGGCGAACAGGCCGATCAGCGGCCAGGTGCCGACCTCGCTCTTGGCGACGAAGAACAGCGGGGTGAGCGAGCCCACCACGCAGATGTCCAGCCAGGAAGTGTGGTTGGACAAGATGAGCATGGGCCGCTGCGCCGCCGGCGCGCCGATCCGCTTCACCCGCACGCCGATGAGCCGCAAGACGATGCGGTGAAACAGGAGGGGGATCAGCCGCCGGCTCGGCAGGTTGAGCCGGAGCGAGAGCCATTGCAGCGGAATGCCGACCAGTGTCACGACGCCCACGCCCGCAAGAACGCAGGCGATGCGGAGACGGTCGAGCCACCGCGTCAGGGCGGGGCGCTCGGGCCCGAAGTCCGCGAGAGGGTCCTCCTCGGAAGCCAACTCAGGTCCGTTCCGCGCCGTGAGACTCACGAAGGCTCCTCATCGAGGGGCACCACATAGAGTTCGAGCCGGTGCCCGACGATGCGATAGCCGAGCCGGCGGGCGATCTCTTCCTGGAGGCGCTCGATCTCCTCGGAGCGGAATTCCAGCACACGGCCGGAACGCAGGTCGATGAGATGGTCGTGGTGCTCGTCCGGCACCGGCTCGTAGCGCGAGCGGCCATCACCGAATTCATGGCGGGCAATGATGCCGGCGTCCTCAAACATCTTCACCGTGCGATAGACGGTGGAGATGGAAATGTTGGCATCGATGGCGCTCGCCCGGCCGTAAAGCTCCTCCACATCCGGATGGTCGGCGGACTGGCTGAGTACGCGGGCGATGACGCGGCGCTGATCCGTCATCCGCATCCCCTTGGCGAGGCAGGCCTCTTCTATGGCGCTGATCTTCTCGCTCAAAGGTGCTCACCCTTCTTCTGGTCGGTGCGGCGGGCGAGCTTATCACGCGCCCGCGCGCCAATCGCAAGAGCGGCACCGACGTGAGGCGATCAGGTGCCCGTCTCGCGGATCTCGTCCACCAGATACTGGTTCCAGATGCCTTTCTCGCCCATGCCGCCGATGAATTCGCGATGTGCGGCGATCTCTTCCGCGCTGAGGCGGGAGGGCAGGGGCACCGGCCGCGCCCGAGCGGCCACCGCCACCTCCACCACGAGGCGCGGCGCCTCGGAGGTCTCATCCGCAAGCCCGACGAGCATGGCCTGCCGGCCGCCCAAGAGTTCGCTATAGACCTCGGCCAGCAGTTCGGAATCGAGCAGCGCCCCGTGCTTCACACGGCGCGAGGCGTCGATGCCATAGCGCTTCATCAGATCGTCGAGCTTGGCGGAAGCACCCGGATGCTTGCGGCGGGCGAGCGCCACCGTGTCCACCACCCGGTCACGGGCGATGGGCTCGCGGCTCAGACGCGCCAGTTCGGCATTCAGGAAGCCGATGTCGAAGGCCGCATTGTGGATGACCAGCGTGTCCCCGGCGATGAATTCCAGGAAGGCGTCGGCGACCTCCGCGAACTTCGGCTTGTCCGAGAGGAACTCACTCGAAAGGCCATGGACCGCAAAGGCTTCCGCCGGCATATCCCGCTCGGGATTGATGTAGACGTGGAAGGTGTTGCCGGTGAGGATGCGGTTGACCATCTCCACGCAGCCGATTTCCACCACCCGGTCGCCCTTGTTGGCTTCAAGGCCGGTGGTTTCCGTGTCGAGCACGATCTCGCGCATGGTCTAGTCCGTCTTCCTGTCTCGGCGTGTGTGCCCCTGTCCCGCCAGGGTGCGCAGGAGGCCTTCCACCTGATGCTTCGCGGCCGGAAAGCCCCGGCCGGTGTCGATGATGACGTGGGCGCGGCGGCGCTTTTCCGAATCAGGCATCTGCCGCTTCAGGATGGCCTCGAACCGCTCGCGCGTCATGCCATCCCGCGCCAGCACCCGCTGTTCCTGCACCTCTTTCGGCGCAGTGACCACGACGACGACATCCATGGCGTCGGCCCGGTTCGTCTCGAATAGCAGGGGGATGTCCAGCACCACCCAATGGGCGCCGGCCGCCTCGGCCTTTTCCAGAAAGGCGCGCTCGCGGGCCCGCACCAGCGGATGGACGATGGCCTCCAGCCGCTTCATGGCCTCGGCATCGTTCAGCACCCGCTCGGACAAGAGCCTGCGATCGATGGCGCCGTCGCGGGTCACGCCGGGAAAGGCCGCCTCCACCGGAGCCACGGCCTCGGCGCGATACATGGCATGGACGCTGGCATCGGCATCATGCACCGGCACGCCGGCGGCGCGGAACAGGCCGGCGGTGGCCGACTTGCCCATGCCGATTGAGCCGGTGAGGCCGATGATCCACATGCGCTCAGGCCCCCAACTGTCCCTTGGCCGCAAGGTCCGCGACGATGAGATCGCGCAGGCCCGCATCCACCTGCGGCGTGACGCCGAACCAGCGGGCGAACCCCGGAACCGCCTGATGCAGCAGCATGCCGAGCCCATCCACCGTGCGCAGGCCCCGCGCCTTCGCCGCCTTCAGCAACGGCGTCTCCAAGGGCACATAGACCACATCCGCCACCACTGCATCATCGGCCAGCACGGAAAGATCGAGATCCAGCGGCGGCTGGCCCTTCATGCCGAGGGACGTGGTGTTGGCCACCACCTGCGCCTCCTTCAGCGACGCCGAAACGCCGTCCCAGCCGATGGGCACCACGCGTGGTCCGAAATGAGCGGCAAGCGCCTCGGCGCGGGCAAGCGTGCGGTTGGCAAGCAGCACCTTGTCGAAGCCCCGCTGAAGGAAGCCATACAGCACTGCCCGCGATGCACCGCCCGCCCCCAGAACCAGAGCGACACGAGGATTGGCGTCCCACCCCGGCGCGGTCACGTCGAGATTGGAGAGGAAGCCCGGCGCGTCGGTGTTCGCGCCGAAGAGCCGGCCGTCCTCCAGCCACAGCGTGTTCGCGACACCCAAAGCGCGGGCCACGGGATCGGCCTCCGCCAGCGCGTTGAAGGCCACTTCCTTGTGCGGGATGGTGACATTGCCGCCGGCATAGCCCTGTTCGGCAAAGCGCGCGAAGAAGGCTTCGGCTTCGTCCGGCGCCACGTCGTGGCGCACATAATCCCCTGCGATGCCGTGCTGCTTCAGCCAGTAGCCGTGAACGAGGGGCGAGCGCGAATGGATGACCGGATGACCGAAAATGGCGACGCGCTTCACGGAACCCAACCCTCGCTACGGAAACAGGCCAGCACCGGCAGGATGGGCAGGCCGAGAATGGTGAAATGGTCGCCGTCGATGCGCTCGAACAGCTGCAAGCCGGGGCCCTCGATCTGATAGGCGCCGACGCTTTCGATCACCTGCGGCCCCGCCGCGGCGAAATAGCTCTCTATCGCTTCGTCCGACAAGTCGCGCATGGTCAGCTGCGCGGTCTCGACGGTCTCGAACAGCACTTCCTCATCGCGGACGATGGCCACGGCCGCGTGCAGGACATGGGTGCGGCCGGCAAGCTGACGGACCTGAGCACGGGCGGCCTCCAGCGTCGGCGGCTTGTGCAGGATGTCGCCTCCGAGCGCCAAAGTCTGGTCGGCGCCCAGGACCACCCGACCCGGCGCGAGAGCGGAGGCGGCGAGGGCCTTCGCCTGCGCCAGCACCCGCGCCACATCGTCCGGCGCTGCGCCCGTGCCACGGGCTTCGGCCTCAATGGCCCGTTCGTCGATTGCAACCGGCCGCGCCTCGACGGGAAGGCCGGCGCCACGCAGGACCGCGAGGCGGGCGGAACTGCGGGAGGCGAGCAGCAGCGGCTCAGGCAGGCGCCACAGGCTCATGTCTCGACGATGCTCCGCCGGCGCCGCTCGGAGAGATGGCCGATGATGGCGGCGGCTGTCTCCTCGATGGAGCGCCGCGTCACGTCGATGAGCGGCCAGCCGTTGCGGGCGAAGAGCCGGCGGGAATTGGCGATCTCCTCCGACACCGCATCGCGGTCCACATAAGAGGAGTTGGTCGTATCCGCATTGAGACCGAGCAGGCGGTTCTGGCGGATCTCGACGATCCGCTCGGGGCTAGCGATCAGCCCGACGATGAGCGGCTTCTTCAGGCGCGAGAGGTTCGGCGGGATCGGCACGTTGGGCACGAGCGGGATGTTCGCGGTCTTGATGCCGCGGTTGGCGAGATAGATGGAGGTGGGGGTCTTCGAGGTGCGCGAGACACCCAGCAGCACCACGTCCGCCTCTTCCAGATCGTCCGTCAGGTGGCCGTCGTCATGGCTCACCGTATAGTTCAGCGCGTCGATGCGCTTGAAATAGGTGGCGTCCAGCGCGTGCTGGCCACCCACGCGTGGCTGCGGCTCGCCGCCCAGATAGGACTGGAAAAGCTGCACCACCGGCGCCAGCACCGACATGTAAGGCACGCTCAGTTCGCGGCAGCGCTCCTTGAGGCGCTCGCGGATCTCCTTGTCCACCAGCGTGTAGAGCACGATGCCAGGGCTGGCCTCGATCTCGGCCAGCACGCGGTCGAGCTGCTTGGTGGAGCGCACCAGCGGATAGACGTGCTCGATTGGTGAAACGTTAACATATTGGGCGCAGGCTGCGCGTCCCACGTTGATCAGGGTTTCGCCGGTCGAATCCGAAACCAGATGCAGGTGGAAGTAGTTCTGATGGGGGCTGCTCACGGTTTCTCCACCGGTCTGTGGACGGCGTGTGCAGGAAGGCATGCCCTCCGGCCCCATGCAAGCGCAGCACAAGAATCATGGGCATGGGCATCCACAATCCATCCCGTGTGGACACGGATTCATCCCGGGCTGTGGGCAGATGGGGACGCGCATCCGCGCCCAAATGGTTAACGCTTCATTAACCGGCGGTTTTTGGCCTTTTCCCGCCCCTGTGAATCGGGGTGCGCCGCCGTGTCCGTTTGTGGATCGGTTGTCGATCGCCGCGCGACTAGTTAATCAACCGTTAAGACACTAACGACTCTCTTTTCTAAGAGATTCTTGTTTGATGAGGGTGTGTGGGCATGAGCGAGCTTAGGGCCAAGCCCTCCCCGTTTCTGAACGTGCTGGACGGCTTCCCGCAGAAGACCCCGCCGCTCTGGATG